>CAYNQM010000145.1:0-5858 GCA_964399275.1 uncultured Haladaptatus sp.
CCCTCCTCGCGATGGCCTCCACTTCGACGACGAATCGGTGGCAGTCCAGCGCATCAAACAAGAAACGGGGGCCGAAGATGTCGAAGTGCGCACTGGCCCGGATGGGTCACTTCAGTTCCGTCCCGTTTTCGGCGACCAACCGGAGCAAATGACGACACCGGACGGCGAATACGTGATGACGAACGAGTCGGTCGATACACCAACCCCCGGAACCGACGCATGGCGCGAGTGGAAAGCCGACACAATCGAGGCGCAGTTAGAAGAACAGTACGGGCGCGACCTGGCCGTGACCGTCGGCGACGATGGAACGGTGAGCGTCACCGACATCGAAGGCCAGACGCGCAAGCGCCAGAACGCATACAGCGGCGGGCAACTCGGCGAGCAAATCATCGAGGACGAAATCGAAGCCGCGAATCCCGGCGTTCACGCCGACGTCGGCCGCGGGCCGAACGGCCAACTCAAAGTCGAGACGAAGACCAGCGAGCAGTTCGGCGACTTCGATTGGTCAGTCGGCCTCGGTGGCCCCGGCGACGAAGTTAAGGACGCGCTGGAAGATGCGAGCCAGACGGTCACGCAGACGACCAACGACGTGGCGGAGGCGACGTTCAATCCTGAATCCGGCGTTGCGAGACATTCTGCCGGTGCGGAACTGTTGAAAGCCGTGGGACGCGACGACCTCGCCACCCAGTACAAGGAGAGCCTCCGGGGCTTCGGCAAAGGCACCGTGAAAGGTGCGGGCGCGATTGCGAACGTTCCAGGGCTGGTGAAGAGCGGGATGGAAGCTGTCGAACTCACGGGCTACGGTGCCAACGAGACGTTAGAAGGTCGTGGATGGGAGTTCGGCGAGGATGTTGCAGACCGTGGCTTCCAGGCTGGTCAAGCCACTAAAAAGCAAGTAAGAGAAAACCCGTTCGAGACGGCGGGCCTGCTCGCGGGGAGCTTCGCGGGTTCCTACGCCGCGATGTCAACGGCGGCGAAGGTCGGAAGCCGAACGGGACTGGCGACCCGGATGGCCATTCAGCCAGGCGAGGAAGCCCTGGGGCGCGTCGGCTACCACGCGACGAAAGCAGCAAAGGGAACGAAGTCGGCGAACCGCTACTTTCCGAACAAAGAGCCACTGCTCTTTTCGGAGGAGGCGGCGATTCGCGGCGGGAAACGTGTCGCGAGCGCGACGAAGACGAAGGCAGCTCGGGCAGCGCAGTTCGCCCGAAACGGCGAACTCCCGGCGACGCCGTACCAGAACGCGCTGGTAGACTCGTTCCGAGCAGGCGGTGCTCGCGGCGAACTGGAGTTCGACACGGCGAGCGGGCAGTCGCGAGCGTCGGAATCAACGGCCGTAGCCGCGAAGAGCGCACCGCTCCGGAGCCACACGAGTAGTATCCACCACGCGACCATGGAGATGAGTCGGACGACGCGGCGGACGGAGACCGCGACGGAAACCGCGGACGCCACCGAGACGGAGGTCGCTACGCCGGTCGAAGCCAACACCGACCAGCAAACGCCCTCGGAATCCTTGAACCGAATCGCGGGCGAAGCGCAGGCACGGTCTGAACTCGCGCAGGCGATGCAGGAATTTGGGGTCAACGTCCGCGAGTTCGCGGGAAGCGAGCGCGGACAGGCGAGTCTCGTTGGTCGCGGGCGCGGTCGTGGTCGGACGGAAACCGAATCGGGCGGGGGTCAGGACGACCGCGTGACGCCGAACCTCTACCAGCAAGCCGTCGAACGGCAGGTAAAGGCCGGGTACGACGCGCTGGAGGGCGGTGACTACGACGGCGTTGGACGACCGTTCGCGTCGGAGACGGACACGGAGCGCGGCTCGCGACGGCGACAGAACCGCGCCCAAGAACCGGAGGTAGCGCCGCAGAAGGGTCGTCCGCGCGGGCTCATCGAGTTGTCGCTGACACAACCGCAGACGCCAGCACACCGCGAGCAGTACTCGCAGATGCTCGGAAGCGGGCAGATAAATCTCGACCTCGTGCGCGGGTTCGTCGGCGCGAAGTCGGAGACGGACACGCAGACGGAGTTAGACCTCGAGACGGAGACCGACCAACAGACGCCCAACGATTTCAACTGGTCGTGGGAGACTGAACTGGAAATCGAGGGGGAAACGGAGACAGAAACAGAGACGGAACCCGAGATCGAGAGCGAACCGCCGCGCCCGTGGGAGTCGAACCGGCGCGACGGCCGTGGGTTCTCGGTCGGTGGCGGCGGGTCGGGTGGCGGCGACCGTGGGCTTGGCGCGGGTTGGTTCAACGAGTTCGTGACGGCATTCGGGACTGGTGCGGGGCCGCGCGAAGTGGCGAGCGACGTCGAGACGGGCGCGGTCGGGTTGACCGAACAGCGCCAGACGAAAGCGCAAGCAAAGGGCGGCGCAGGCATCGAAGCGGCGGAAGCAATGTTCGCGTTCGACGGGTTCGGTATCGGCGTGACCGGCGAGAGTGACGAACAGGATGGTTGGTTCTTGTGAATCCGGTTCGGTTCTGGTTCGCGGTGTTCGCACTGCTCGGGATCGTTATCGTCGCTCCGGCGTGGATGTACTGGACTGGCAAACCACTCGACGGCTTGCCGGTTCACGTCCAATTTATGGTGTCGCTGATGCTGCCGATGGCGATTCTGCTGACGCTTACAAGCTGGCTGCAACCGGGGTGAAACCGATGCAGGATGACCTCTTTCACCGACTTCGGGATACGCGCGGACGAGTGCAGTACGTCGATATCGTGCTGGCGTTCGCGACGCTCGTGTCGTTCATCGCAGTCGCGCCGTGGGTCTACACGGCCATCCAGATGGGGACGAGCGAAGTTGACCCGCTGAGTGCGACGTTGTTGCAGCTTGTGTTGCCGTTGTTCGTCATCGCGATGATTGTCAGCCTCGGCATTTCCGCGAAAACTAACTAACAGAATGACCCGAAATTACTCAGACAATCGTGGCCGCCTGACGCCGGTAGACATCGTCTACTACGGCGTCGCCGTCTTGCTGCTCGGATTCTTGGCGGAACCGATGTATACCGTGCTGAACGACAATGCAGGGAGTCTCGATACGGGGACGGCGTACCTGTTCCAGCTCGTGTTTCCGGCCCTGGTGGTGTCCGTGCTCACCGTCGTGTATCTCACGGGTGCCAGTGGAGGTGCGAAGTGATGCGGCGACGAGTCGTGCTGTTTGCGCTTATCGCGTCGTATCTCGTCGTGAGCGTCGCACCCGGTGCGGCGGTGACAAACGCCGTCGGCAGTCAGCATACGACGGCGTCAGACTTCAACAGCGGCCAATTGACTGACATGGCGGTGCAAGATACGGGCGAGAGTGCCTTTGTGTCTCTTGCGTCAGGGACTGAGACAACCTTCGAGTCCTTCGAAGATGACGATATGTCGGAGTACACCTTTTCTGGGGATGCGCCGACGCCTAAGGTAGTTCGGTCCGGACAGACGACGGAGGGGGAATATTCGCTCCGGCATGGGTTCTCTTCCGATGATACGTCAAATCATGCGCTGAATCTCTCTCCCGCTGACGGGATTGCAAACAGCGAGGTTGGGCGTGTCGATATTCGCGCGGATTCCATTCACGACCGGTCTCCGAAAGTGTACTGGGGAGCGCAAAGTGCTGATGAATACTACGCTCTCTCACATATCGCGTGGGATAACGAATGGCGGATTGAAAAACACACGCCGAGCGGGAAGTCAACGCTGGATTCGACCACGTCCGACTTTGGCGGCACGAGCGAGTGGCACACGGTCGAGATTGACCGCCGCGGAACCACGACAACCGTCACGGTGTTCGACTCAGACGGGAGCACAATCGTCTCACTCTCGATGTCGGATACTGCATATGATAGTGCAAGCGGCTACGGAACTGGGGTTTACAATGGAAATGGTGGGTCTACCTCGGACTACGTCTGGTACGATAACTGGCGCGTGATTGGGTCGGCGTCGTCCGGGACGTATCTCTCTGCTCCCCACGACGTAGAGAACGCCACGAGTGCGTGGGTCAATCTCGAATTGCAGGATGCCCAAGCCACCGTTACCTGGGAAGGATGCAGTGGCGGGACGTGTGATACTCTCTCGAATGATACCTATTCAACGTCGGGGAACTATTCGACCGACGCGGTTGCTGACTCCGGCTACAGTCGCTATCGAGTGCAGATCGACTTTGCGAGTTCCGGGGGGAATTCCGTTGCCCGACTCCACGACGAAGGAGTGCTTTTCACTGCACGAGCGCCGTCTGTCGAGACTGCCTCCGCCACGCCGCAAGGCGGGACGACACAGCAATCTGACGATGTCCTCCTGTCGGTGGACATCGCGGATGCAGATTTCGCAACAACACAGGGCGATACCGTAACAGCGCGCTTCTTCGTCGATGGCACCGAAGTCGGCACCGATTCGCGGACGTCGGCAGGCACCGTCTCGACGACGGCGACCGGCCTCGACGATGGAAGCCATACGTGGACTGTTGAACTCACCGACGAGTACGGTGCGACCGTCACGTCGCAGGCGTTCTCGTTCGAGGTGCAACACTCTGCTCCGCAAATCACCGGCTTGTCTCCGGCTGACGGTGCGAATCTCAATCAAAAGGACATCTCGTTCTCGGTGGACATCACGGATGCAGACTTTTCCGGAGCGGGTGGCGATACGGTGACCGCGCGGTTCTTCGTCGATGGGTCGCAGGTTGGAAGTGACTCGATTACGGCGAACGGGACGGTGACTGCCTCCACCACCGTCAGCGAGGGTGGTTCCCATACGTGGCATGTCGAACTCAGTGACGAGTACGGCAAATCGACGACGTCGGCGACGCGATCGTTCTCGATCCCGAGCGAATTGCGCATCTATAACGAAAGCACCCCGTCCGAGCTCGTGGATAACGCCACGGTCGAGCTGCGGATGCTCACGAACGAGACGGGGTCTGTCGAAATCTACGAACGAACCACCTCAAACGGCGTCATCGACATGACCGGCCTGCCCGTCAGCAAACCGTTCATCGTCGTGGCTGAGTCCGAGGGCTACTACAATCGGCGTATCTTCGTGCGCTCGCTCTATGACACGCAGTCGATTTACTTGCTCCCGGATGGGCAGACGGTCTCGGATACGATTTTCAGCATCGACGATTACACCGGAACCTACCCAAGCGACGACACCGTCCTGCTTGTCCAGCGCCCCCTCAACGGGAGTTACAAAACTGTCCTCGGGGACTACTTCGGAGCCACGGGTGAGTTCCCCGCCGAGCTGGCGTACAACACGCGCCACCGCCTCGCGCTGTACAACGTCAAGACCGGCGACCAACGCATTGTTGGGACGTACACGCCGCTCACAGCGAGTACGCAAACCGTCGTGGTCACTCCGAAAGGGGTGACGACGCTTGAGGGCCAGCCACCAACCGTGGTGCTCCATCCGCAAGTGCGCCGTCTCCCGGCGCTCGATGGCGCGGACGTGTCGGTCACCGTTCGCGAGGGCGACCAGACCGTGACGAGTTGGAACGTGACCGCCTCCCTCCAAAACGCCAGCTCCACAACCACCGTGTGGACGGCCTCGGATTCGAATCCGGGAACGCTCTCGAAGTCGCTGACCCTCGAAGGCCTCCATAATTCGTCGCTCGTCGTCAATGTGACGTGGACGACCAGCGATGGGCTGAGCGTTACCAAGACCTTCGAGATTTCGCTCAGCGAAGCCATCGGGAACGACCACAGTCTGCTCGAGGGTATCGCGGCGCTCGCGGGGTTGTCCCCTGCGGGTGGCCCGCGTACCGCGTTCACCGGCTTCCTCACGATGGTCGTGACCGTCCTCGTTATCGGCGGTGTTGGGAGCATTCAGCCGAGCGGGGAGATTGCCGGGCTTGCGGGAGTATTCACGCTCACGGCCTTCAGTGTCATCGGC
>CAYNQM010000145.1:5868-7901 GCA_964399275.1 uncultured Haladaptatus sp.
GCTGGGTGACATACGACGTTGTCTTCGTGGCTGGCGTGGGCTTCCTCTCATTTGCTGCGATACGGAGGGGACTCTAATGGCGATTCGCGCCTCACAGATTGTGCTCATCTACTTCGTGATGGGGGCGGTGATGTTCGGCGGTGGTGCCGTCACCTACGACAACTCCGGGGTGACGCAGTTCTTCATCACGAAGGGGCCGGACGGCGTGACTCCGGCGGATACGCCTGAGCAGAAGTTAGACGGCGTCTCCGGCGTTATCACCAATCTTATCGGTGCCTTCGGTGGCCCGGCGATTCTGGTCTGGAACCTGTTCGTTGGACTGCTCGCGTGGATACACTGGCCGGTGTTCGTCCTATTGGACAATGCCGCGCCGCCACGCGTGACCATCCTCCTTGGTGGGACGCTCGTTGTGGCGTTCTACATGGCCGTCATCCGGTTGGTGAAAAGCTCAGCATGATTCGACACACTCACACAAAGACCACCTCTCGACCCGGACAACACGCCGCAAAAGACACGCAGTCGCCGCGGACGCTTGCCATTCATCTGTTGGTTGGCCTGCTCGCGGTGCTCGCGATGATTGCAGTTCCCCTCGGTGAGTCTGGTGTCGTGCGTGCGCAACCGAACAATTCGACAGGGCTGAACGAGACCGCACCGTACTACGACAACGCGACGGCCTTGGAGAACCAAAGTTCCTGGTTTCCGAACGGCAGTACGGTGAGTCTCAACACGCTCGGCGAGATGAGCACTCGACTCGGGTCGTTCGTCATCGGAACGGGCGACCAGATACCCGGCGGAACCACCTACGCGGGCACCATCATCACGGGGATACTGATGGTAGCGGTGTTCCTCGGGGCCGTCTCGTACACCAACATCGGCAGTACGGGCGGCGTCGTCGTCGCGGCAACGGTTGGTTACGGACTGACGAGTATCGGGCTTGCCCCGCCGTGGCTTAAGATCGTGCTCTTGATGCTCATCGGCGTGATTGCGGCGATTGCCGCTATCCGGGTGACTCGCTAATGCCGGACCAATCGCCGATCGGGCCGAGAAACCCGCATATCGGGGCAGAACATCCGCCCATCGAGCAGGGGCCGACGTGGCTCATCGACTTCTACTACAGCCCGCCGCCGTGGGTGAATCCGAGTCTGAAAGTGCTGGGGCTGGTCGTTGCAGGTGTTGTCGCTTACTTGCTCTATCGGCGGGGCTACGAGATTGCACCGACCCAGCAACGAGTGATGTTGCAGGTGGCGGCGACCGTCGTCGGCGTGATGACGGGCGTCCTCGCGATGACGAACTACGCGAGCCAGCCGTACTGGGTGGATGTTGGTGGCGGCCTGCTCGCGGGCTACGGCCTCGTGACGCTCCTCGCGAACGTCCGCCTGCCGCTGCCCGTCGAGGGGGTCGAGGAGCGCCTCGCGCTCGGCTGGGGCGTTCTCGCAGGCTGTGGTATCGTCCTGCCGTGGCTGGCGCGGATGAACGGCAAAGGAACGTTGCCGAGTATGTCGCGCTGGTATCTCGTTGTGCTGAGTGTGGTGATGGTCTGGTACAATCAGTACTTCGTTCCGGAGATGCTCAACGGCGAGTAGTTTTCTGACTACTTTGCCACGACCATTTCAGCAAGGAAACTGTTGAGGAATAGGGGGTCGCAATTCACGAAAAACAGCTATTCTTCAGCGGAAATCTTGTTTGTGCATCGACTACGATCCATCAGACTTTGTTCCTCGTTCAGTATAGTATCAAATTTTAACGTATGAAGTTCTACCAGGAAAATAGTATAAACTAATCCAGTTTATATGTTAAAAACTGACAAATTATTCTAGAAAACTATATATTGTATAACATCATAACTTAATATGTCACTGATGAAGTGATGAGAAAATAATATGAAGAAGCTTAATAAAGTAGATGAACCGAATCGACGTACTGTATTAAAAGGAATTAGCGTAGCAGCAATTGGTCTATCTCCTCTCTCGGTTAGTATTGGTGCTGCTGGTAGAGACAATTCGGGGGCTCGAACACTGGGGATAGATACTGAG
>CAYNQM010000146.1:0-7740 GCA_964399275.1 uncultured Haladaptatus sp.
ATGCAGAAAGTGCTCGGTAAACCCCTCACGAAGGAGAAAATCAAGTCGGCCAAACTCGGCCCCTTCACGACGCGCTACCACTGGAACCAGTACGACAACGACATCAACACGAAGTTCGTGGACGACTACACCAAGGCCTACGGCGTCGTTCCCGACCTGTTCACGTCCGGAACGTTCACCGCGGCCTCGGCCATCGTGCAGGGTGTCAACCAGAGCGGTTCCACGAAGGGCACTGACATCGCCGACGCCATGCGTGGCATGACCGTCAAGGACACGCCGAAAGGCGAGAACGGCTACGTCTTCCAGAAGTACAACAATCAGGCTCGGTCGGCGATGACCGTCGCCAACCCGATACCGACCACGGACGAGTGGTCGGATAGCTGGAAGGCCGCCGTCATGCCCGGCAAACCCGTCGCCACCATCGAAGGCAAACAGGCAACGATTCCGAAAGGAGCCAGCGACATGTCCTGTTCGCTCTAGCATGCTCCGAACCACGGGGCTAACGAAGCGATTTGGCGGCTTGGTCGCCGTCGATGACGTGGACTTTTCGCTTGCGGAGGGCGAACTCTGTTCGCTCATCGGCCCGAACGGTGCGGGCAAGACGACGTTTTTCAATCTTTTGACGGGCGTTCTCACGCCGAGCGAGGGAACCATCGAGTTCCGAACTGACGGGGAGTGGCGCGATATCACGGGAAAACCACCGCACGAAACCGCGCGCCTCGGTCTCCATCGATCCTACCAGATTACGAACGTCTTTCCGACCAACACCGTCCTCGAAAACGTTCGCGTCGCGGTACAGGCCCACGAATCCGGCTCGGCGAACTTCTGGCGGAACGCGGGTGCGTTCGAGGAGTACGCCGAGGAGGCCCACGCGATTTTGGAGCGCGTCGAACTCGCGGAGTATGCAGAGACGACGGCCCAAAACCTGAGTCACGGCGAGATGCGCCAGTTGGAGGTCGCCATCGCGCTCGCGGGCGACCCCGACGTGCTGTTGATGGACGAACCGAACGCTGGCGTCTCCTCGGAGAGCGTCGGCGACATCGTTGACCTCATCGAGGACGTCGCCACCGACCACGCCGTCCTGCTGGTCGAACACAACATGGACATCGTAATGCGCGTCAGCGACCGCATCGTCGTGCTGAATCAGGGGTCGGTCATCGCCGACGGGCCGCCCGAAGCGGTGCGCGACGACCAGAGCGTCCAGCGCGCCTATCTCGGCGGATACGAATCCAAACAGGAGGGGGTCGCGTGAGCCTCCTCACCGTCGAAGACGTTCACACGTACTACGGCGAGAGTCACGTGCTGGAAGGCGTCTCGATGGAAATCGAGGCTGGCGAAGTGGTCGCCCTCGTCGGCAGAAACGGCGTCGGCAAAACGACCACACTTCGAACTATCCTCCAGTTGACGCCTCCCAGAACCGGAAGCGTTCGGTATCAGGAAACCGAACTGGTGGGCAAACGAACCCACGAAGTCGCCGAACTGGGCATCGGTTGGATTCCCGAGGAGCGGAGAATCTTCACTCAGCTATCGGTCGAGGAGAACGTCCAGGTCGCGGTTCCGGAGGGCGACGACGTAGACGCCGCCCTCGACCTCGCGTTCGAGACGTTCCCCGACCTGCGAGAGCATCGCTCCCGCGACGCCGGAAACCTGAGCGGCGGGCAACAGCAGATGCTCGCGTTGGCCCGTGGACTCGTCGGCGACAACGAGATTCTGCTGGTGGACGAACCGAGCGAGGGACTCGCCCCCCTCATCGTGGAATCAGTCGCGGAGGCGCTGTCCGACGCGGCGACCGACACCACGCTCCTGCTGGTCGAGCAGAACCTGCCGCTGGCGCTCGACCTCGCCGACCGATTCTACGTCCTCGACAACGGTCGCGTCGTGGACGACGGCGACGCCGACGAGGTGTCGGCCGACGACGAGCGACTCCGGAGGTATTTGTCCGCATGATTGACGTCGTTCTCGCGGGGTTCGGTGCCACGCTGGGGGAGTTCGTCCGACCTTCGAACCTCGCGTCGGTGGTCATCGACGGACTCGCCAAAGCCGCGCTGTACGTGATGATCGCCAGCGGCCTGACGCTCATCTTCGGTCTGATGGGCGTGCTGAACTTCGCACACGGGTCGCTGACGATGCTCGGAGCCTACTTCGGCGGTCTGCTCGTCATCATGCTCGCGGCGTCCGGCGCGGTCACGCAGTTGGCGATGTTCTTCGTCGCCGTCGTCGTCGTGTTTGGCGTCCTCGCCGTGTTCGGAACCGCGGTCGAAGTCGGTCTCATCCGCAAACTGTACGACCGACCGCCGGTGTACCAGATTCTGCTCACCTTCGGGCTGACGCTCGTGCTGGACGAACTCGCAAGAATCGTCGTCCTGTTCTACGGGCTACAGCCCCAGAGCAAGTGGCAGACCGCGCTCGGAACCAAACCGGCGTTCCTCACACAGCAGGTCGGACTCGGCCCGATTTCGGCCAGCGGTCTCGCCCTGTTCGAAATCGCCTTCGGCCTGCTGACGGTCGCTGGCATCTGGGCGTTCCTCACCAAAACGCGATACGGTCTCATCATCCGGGCCGGGAGCGAAGATACGGAGATGACCGAGGCTCTCGGCATCGACGTTCGACGGGTGTTCACCCTCGTCTTCGCGCTCGGAACCGGCCTCGCGGGCATCGCTGGCGTCCTGTTGATGTGGGATCCGAAGTGGGGTGCGAGCGTCCCCGTCGCGTCGGAGACACTCCTTCCGGCGTTCGTGGTCGTCATCGTCGGCGGCCTCGGAACCTTCCGAGGAACCGTGGTCGCCGCGCTCCTCGTCGGCATGGTGGACGCCACGATGTCGTGGTGGTTCGTCAACGCCATCGACTTCGCGGGCCTGCCGGAGATGACCATCTTCCTCATCCTCGTGGTCGTGCTCATCCTGCGACCGCAGGGACTGTTCGGCGTCGAGGAGGTGGGCGGCCATTAGCACCGAAACCGAGTCTCCGGTCGCCACGGAGGTTACGGATTCGTGGGTCACGGAGTACGCCCGGAACCACGTGGTGCATCTGGTGGTTATCGGCTTCCTCGCGCTTTATCCGGGCATCCACGACCTGCTGGTGAACTCGCCGTTCGGGACGGAAGCCGCGACCGTCCTCCCGCACGTGGAGACGATGATTCCTGTGCTCTACTTCGCCCTGTTCGCCATGTCCTTCGACTTCATCAGCGGCTACACCGGCTACCTCTCGTTCGGTCACGCCGCGTTCTACGGCACGGGCGCGTACTTCGTCGTCCTCGTGTCGAACGGGAAGATTCCGTTAGTGCCCGAGACGACGCCGTTCATGGCGTCGCTGTTGTTGGGCGCGCTCGTCGCTACCGCGCTCGCGCTGGCCATCGGAGCGGTCTCGTTCCGACTCAGTGGCGTCTACTTCGCCATGATAACGCTCGGCTTCGCGCAGGTGCTCTACGTGTTCATCCAAGGCTGGGACTACGTCGGCGAGAATCCGCGCGACGGCGTCTTCCTTGGCGGGTCGTCGGGACTCAACGTCGGCGTCCCCGGCGTAGACGCGTTGAATCTGGCAATCGGGTCATTGACGGGCGACGAGGTGTCGCTCGGCTTCGTCCACCTCGGGCAGTCCGAGGTGTCCTACTACATGGTCGGTCTCGTCGTGCTGGTCTGTTACTTTGCCATGCAGAGAATCATCCACTCCCCGTTCGGTCGGGTGATGATTGCCATCCGCGAAAACGAAGAGCGCGCTATTGCGGTGGGGTACGACACCTTCCGCTACAAACTCGGCGCGTTCGCCATCAGCGCCTTCTTCGCCGGAATCGCTGGCGGACTGCTGGCTGGCTACCAGCGAACCGTCTCGCCCGACGAGTCGTTCCACTTCCTCGTCGCGGGTGACGCCCTGCTGGCGTCCATCATCGGCGGGTTCGGTACCCTCGCCGGGCCGCTGTTCGGCCACCTGTTCGACGAGACGATTCGGGAGTTCCTCTCGAAGGAGCGCGGCGGTCTCCTTCCCTACCTCCGAGACCATCTCGGCGAGGGGACGATGATGAACGAGGTGTTCAACGGACTGACCGTGCAGGAAGGCATCGAGACGTTCCTGAACGGACACGCCAGCCTCTACGTCGGCGCGCTGTTCGTGCTGTTCGTGCTGTTCGTGCCGAACGGACTGCTCGGCACGCTCCGCGACCGACTCGGCGGGAACGTGGCGAAAGAGCTACCGAACCGCCTCCGGAGGTTCCGCTGATGGTCGGACTCACCGGCTACGGAATTTTCGTCCCCGAGGAAACCGTCTCGGGCGAGGAAATCGCCCGACAGAGCGGCGTCCCCGAGGAAGTCGTCGTGGAGAAGATGGGAATCAAAAAGAAACACGTCTGTCCGCCTGACGAAAATCATGTCACGGACATGTGCGTCGAGGCGGGAAGAGACGCGCTCGCCGACGCTGAAATCGAGGCGAGCGAGTTGGACGCCGTCCTCTACCACGGAAGCGAGTACAAGGACTTCGTCGTCTGGAGCGCCGCCGCGAACGTCGCGGAGCGATTGGGTGCCGAGGGGGCGTTCGCCAGCGAGAGCTACGCGCTCTGCGCTGGCGCGCCCGTTGCGCTCCGGCAAGTCAAGGCGATGCTCGTCGCGGACAGCGTCGAACGAATTCTGCTCGTCTCGGCGAGTCGGGAGGAAGACCTCGTGGATTACGAGAACGAAGATTCGTCGTTCATGTTCAACTTCGGCAGCGGGGCCTGCGCGATGGTGCTGGAAGCGAATCCCGACGACCCACTCGCCACGATTCGGGAGAGCGCGGCCGTCACCGACGGCAGTTTCTCCGAGGACGTGGTGATGCCCGCTGGCGGGTCGCGCAACCCCGCCAGCCACGCGACCGTCGAGGCGAACCTGCACACGCTCGACGTTCCCGACCCCGACGGGATGAAAGAGCGACTGGCCGACGTGAGCCTGTCAAACTTCCTCTCGGTAGCCGACACCGCACTCGAACGCTCGGGCTACGACCGCGACGACCTCGACTTCGTCGCGCTCACGCACATGAAACGGTCGTTCCACGACCTGCTCTGTTCGAAACTCGACGCCACCGCCTACTATCTGGACGAGTTCGGCCACGTCCAGAGCGTTGACCAAATCCTCGCGCTGGACGCCGGACTGCGGGAGGAACTGCTCTCGTCCGGCGACGTGGTCTGCTTCCTCGCCGCCGGAACCGGCTACACGTGGGCCGCGACCGTGCTGGAGTGGCACGACTGACTTCGCCGACCGTCGATTCGGAACGGGCCGGGCGATTTAATCCGACCCCCTCTCAATCCTCTCCACGAGCCGATTCACTCCACGCTTGCCATGACAAACAGCGACTCAGACGCGCGACCAGACGAACCGACCCAGCAATCAGGCCCCGCATTCGACAGCCCGACGTTCCACCTCGGCGTTTTGGATGACCTCGTCTACGAAGCGGACACGTTCCGTTCGACCGCGTCGTCGAAGAACTGGGCCACATGAAGGCGTCCTACGACGCCATCGCAGACGAGATAGAATCCGCGAACGTCGTCTCGTTCGCCAATCCGCTGACGTGGTGCCACGCGGAGTATCTCACGGCGTTGCTGTGTCGGCGAGCGTCGGATACGTCGGTCGTATCGTAAGTCGAAGTTCGCGCGCTGTCAGTCGCCGTCGAGTCGCTTTTGCCACTCCTGCACTTTCGACATCAACTCGATGGGCGACACGTCGGCGACTTCGACGCCCGAGAGTTCCGACAGCACGGTCTCCGTTTCGGGGTCGTGTTTCGGTTCGTCGGATTCCTCGTTCGCCTCGTCGTCTTCTCCACTCAAGTCGGCTTCCTGCTGGAACTCGCCACTGCCGAGGTCGAAGACGGTCTGCACCGGTTCGCTGGACGTGCCGCCTTTCGCCTCGATTGCCTTCTCCTCCCGGAGTTTGTCGAGCACGTCGCGGGAGCGTTCGACCACCGGAACCGGGACGCCAGCGAGGTCTGCGACGTGAATCCCGTAACTGCGGTCAGTCGGCCCGTCTCGAACGGTTCTGAGGAAGGTCACGTCGCCGTCTCGCTCGTCCGCCGAAACGTGGACGTTCTGGACGCGGGGCAGGTGGTCGGCTAGCGTGGTGAGTTCGTGGTAGTGCGTGGCGAACAGCGTCTTCGCCCGAACTTCGTTGTGCAGGTACTCCGTCGCGGCCCACGCGATGGAGATGCCGTCGTAGGTCGCGGTGCCGCGCCCGACCTCGTCCAGAATGACGAGCGACTCCTCGCTGGCGGAGTGGAGGATGTTGCTCAACTCCTGCATCTCGACCATGAACGTTGAGCGACCCTGCGCCAACTCGTCCAGCGCGCCGACGCGAGTGAAGATGCCATCGACCAGTCCGACGCGGGCGTCCTTCGCGGGGACGAAACTGCCGACTTGAGCGAGCAAGGTAATCAGCGCGACCTGCCGCATGTACGTCGATTTGCCGGACATGTTCGGCCCGGTGACAATGAGGAACTCGCGGTCGTCGTCCATTCGAACGTCGTTCGGAACGAATTCGGTGGTCTGTTCCACGACAGGGTGGCGGCCCTGCTGGATGTCCAATCCGGAGTCGGCAAGTTCTGGGCGCGTCCAGCCGTTTTCGACGGCGTGAACCGCCAGACTCGCCAGCACGTCGAGTTCGGCCAGGGTGCGCCCCACGTCCTGTAGCAGTTCGGCGTGGTCGGCCACGCGCGCCCTGAGTCGTCCGAACAGTTCGTATTCCAACTCGCCGCGTTGCTCTTCGAGGCGTAGAATTTCACGCTCGCGCTCCCGGAGTTCGTCGGTGACGTACCGCTCGGAGTTCTTCAGCGTCTTGATGGCTTCGTAGTCGTCGGGCACCGCGCCCGTTTCCGATTTACCGACTTGGATGTAGTAGCCGTCCGTCTTGTTCCGGTCTACCTGCAAGTGGGTGATTCCGGTGCGGGACTTCTCGCGGTCTGCGAGCGTGTCGAACCACTCCAGATTTTCCTCGTGCTGGTCGATGATTTCGTCCAGTTCGGCGTCGTAGCCCCGGCGGAACAGACCACCCTGCGTGACGGTGTTCGGTGGGTCTTCTGCCAGCGCCTCGGCTAACTCCTCGCGCAGTTGTTCCGCCTGCGCTCGGTCGGGGCGAGCCACGAGTTCCGCGAGTGGCGAACTCGACAGGGAGGGAGCGTTTTCAATCGAATCCGTGACAGTCGGCAGAACCGCGAGACTGTCCCGAACGTTGAGCAGACTGTTGGCGTCCGCGCTCCCCGAAGCCGACTTACTCGCCAGTCGTTCGAGGTCGTAGGCTTCCGACAGGGTTTCTCGAATCTCCTCGCGGGCCAGTGCCGATTCGGCGAAGGCCGAGACGTTCGACTGCCGTTCCCGAAGCAGGTCGGGCGACCGTCGCGGTCGCTGGAGCCACTCCTTCAGCAGGCGACGGCCAGCGCTCGTCTGCGTGTGGTCAACCGTGTCGAACAGCGACCCGGAACGGTCGCCGTGCATCGTCTCGGTGAGTTCGAGGTTTCGCTGGGTCGTCGCGTCGAGTTCCACGTGGTCGTCGCTGTGGTACGACTGGAGGCGCGTCATCGACCCGAGGACGCCCGCTCCGGTCTCCTCGACGTAGGAGAGCACCGCGCCCGCCGCCCGGACTGCTGGTTCGTCCGAATCTAGTCCGAGACTCGACAGCGTCTCCTCGCCGAACTGCTCGCGGGTGACGTGCGTTGCCTTGCCGGGTGCGAACGCGTTCGCGTCGTGGACCACGCCGCTAGGCTCGAATCGAGGACGTGATCGACCGCGAC
>CAYNQM010000147.1:0-7737 GCA_964399275.1 uncultured Haladaptatus sp.
GGTCTCCGGCACTCGTTACTCGAAAGACGTCGAGATGGAACTGAACCAGGCCGAAAGGGAGTACGATGACGACCACGATGACGACCACTGGGACGACGACGAGTCGTCCAAACCGTCTCGTTACAAACTCCAGTGGGACAAGCAGGTTCAAGAGTTGCCCGAGGCTCACGAAGAAACGCGCGGCGAGGGAACGCGCGTCTCGGTCATCGACTCGGGTGCGCTCGAAACGCACCCCGACCTGCAGAACGCGCTCAACACCGACCTCTCGAAGAATTTCACGGGCGACGGCGGCGACTACAATCCCATCATCAGCGACCACGGTACCCACGTCTCCGGCATCATCGCCGCGGACGGGTCGAACGAAGACGGTATTCTCGGCACTGCTCCCAAGACCGACCTCGTGGCGCTTCGCGTGTTTACGGGGCCGTTCGCCACCTTCGGGGATATCATCGCGGCGATGGTGTACGCCGGCGACATCGAATCCGACGTAGCCAACATGAGCCTCGGAGCCTACCCCCTCCCGAACGACTCCGAAACGGCGGTGCTTCAAGACTCCATCGAGCGTGCATCGAGTTACGCGAACGAGCAGGGAACCCTGATGGTTGCGGCGGCAGGGAACGACGGTGTGAACCTCGACACCGACGGCGATGTGGTCAGCCTCCCGAACGAGGCCGACAACGTCATGAGCATCAGCGCGACCGGCCCGATCGGTTACCGGTGGGACGACGAAGAGGATGAAGAGGACGAAGAGGACGATGACGACCATCACCACGACCACCACGACGATGACGACGAAGACGAGTACGAGGACGCACTCGACGACCTCCGTAAGCCGACGACGACGCCCGCGACGTACACGAACTACGGCGAGGAGGCCATCGACATCAGCGCCCCCGGCGGCAACTACGTCGAGAGTGCGCCGGAGGGTTCGAACTGGCAGTACGATATGGTTCTCAGTACGATTTTCGAGTGGGGCGACGACGGAAGCGACGACGGAATGATTCCCGCCTACGGTTGGAAGGCAGGGACGAGCATGGCCGCGCCGCAAGTCTCCGCAGTCGCGGCCCTCGTCAAGAGCGAGAATCCGCACGCCACGCCCGGCCAAATCCGTGCTCATCTCGAAGCGACGGCCGAAGACGTGGATCAACCGAGTTACAGTGGCAAAGGCCACCTCGACATGGAAGAGGCAGTTGAGGATGACATCGACCACGATGATTGGGACGACGATGACGACCACGATGATTGGGACGACGATGACGACCACGATGACCACGACGATTGGGACGAAGACGACGACTGATTCACGCTAATCGGTTCTCGTTCGGAGAATTCGTTGAATCCACCCTGTATGGTCTCTCTTCATCAAGACTCGAAGATCCTTCTGTAACCCGAAATCTCGTGCTCGTCCCCCTCGCCACGCATCCGAGGGGACGCCGTCCTCTCGACGGTGGTGAGGGGCATTTCGTCACGACGCGTACTCCTCCCGGAGGGGTTCGGAGCACCGAACCGAACAAAAACGGACACAGCCGACGCCGAACGGGGACAGTTCTCGCCGACGCGGAAGTGGCGTGCACTGCTCGTCATCGCCGTCGCCGAGCTCGTCGGATGACAGTGGGCGTTCGTGCCGCTGGCGGTCGGCCCGCTGTCGGCACGCTGGCAATGCTCAGACTGCGTTCTCTTCCGGACGCGAAGAACCTCGCGGCGAGGAATCGATAATCAGCCCGATTCGTATTCCGCCCAGATGTAGCGCGTCGCCACCGAGCGATAGGGACGCCACGCCTCCGCGATTTCGCGCATTTCGGCGCGGGTCAGTTCCTCGCCGTCGTTGTAGATTTGCTCGATGCCGCGCCGCACGGCGAGGTCGCCGAGCGGAAGCACGTCTTCCCGCTCCAGAACGAACAGCAGGTACATTCGGGCAGTCCAGTCGCCCACGCCCTTAATTTCGGTCAGTCGGTCGATGACCTCCTCGTCGGAGCAGTCCGCCAGCCCCGACTTCGTGTAATCGTCGCGCTGGAACGCTCGTGCCGCGTTTTTTACGTACTCGACTTTCGTGCGCGAGAGACCGGCGTCCCGAAGGTCGTCCTCGGCGGCGGCCAGCACGTTCTCGGGCGTCACGTCGTGGTCGAGCAGGTCGAAGACCCGCTCTTTCACCGCCTTCGCGCTCGCCGTCGAGAGTTGTTGGTTGATAATCGAGATGCAGAGTCGCTCGTACTCGCTCCAACTGCGCTCGCTGTAGGGGTCGTGGCTGTCGAGCAGTTCCGCCATCGCCGGGTCGGTTCGAAGGGTAGCTATCGCGTCATCATTCATGAGTCGTATCAGGAGCCGCGTTCAACTGTCGATAGGGACGAATCCAGAAAAGGCGTTGCGTTTCGGCGTTACTCTTGTGACTCTTCTTCCTCTTCCATCTCCACTTCGTCGTCGGCATCGACGCGACGGCGCACGTCAACCTGATAGTTCTTCAGGATGTCGCGTCCGAGCAGGACAGGGTAATCCATGTGACTCCGGTCTTCGATGCTCGCCGTCACCGTGTGCCGGTTGCCACCGACGCCGACGACTACGTCCACGACGGGTCGCGACTTGCTGGACTTTCGGCTTCCGGATTTGACTCGCGTCATGCTCTTTATCGGCCCGGCACCGATTTTGGCCGCGAGTTTCGTGTCGATGCTCGTCCGGGTCGCGCCCGTGTCGGATTTGGCGACGACCGTCTCGGAACCGCTCGTTCCGCTCACGAGCACGTCCTCGGTGTAGCCGATGACGATGGTTTCTCCCGGTTCGGGACTGCTACTCGACGGTTTGCACGATGGAACCGAATCGTCCAACGTCGCGGACAGTTCGTCAACGCGGTTGCGGTCAACTTCGCCACCCGCCGCCTCGATGGCGACCTGCGCGATGTACGGCGCGGCACTCCGACTGGTTGCCTTGTACAGCCCTTTGAATCCAGCAGTCGGATTCACTTCGAGGACGTACCAGCCGTCGTTCCCCTCGATGAGGTCAACGCCAGCGTAGTCGAGACCGACGACCTCCGTCGCCCGACGGGCAATATCGACGACGTCGTCCGGCAGTTCGTGGGTCATGTCCTCTACGTCCCCGCCGAGTGCGACGTTGGTTCGCCAGTCGTTTTCGGGAGCGTAGCGGTTCATAGCGCCGATGATGCGATCGCCGACGACGTAGACGCGCAGGTCGCGGTGTCGCTCGCCGTCTCGTTCGATGAGTTTCTGCAAGAACGCCTGTCGCTCCCCCACTTGCGGGTTGACCATCTCGTCCGCACCGACTTTCCACGTCCCCCCGCCGTGCGTTCCGATGGCAGTTTTGTAGACGGCTTCGTCGCCGAACTCCGCACGACCATTGTTCAGGCGGTCATTGCTCAGCGCGAGAAGCGCATCCGGGACGGCAATGCCCGCCTTTGAGAGTCGCGTCGCAGTCGAGAACTTGTGAATCGCCGTCATCACAGCACTGGGGCGGTTGAGAACCGGAACGAGCGAGTCGTAAATGTTCGCCAACCCGAGTGCTTCGGACGGCTGTTCCGTATTCGAAAGGAGCAGTCGATTGGCGACGATGTCGATGTCCGGCTCCAGCTGTACTTCCCCCCTGGTGATTTCGACCGCAGTGTTCTCGTGTCGAAGCCATTCGGGTTCGTGACCGAGATCTTCGATAGCGTTACAGATTGCTTTTGTTTCCTTGCTGTTGTGTAAACTGAGTACCCCAACACGGACAGATGAGCCATCACCAGCCATGTATACTACTTCTCTTCCCTCCCGTCTTAAAACGTTCCCAGTCGTCTTGAAGCGTCCTGAACTGCGCGATGAATTATCTGGGGGTAGATACCTGTAGTAGTACGTTTTTATAGGGCGACTCCCGAGTGGTGCGTATGACAGGGGACGAGGCGGAACCGTTCACGTACAACGGTGGTATCGTAGAACCGGGCGAGACACAGAACATCCGGTACGGAATCAGCGAGACGTATCTCGGCGACCCAGTGCGCATTCCTGTGACGATAATCAACGGCGAATATCCCGGCCCGACCGTATTCCTCTCCGCGGCGGCGCACGGCGACGAACTCAACGGCATCGAGGTCGTCCGCGAGGTCGCCCACGAGTGGAACCACGACGATCTCCACGGAACCATCATCTGTCTCCCGGTGCTAAACGTCCCCGGATTCCTCGCTCAACAGCGATATCTCCCGATTTACGACCGCGACCTGAACCGCTCGTTCCCCGGCCGCGAGGACTCCACGAGCGCGAAACGGATGGCCGCCCAAATCTACCGCAACTTCCTCGAACCCTGTGATTTGGGCATCGACTTCCACACCTCGACGCGCGGCCGAACCAACATGCTCCACGTCCGCGCGGACATGGAAGACCCGAACGTCGCTCGCCTCGCTCGCGCCTTCGGGTCGAACGTCATCATCTCCTCCAGCGGACCGTCCGGAACGCTTCGTCGGGAAGTCACAGAAGGCGGCGCACCGACCATCACGATAGAGATGGGCGAGGCCCACCGCTTCCAGCGTCACTTCATCGACCGGGCGCTCGAAGGCGTGATGAGCGTCTTCGCGGAGTACAATATCCACCCCGACGACCCGGTGAAGTGGCCCGGTTGGCGAACCGTCATCGACGACGAGAAGGAAAAGACGTGGCTCCGCGCCGACGCGGGCGGCCTCGTGGAGATGCACTACGACAGGGGTTCGCTGGTCTACGAAGGAACGCCCATCTGTACGATTACGAACCCATTCAAGACCGAAAGCGAGGCCGTCGAAGCGCCCTTCACCGGCCTGCTCGTCGGCATTCTCGAAAATCCGGTCGTCTATCCCGGCAACCCGCTTTGCCACATCGTGGAACTGAACGCCGACACCCGCCGGGCGCTGAAGCGGGACCGGGCGCGGATCGAAAGCGAGACCGACGTGCAACCGCCGGGCTACGTCGGGACGCCGGAACCGGCCGAGCAGTAGTCCTCGATCGGCTCTGGCGCAGTCGGAGAATCAGACTTCTGCGGTGCGCTTCTCGTGCGTTTTCAGTAGATGTTCGGCGAGTCGTTTCGCCATCAACGGTGGCACGGCGTTGCCGATCTGGTTGGCGATATCGTTGAACGAGCCGCGGAACTCGAAGGAGTCCGGAAAGCTCTGGATCCGCGCCCCTTCGCGGAGCGAGAGGCCGCGGTTTTCGGTCGGGTGGAGTTTGTCCCGCGGGTTGAAGTCGGTCGTCAGGATGGTGTTCGACTGGCCGTCGGGTTCGAGTCGCATGTATCGCGGGCGAATGCCCGACTTCGTGTTCAGGTCGTAGCCCGTGGTGTCGCCGTCGGTGTCGGTTCGAACCCAGCCAGCAGAGAGGAGGTCGTCCAAGGCCTGATACACGTCCTCTTCGTCGTGTTCCAGTTGGGCTGAAATCTTGAAATCCGGAACCGCGCCGACCGACTTCCCGCCCATTCTGAACTCCTTTCGGGTTCGGTTGCGGGCGACGAAGTGCAGACAGTCCCGTTCGACGGGCGTGAACTGGTCGGCGAGCAGTTCCCAGACCTGTCGGTAACGGTCGCCGAACCGACTGGAGCGATACATCTCGCCGGGGCGCAGTCGGGAGACGATTTGCCGAGTCGTCTCGTCGTCGGCAGGCGTCTTGGCCACGTGGTTCCACGTCGTCTCCGCGCCGTCGCGGACGAGCGGGAGGTAGTCGTCGTCCTCGTCCAGTGGCGGGAGCGAGACCACGCCGTCCTCGGTCGGTTCGGGGAGGTCGGAGAGCGCGTCTCGAACGGTCGTCCATCCCTTCTGGACGGTTCCATCGAGCGAGAGTTGCTTGCCGCCGTTTTCGTGGTACTCGCCGGGCGGGAGCGAGGGTGAGACGGGCGCGCCTTTTCGCACGCCGAAGTAGATAACGCGCTCTCTGGTCTGGGGAACGCCGTAGTCGGCGGCGTTCAGTTTGTCCCACGTCACTTCATAGCCCGCGTCCGAGTACTCCGTCTCGATTGCGGACAGGAATTCGTCGCTGATGGTCGCCATCCCCGCGACGTTCTCCATCATCACGTAGTCCGGGTCGAGTTCCCGAACCCACTCGACGAAGGAGAAGACGAGTTCGTTGCGCTCGTCATCGAGTCGCCGGTGCCCCCGCGCGTCGCTGAACCCTTGACAGGGCGGGCTTCCGAAGACGATGTCGAACTCCTCGTCCGCGATGGCGTCGGGGACGCCCTCGCTAATGTCGTGGTAGACCGCCTCTCCGGCGTGGGTCGCGTCGAACGTCTCCAACGCCGGTTCGTTCTTGTCCACGCCGTATTCGACCGACACTCCCGCTTGCTCGAACCCGCAACTAAAACCTCCTGCACCGCAAAAGAGGTCGATTGCCTTCATTCAATCACTCTCCTCTCGCGCCGGGCTAAAGTGTTTACTTTGCGGTCGAAGCGATTCGGTCGTCGTCGTTCAGCGAGCAGTGACAGTCGTTTTAAACGCACCATCTGTTCGAAGGAGTATGGGCCTCTCCGAAGAAACGAAGGCAGAAATCACGGCCGTCACCGAGGAGAAGATTCGACAGTGGGAAGATACGATTCTCAGTCTCGACATCGACGACCTCAACGTCAACATCTTTCTGGCGACGATGATGGACATCACGGACGCGCGCGGTCTCGTGGAGTTCTACGCGAAACAGCGAATCGAGCGGAGCATCGTCACGAGTTTCGGCTACCTGATTCAGGAAATCGCCACCATCGTCGGCGGCGACCGCGTCGAGAAGACGAGCGGCAACGCGGACATCATCCACACCAGAGACGGCGTGGACATCTACATCGAAATCAAGAGCGGCACCGCGTCGAGCAACAAGAAGATGATGCGGGAGATGTCGCGCCAGCACGCAGACGTCAAGGAAGACGACCCGGATGCGGTAACCGCCCTCGGACTTACCTACGGAAAGGACGAAGACGTGTCGAGTATCATGCGAGGCTACTACGACGGCGACGAGATTCTGGTCGGCAAGGATTTCTGGGAGTACCTCTCCGACGACCCCGAAGCCTACGTCGATGTCATCGAAGCCATCACGAAAGCGCGCGAGAACGTCAAAAACGGCCGACGCGGCGAAAATTACTCCCTCCAAGAGCTGATGGAACGACAGTTCGATACGCTCGTTGACGACTGGCGTGCCGAGTACAGCGAGGAAATCGACTACCGAAACATTGTTCAGGAGTACTTCTAGTTGCTCTCATTTTTCCGACGGGACTGGCGGCAGGTAGTAACTTCTATTTGCCCCCAGTACCGACCATCCGACTGGAATGAGTCAATCGTACAACCGGGGCCTCATCGAGGACTTCGGCCGATGGCGGGAATTTTCGGCCGGAATGTGGGCCTGGATTTTCCACAAATTCACCGGGTGGGTGCTCATCGGCTACCTGTTCACGCACATCGCCGTCCTGAGCACCGCTACGGCAAATCCAGAGACCTACACCGCGACGATCCAGGGTCTCGAAAAACTTCCCATCGTTCGAATCGGTGAGGTCGGTCTGCTCGCCGTCGCCGTCTTCCATATTCTGAACGGCGTCAGACTCCTCTTCGTTGACCTCGGCATGGGATTAGAATCGCAGGACAAGAGTTTCTACGTCTCGCTCGTGGTGACGGCGGTCATCGTGCTGGCGAGCGTTCCGACGTTCATGGAGGGTGCGTTCTGATGGCGGAACGCTACTCCTCCTTCCAGAGCGGGAGCATGACGTGGTTCCTCCAGCGCATCACGGCGGCGTTCCTCGTCGTGGTGTTGGCGTTCCACTTCTTCC
>CAYNQM010000148.1:0-7640 GCA_964399275.1 uncultured Haladaptatus sp.
AGCGTCCGGTAGAGCGATTGCACTTCCTCGGGGTCGATTTCTATACGGGACGATTACGGTGGAATTGCTATCCAGTTCCGGGTGCAGTCGATTCTGCCGCATCACGGTTCGCGGCGTGGACAGTATCCGACCAATTATCGCAGAGTGCGACGCATTCGTTTATGAGATGTAAATTCGATTTCATCCGGAATAAATCACAGTTGACTGAATTATCCTTCCCGACGCCGATTCTTCTCCGTTTTATATTATTTCATCGGACTTTGTACAGCATATAATAAACTGCCTCCCCAAAGTTCGACACAACCGTATCCAACACGGGTTACTTCCGGTGCTGTGTCGGCTGTGGCTTCCGCTGTGGATACGCACTCGTATGGAGTGAAACTCTACATGGAACACAAAATCAAGAATGTCCTACTGGTAGCTGTACTGCTGACCTCCGCCGTGGCTGGTATCGCGGTCGCCACGGACGACGGCGCGGACGTGACCCCCGTCACCGACGCCGTCGAGCAGTCCGACGACGAGAGCGACTGGAGCGACGGCGATTCCGACAGCGACGGCAACGAAGACAACAGTAGCGACGGCGACTGCGAGGCGGAGATGAAGGCGAACATCACCTTCGACAAGTAGGGCAGCGATGGCGAGTCGGTGACGGTGCAGGAAGTCACACTCGAAGAGAACGGTTACGTCGTCATCTACGACCAAGATGGGAGCGTCGTCGGCTACTCCGAACACCTCGAATCCGGGACGCACGAGGATGTCGAAATCGAGCTGAACCAGAACTACTGCGACGACGCGAAGCTAAAGGCGGTGCTCTACGCCGACAGCAACGGGAACGACGAGAGCGACTGGAGCGACGGCGACTCCGACAGCGACAACGACATGCCCGCGATGGACGGCGACGAAGTCGTCTCGGACTGGGCGCGCATCTGCATCGAGTAACTGGTACATTCGACCGTCGGTTCCTTCGCGCGAAATCGAGTACGAATCGTCAGTTCGATAGCCGAATCAAACATTAGGCCGGACGACCATTTTTTCGTATGAGCGTCATCACGACGACGCGGTCGGTTGTCGATGTCGTCCAGGAGCGCAACATCACGTTTCTCGCGGCGAGTTTCGCGTACTACGCGTTCGTGTCGATTTTTCCGCTCGCCCTCCTCGCGCTCACCGTTGGCTCACTCATTGGGGGACAGGAGTTCGCAAACGCGCTCGTCGAGCAGGCGCAGGGTCTGCTCTCCGAGCAAGGCGCACGGTTCCTCGAAAATGCGATTGGCAACTCGTCGGCCCGAGCCAGTGCCTCGCTCCTGAGCGCCGTCGTCTTGCTGTGGAGTGCGCTCAAACTGTTTCGAGGACTGCTCCTCGCGTTCGAAGAGGTGTACCAGCGCGACCCCGACGCGGGCATCGTCGAACAACTGAAGAAAGGCATCGTCACGCTGATTGCCGTCGCGGTCGGCATCGCGCTGATGATTGCCATCGGGGCAGTGATTCGCTCGTCAGCGCTGGAGTCGATTCCGTTCATCGACTTCACCGGGACGCTCGCGCTCCTGCTCGGTCTCGTGTTGGTGTTCCTCCCGCTGTACTACGTGTTGCCGCCGGTGAGCATGACGGTTCGAGAAGCCATTCCCGGTTCGCTCGTCGCCGCCGTCGGCTGGATTCTCCTCCAAGGTGGCTTTCAGGTGTACGCACAGAGTGCGAGCAAGGCTCCCGTCTACGGGGCGCTCGCCGGCGTCATTCTCTTTCTCACGTGGCTCTACTTCGCGGGCGTGCTCCTGCTGGTCGGTGCCGTGGTGAACGTCGTCGTCGCCGGACGAAGCACCACCGCCATCGACTGATGGCCATCACACCAAAGTACTGAACGACCAATTTCTCAGTCGAATATGGCTGAAGACAACCGTGACCGCGAACGGCAGATGCAAGAAGAGCGCGAGCAAGAAATCGAGGAGGAACTCGAACGGGTGGACGAGGAGATGGATTCCGCGGAACTCGAACAGTCGGACGCGGAGGGGCTTCCGGACGACGAAGACGTAGACGACGAGCGCGTGGACGAACGCCACGCCGAGGTTAACGAAGAGACCGACCGCGCCTGATTTCTCGCATCTCCTACTGCACCGCACAGTTGTTCGGCCCGAGTTCCAGTTCGAACGCGGTCTCCGCCTCGACCGACTTTCGTCCGAGATTCACGGCCACGATGTCCTCGTAGTTAGCGGGACGGGGGGGCAAGTCGTCCGCGACCTGCCCGACGAACTCCTCCCGGTCGAGCGAGAGGAGAGGAATCGACTCGCGAACCGTCGCCAATCGCTCGGAGTAGGTTCCGTCTTCTGCCCGTGGCGTCTTCGCGTGGACGTGCCCCGGCGCGACGGTTGTCTCGTCCGGAAGCGAGAGCAGACGGTCGTGGAGCGTTTCGTGGAGGTCGCCCGCGAGTTCCTGCGCACCGTCCGACCCCGATTCGAGGTCGGGCCGTCCGACGCCGTCCAGAAACAGCGTGTCGGCGCTGAATAGCACATCTCCGACGCGGAACAGCATCATTTCGCTGGTGTGCCCCGGCGCGTGGATGGCGGTCAGCGCCGTCGCTCCGACCGCGATTTCGTCGCCGTCGGCCACGAACTGCGCGTCGAACGCGAGTCCTCGGTCGCGTGCGCCTTCGGGAAGAACCGCCTCCGCGTCGGTCGCGTCTGCGACCTCGCGAATGCCGCTGACGTGGTCGGCGTGGACGTGCGTGTCGATTGCGTACCGGAGTTCACCACCCAACTCGCTCGCGTCCTCGGCGTAGCGGTCGGCGAACGCGCGGAGCGGGTCGATGACGACTGCCTCGCCGTTGGAGACAACCAGATAGGAGAGACAGCCACTGGACGGCCGCTCGTACTGGTAAATCGTCGTTTCAATTTCTCCGACTCTCCGCTCGATTTCGCGGGCGACGTACACCGCTGCCCACCCGTTCATCCCGTCGTCCAGATTCAGCGCTTCGATGTCGATTTCCCTGAGCATCTCGGCGACCTGGTCGCTCGCGTCGCCGCGCGGACAGACCGCGACGACCGGTTCTTCGAGGTCGAGCGAGTCGGCGAGGTCGGCGACTTCGTCGTTTACCCTCGCGCTCATGAACTCGGCGTAGGGCTTCTGTACCGTCCGCGGAGCGTCGATGTGCCACGCATCGAACTCGTCGCGGTTGCGAACGTCGAGGAGCGTGAGGGACTCGCCGCGCTGGAGTCGGTCGTACAGTTCTCGGGCGGAGAGGGCGTCGTCCATACGCCAACTACGCGATTCGACGGCAAAAACGGGTCGCCCAAACGTTATGGCTCGTCTCGTCGTTTGGACGGTATGAACGCCGACGACTTCGCCGATTCGGTGCGCGAGGCCAAATCGACCGAACTCGACCGCCTCGGCTCTCAGCAACTGCTCGTCGCGCTGACCGGGGCCGACCTCGACACCGAGTCCGTCCTCCGAGCGGCCGCCGGAAGCGAGCACACCGCCGCCGAGACGTTCGCGCAGTGGGCCGCAAACTCCGACCGCGACCTGTTCGGCGAACTCGAAGAACAGGAACGCGACCATTACGAGCGCGTCGTCGTGGAGTTGGACGGATTCGACTCCACCGGCCCCGACACGATGCACGAACGTCTCCGCGAACTGGACGACGACTGTTCGCGGGCGGGCGGTCTCGTCGGACGCTCGCTCGTCGGCGACAGAACCCTGCTCCAGGTCGTGAACTTCTTCGTCAACCAAGCCGACGAGCGCCGCGCTGAGGTCTTCCGCGACCTGCGGGCGGACACGCAGGCCAACGTCGAAGATGGCGTCTCCCTGCTCGCGGACTGCTGTGACAACGAGAACGAGTGGGAGCGCGCTCGCGACGTGGCTGAGGAAATCGTCCAAATCGCCTACGACGACTACGCCGACACGCTGACCGGGATGGGGCTTGACCCGAAACCGATTTGCTAACAGGAGCGATTCAATGTTGTGAAGATGGCGGGAGACCGGTTTTGATGGGAACGACTGCTGGTGCACGACACGATTTTTGCGGAGACTGCTAGAACGAGGACGATTTTTGTGGGATCGAGTTGTGTCCAACTGCTAGGTGCAAGCCACGCCCGACTCACTTGCTCCACTCGCAGACTTCCGTCTGCTCATTTCGCTCGCTCGTTCGCCCGTTCCCGTTGGAAGAGACGAGCTCTTCCGAGCCATTGAAAACGCTTTGCGTTTTCAAGACGGCCCAGACCGCAGGGTGGGCAGGCCCCGGCCTGCCCGCCCAAACCAAGTTTAATTTGCCTTTTTTCTCGGAAAGTCGGCCGTC
Organism: uncultured Haladaptatus sp.; assembly: GCA_964399275.1. Lineage (GTDB taxonomy): Archaea > Halobacteriota > Halobacteria > Halobacteriales > Haladaptataceae > Haladaptatus. Next base: position 4,280 of record CAYNQM010000148.1, read on the forward strand.
GATAGACGAGGGCTGGCTGACCAAGCACTCGGAGGTGCGGTACGCTCGCGAGCTATCGACGCTCAGCGTCGATAGCCCGCCGAAGGTCGTCCGCCCGCTGTGATCCGACCAGGAGCGGGCGCTTTTCGGTTCGCTCGATTCTGACACCCTCGTCGCCGCTAACGATGTAGGCCAGTCCACTCTCGTCCCACGAAAATCCCCGACGAGAGAGCGATATGCCGATCCTGATGCCCCAACCGCCGTAGTCGCGCATGGCGCTGTACTCGGTCGATTCGACCCGCGCCATCTCGGCGAACGGAATCCTGCGGAATCGAAGGTGGAAGGGGAAGAACTTGCAGTACAGGCCGTCCTCTCGCACTTCCGTTGCGAGCGCGGCTCTGTGAATGGCCACCAGCGGCAGGAAGAGCGAGAGCATCACCAGCACGAGCGTCGTGACTGCATCGCGGGTGAACCCACCTGCCTCGTCCACGACCATGACGACGACTAGCAGTCCGATTGGAACGGTCGAAAAGAGCAAAAACGCCCAGAGCCAGCCCTGCCGAAATCGCTGAATTTCGCGGAACTGGGGTTCGTTCATTCGTTTCCAGATATGTCCCCGATAGTATAAAGCTCTCTACTTGGCTACGCTTATCCTACGCCGTTCCTAACTCGCGGTATGGTCTCCGTATCTCGACTCGTGAGCGTCACTCTCGCGCTGAATTTGGTCTTCGTCACGCTCGCTGGCCCGCTGGCGAGTGCATTCAGCGTGCCGTACTGGCAGTGGACGGCCAGCGTCGTCGCCGTCTCTCTCGTGCTCGGATTTGCTCTTCTCACCCACAACTCCGACCTCTACGTCGATGGCGTGTGGCACTTCGGCTTTCTCGCCTTCCTGCTCTCGATAGGGGTTCACTTCCTGCTCGGAACTGAGTTGACTGCCGGAGACGCGACGACCACCGAAATCGTGCTGGTATGGCTGTTTGCGGTCGTGGCCGTCGTCGTCGCCTTTCGAAAGACCGTTTTCGAGCAGTTGCAGGCGTGAACAGTCGAACTTGTCTGCCGCGAAATGCGAAGTTATGGGGTTACTCGTTCCCTTCGATGCGATTGCGGAGGTACGCGCCGACCCCAGCGAGTCCCCCGACTGCGGTGAGAACGCCAAATCCTGGCTGACCGTCCGTGGTCGTCGTTCCCGTTTCGCTCCCCACCGTCGTCTCGGTCGTACTCGGCCGCGTCGTCTCCATCGTGGTCGTCTGCGTCGTTCCTGTCGTCTGGGTCGTGGTCGTCTCCGGTTTCGTCGTCTCCATCGTGGTCGTCTTTTCGGTGCTCGTCGTTGTCTCGCTCGGTGTTCCGTCGTCCGTCGTTTCCGTCGTCTCCGTCGTTTCTGTGGTCGTCTCCGTCGTTTCGGTCGGAGGTTCGTCGGCGGAGCCGAGGGCGTAGAAATCGGCGTACTCCGTATACATCCAATCGAGGGTCGAACCCTCCGGGAACGTGGCGGCGTACACTCTTCCGTCGGCGACGACCGGCGTGCCCGCCGCAGGACCGTAGTCGTCGAACTCCCAACCGCCGAAGGCGTACTGCCACTCCTGTTCTCCGGACGCCGCGTCGATGGCGACGATTACTGCGTCCCCCGTGTCGGTCTCGGGGTTCGTCCGGCCACCCACGAAGAGGGTTCCGTCGCCGACCGTCAGGGAACTGGTGAGTTCCGCACCGGCCTCGCTCGTCCACACCTCGTCGCCAGTCTCCGCGTCGAGTGCGTGTATCGTGTTGTTCCGTCGGAAGAAGACGCGCCCGCCAGCGACCGTGAGTCGGTCTTCCCACCAGTAGCCCTCGATGTCGAGCGGGTGCGACCACTGAATCGCTCCGTCGGCGACTGCCCGCGCTCGGACGAACGCTCCGCCGTCGCTGTCGTTGTGGACGCTGTACACCAGTCCGTCGGCGACTGTCTGCAGTTCGTCTTCGTCTCCGGACGCATCCCACAGGATGGTGCCGTCCTCGGCGGACAGCGCGACGCCCTCGCCGTAGAAGAGCGTTCCGTCGGCGTAACACGCGCCCCCGCCGATATCCTCGCTTTGCCAGACCGCTTCGCCGGTTTCCGGGTCGAGTCGGCAGGCGTCGCCCGCCGCCTTGCAGTACAACTTCCCCCCCGCAACCAGCGGGCCGCCAAGTCCCGCCGACTCCGTTTCGTGCCACTTCGTCTCGCCGGATTCGCTATCGAGCGCGAAGAATCCGGTCGCCTCGGCGTCTTCGGCCCCGTGGGTGTCGAAGTAAACAGTTCCATCGGCAACCGCGGGCGTCCCCGGACGCGAGATGCCGTCCCGCTTCCACAGCTCGTCACCCGTCGCCGGGTCGTAGGCAGCGACGTACCCTTCGCTCACTGACGGCGTGTGGGCTGTCGTCACCGCCAGATACACCGCATTCTCGTCGATGACCGGTTCGGCGGAGAACATTCCGCCGTCCATGTCGAACCACCAGTCGGTGGCGACGCTCGAATCGGGACCGGTATCGGCGGTCGCTCCAGTTCGTCCGGCGTTCCCGTGGAGCATCGGCCACGAACCACCGGATTCGTCGGTACTCGTCGTGAGCGCAAATCCCGTTCCAACGGTGGCCGCCGCACCGAGAATGCCTGCCGCCTTGAGGAACTCCCGCCGATGTGTCAAGCGCATCGTACGTTTGAAAGAACCGATATTGAATAAGCTTTTCGCCAATGTTTTCTAAAAACATATTCTATAATTGCCTACGTTCTTCTTATGTCTGGAGTCTGATGGTAGAAAATGAACACCGGGGATCAATGGGTAACTGGCGGTTCTGGCCACTTTTACCATACATCAATTTAGATACGATTTATGATGAAACAAAAATTCGCTGGCCCGACGAAATTACGCTTCGTCGAACAACGTCTCGCCTTCGACCATTTTCTCCTCGACAACGTCCATGTCGAGCGTGATTCCGAGTCCCGGCTTTTCGGGAATCTCGATGTACCCCTCCTCGATGACGTCCTCCTCCACGAGGTCTTCCCACCAACCGAGTTGGTAGGAGTGGTATTCGACCGCCAGCGAGTTCGGAATCGCGGTACCGACGTGGGCGCTGGCCATCGTCGCCACGGGCGAGGAGACGTTGTGCATGGCGACCGGAATGTAGTACTGGTTCGCAACGTCCGCTATTTTCCGCGTTTCGCGCATGCCGCCGACCTTGGGCAGGTCGGGCGCGATGATGTCCACCGCCTGCTTCTCGATGAGACGACGCTCTTCCGTGACGCGATAGCGGTTTTCGCCGACCGTAATCGGCGTCGTCGTGGATTTCGTCACTTCCTCCTGCACTTCGAGGTTCTCCGGCGGGACGGGATCCTCGAGCCACCACACGTCGTAGTCCTCGATGGACTCGGCGA
>CAYNQM010000149.1:0-7579 GCA_964399275.1 uncultured Haladaptatus sp.
CAAGCGAAGCGTCTCGTGGACGTTGCCAGTGGCCAAGGACTTCTCGCGCGCGACGAGGACGTCCTCGTCGCGGAGTTCGACCCCGCCGACGTAACGATTCCGGAGGAGTTCGTCCCCGACGAAAGCCTGCTTCAGGAGCAATCGACGTTCGAGAAAGTGCTCGACAAGGTCGTCGCGCGCGGGACGACGAAACAGACCGCGGTCGCCGAAATCAACGAACTTCAACAGAGCGCGGGCATCTCCGTCGAGGCGGCGGCGGTCGTCTACGCCCGCCGGAAGGGTATCGACGTGAGCAGTGAAGCCGACGAGGCGCTCGAAGACCTCAAAGCGTAAACCCGCGCTCTGCCAACGAGAGATATGGTCGAGGACAGAACCACCGACGGCGTGCGCATCGCACAGCTTCTCTCCTCCGAACTCGACGGGCGCGAAGACCCGCCGCTCGACTCGCTCGCCGTCGTGAACGCGAACAGTGACGTAGAACCGACCGAAGACGGGGCGCTGGCCTACGAAGTCGAACGGAAGCACGAAACCGACGGGGATGCCGAACTCGTCGCACGCGTGTTCGTCCAGTCCGACCGCGTCCGACTCGAACTGACCGAGGGAATCGCGGCCGCAGAGCAAACTGCTAGCCAAGCCGGACTGCGCGTCCGCCCGAAAGCGGTCGAACCGCCACGCGTTCTCGTCTTCGTGGAGCAAGGCGCGCACGTCAAACGTGCAGTGGACGCCGTGATTGCCGGACTGGATTAGAGCGAGGACAGCACGTCGAGAAGTTCGGGAACGAGTTCGTCGCGCTCGATGCAGGCGTCGGCCTCCGGAGCCAATTCCGGCCCGTCGGGATACAACACTTGTATCGTCGCCATCCCAACTTCGCTCGCACCTCGAATGTCCATCTCGGGGTCGTCGCCGATGTACACCGTCTCTTCTGCGGCAACGTCGAGCGCGTCACAGAGGGCTTCGAACGCTCGTCTGTCGGGCTTTCCGGCGTCGAGTTCGCCGGTGACGATTGTCGTGTCGAAGTACGTTTCCCAGTCGAGTTCGTCGATTTTGCTCCGCTGGGCGACGACCGGTCCGTTCGTGAGCAAGCCGACGCGATACTTCCGTCGAAGCGTCCCGAGCAGATTCGGAACGCCGTCGATCGGCGTCAGCGCGTCGAGAACCGCCGCTCGGTAGGCGTCCGCGAGCGTCTCGGAAGAGGTGTCGCTTTCCTCGGGAAGCAGGTCGTCGAAGATGGGCTCTCGCGACTCAGAGGCGAGGTATCGACTGTGAACGTCGAGGTAGTCGTCGCGAGAGAGTGACGGAGCGCTTACAGCCTCCGTCGCCTCCGTGAGGAGAGCGTCTCGCGGTCGGTTGGTAACAGCGAGCGTATTGTCGAGGTCGAAACCCACAGCGGTTACGCGCATTTGAAACAACTATGACGCGAACACTCTTTATCAGTTCGATACATCCATAACAGCTTGGGGAAATTTTCGGCTATGAACTTCTTCGATCGCCTCGAAGACCGCATTGCGACCACCGACAGCATCGTCTCGGTCGGACTCGACGCCGACATCGACCGAATTCCCGACCACCTGCGCGAACACGACCTGCCGCGCTGGGCGTTCAACCGCCGAATTATCGACGCGACCCACGAACACACAGCTGCCTACAAGCCCAACGTCGCGTTCTACGAGGACGCAGACGGCTGGGCCGCACTCGAAGAGACCATCGCGTACGCACACGGGAAAGACGTTCCCGTACTGTTGGACGCGAAGCGCGCCGACATCGGTAACACGGCCCGCAAGTACGCCGAACTGCTCGACAAGGCGGATGCTATCACGGTCAATCCGTACATGGGACGGGACTCGCTTGAGCCGTTCCTCTCGCGCGAGGACAAAGGCATCTTCGTCCTCTGTCGAACCTCGAACCCCGGTGGAACCGACATCCAAGACCTTGAACTGGCGTCGGGCGAGGCGATATACGAGTGGGTCGCCTCGCTCGCCGACCTCTGGAACGCGAACGGAAACGTCGGCCTCGTGGTCGGCGCGACGACGCCGGACGAACTCGAAGAGATCCGTGAGCGCGTTCCCGACCTCCCGTTCCTCGTGCCCGGCGTCGGCGCACAGGGCGGCGATGCGGAAGCGGCGGCGACCCACGCCCTCGCGGGTGGTGCCGGATTGGTCAACTCCTCCCGCGGAATCATCTTCGCGGGCGAAGACGCGGGCGAGAACTTCCACAAAGCCGCAGGCCGGGCGGCGAAGCAACTGAAACGGCAGTTGAACCAGTATCGGTAACTGCGGTCGGTGGCTACAACTGGTGGGTTTCGTCGTCGGTGTCCGGCGGGCGGATGTCTTCGCTTCCTGGTCCCTGTGGCGTTCGCTCGCCGCCACCGCCGCCGATTTCTGCCGTGCATTCGACGCAGAGGCCGTTCTGTCGGTTCCAGTGTTTCTCGCAAACGAGGGCACCACAGCGGTCGCAGTCGTGTGTGGCTTCCGCTGACTCGCAGATTTGACACAGGCCACTGACACTCATAAATCCCCGTTCGTCGTCTACGTGTATCAGTCTGCGGGTGGCGAGAGGCTTAACACCCGTCCGCTCGTAGCGCAGGTGTGCACAGGTCGCGTCTCTTACTCGGTGTCGCCGCGGTCTTCGCCGGGATTACGGTTTCACTCTCCATTCTTGGGTTCGTGTACAACCTCTTTCTCGTCGTCTTCGCGATTCCGTTCGGTATCACGACGGCCATCCTGTGGTACCACGCGACTGGCCGACTGCAGAAAAAGGTCGAACGGGAAGCGGCGTACCGCGACCCGCGAGGACCGAGCGCGAATCCCGGTACGAGTCGAGAGCGAGCGCGAACGCGAGGTCGAACCCGGGAACGAGCGCGCTGGCAGGCGCGCGAGGACGGACGCGGCCGGGCGACGGTCGGCGGTTCGTCGGGGCCGAGCGCGGCGGAAGCGTATCGAATCCTTGGTATCGACGCCGGTGCCGACGACGACGCGATTCGGGAAGCGTACCGCGAGAAAGTGAAACGAGTCCATCCTGACCGGGCGGACGGGAACGAAGCGGCGTTCAAACGCGTCAACCGCGCCTACGAACGAGTTCGGAACGACCGCTGATTATCACTCGCGGTACTGACGGACGAATTTATTACAGTCGGTTCATAACACTCTCCTTAGTAACTCATGCTGACATTATCGTCTCCGGCTATCGACGCCCAGATTTGCCGGAATCTTTGGTTTCCGCAACTACGCCACGAATACTATCAATTTGGTGATTATCGATGATATCAGACAACACCGCCAGCGTGGCGGTCGCCATCGTCCTCTGTTCGCTCGTCGTCGCACCCCTTGCGTCTACCGGCGTCGTGGCCGGAACGAGCGCCAGTTTCGACGACACCACGGTCAGCGGCCATCGCGGCGATGTCATCGAAATCACCGTTCACACCTCCGCCGACGCGACGGTGAACATCGGGTCGCAGTCTGACGGATTTTGGGTACAGGCGAACGTAACGAAGGGAACGACGACGCTCGCGCTCAACACGTATCGAGCGGACGACCCGAACGAGTCGGTGACGCTGGTCAAAGGCGGCCTTCGCGGCAGTCCGACCGTCAAGACTCCCTCGGAAACCGGCCCGCTCCAGTCCGGTGTCTATGACATGAACGTCACGGTCGATGGCGTCAGGCAGGACGTGGGGTCGTTCACGGTGAAGGAGCGCGAAACGGGCGACGCACGAACGCTGGTTCTTCCCAAAGACGCCGACCTCTCGGAGTTCCACTCGACCAACGATGACGACGACCCGGCGGCGGCCCTGCGGGCGGCGGCCGCTTCCACGGAAAACGGGACGATTGCGCGCGGCGACCAGTTCGTCCTCGCGCTCGACGCCTCCGGTCTCGGCGGTTTCATCGAGGGGGCGAATCTCAACGGTGGTGCGGAAAACGTCTCCGTCACGTTCCGCGAGGCTAACAACGAGCCAAACACCGTCCCGCACGAGTTCGGTGGTGGCGACGTGAACCGAGACGAACCGGAGCGACTGCTGTGGGACGAGGAGAACGACCAACTCTACTTGATAGTCGATACCGCCAGCCACGACATCGAAGTCGGCGACGAGTACGAGGTGACGTTCGAAATTGGAGCGGGTAATCCGACGATGACGGAAGCCGAGACGGCAAAAACGAGTTTTAACGTGGTCGAACGCCGGGTGACGTTGGACTACGACGGCGACGTGCTCGTCGTGGCGAACGAGACGACGATCCGCGGCGAGACGACGCTCGCCCCGGGAACGACCATCAACGTGACCGCGTTCGACAAGGGCGATCATCCGTTCTTCTGGCCGAAAGAGCCAGCGCCGATCGTCACGGAAAACCGAACCCTTAGCGCGACGTTCGATTTCAGCGAGATTACGCCGGGTACGGAGTTCACGGTCGAACTCCGCGACCAAGGGAAGACGATTCGCGGCGTCGTCGCATCCACGCCGACGAATCCATCGACCACGACGACCACGATGACTACCAACACGACGACAACCACGACCACGACAACAGCCAACACGACGAACACGTCCACAACCGTCACTGAATCGCCTCCGACACGGATTCCGACCGAACAGCCGATAACCGCACAGACCGCCTCGGAAGGCGGTCTTCCGGGATTCGACATCACTGCCGCGCTCGTCGCACTCGTCGCCACGGCGCTCCTCGTCGCTCGACGGTTCCAATGAAGGTGTCCAATAGTTTTTATACGATGGCTGAGGATACCAGCACAAACCGCGTGTTCTCGCGGGCAGAGAGACCATGATACGTCAAATGGAACAGTCCACGTTCGCCGAGTTCGTCGCCGCCCTCTGGAAGAAGCAGGGGTGGCAAACGCAGGTGACGACGAAATCAGGGAAGTCGTTCGTCACTCTCCAGCGCGAGGGTGCGGAGGGACTGATTTGGGCCCGGCCAGCGACCGGTGAGGGCGTCAGTGGTCAAGAACTCCAGCAGTTCGTTAAGCTCTGCAAACAGTACGACGTCGGCGAGGGTGCCGTCGTTACGTCCGGAACGTTCGGCGAGGACGCGCAGAAAATCGGCAAGCAGACTGGCGTACAGTTGGTCGATAGCGAGAAACTACGCACCATCATCGAAGCGCGTGAACTTCACGACCTCGTCCGCGAGTACGCGGATATTGATGCAGACGGCGAGCGCTCTGACGGAGGTGACGAATCGGGCGACGACGGACGCTCACTCCCGTTTTCGCTTCCGGAGTCGTCGCCCATCTCGCCGAAAGTCGGCGTGGGTATCGTGGTCGCCATCCTCGCCATCCTCGGGGCGACTGTCGTCGCGCCGACGATTCTCGGTACCGGCGGCGACGTTGAAGCGAAGTGGAACGTGACGGCAAACTCCACGACGCCGACCAACACGACGAAATCGCTCGCCGTACAGTGGAACGCGGAGCGCGTCTCGAAACTCTCTCCCGAAGGTGGTGACGGCGTCTATCGCCCGGACGAAAACGAGCAGTTCCTGATCGTCTCGATGAACGTCACGAACAAGGGGGATGACTCGGTCGGTCTTCGACCGCGGGACTTCGGCGTTCGGTCGAACGGTACGCTTCGCGGCTACCACCCGCTGAAGAACGCGAGCGGGTTCGACCCGATGGTGCTCGAAGACGGCGAAACCGCGACCGTTTGGCTGGTCTTTTCCATCGATGCGGACGCGACGAATGCGACCATCGTCGTGAGCGAACGGGCGAGACACGGCGGCGCTCGCTTCCGCTTCGTCCGCGATCCAAATCTGTCCCCCGACGTGTAACGAGCGCTACCGAGCGTTCTATAGCTAACCCCTGAGAACAATCCTGTACGCGGGGAAACCTTTTTGCCTATCGTCCCTAAGTCGCGCTCATGAGCGCCGACCGCGCCGCCTTACACCGCGCTCTCGACAGAGGGGAGCGCGAGGGCGGGAGCGTGGAGTTCAAGGAACGACTGACGAGGGAAATCCACCTTGCCGAAGGGCGAATGGAGAGTCTGGCGGCACAACTGCGCCACCGCGTTCTTTCGGGGGACGGCGAGGCGACGTACGTCGTCGGCGTCACCGACGATGGTGGTCTCGCTGGAATCGCCCCCGACACTTTCTCCGAGTCGATGGACGTGCTTTCGTTTCTCGCTGAAGAGGCTGGTGCGCACATCGAAGACGTACAGACGTGGGGTATCGACGCGACCGAGACGAGCACGCGCGCTTCGACACGAAACGGTGCTGGTGGAATCGTCGGCGTCGCGACTATCCGCGAAGGTGCTGTGCTCGAAACGGACAGCGAACACATCGTCGTCGGGACTGCGGGTCACGTAGACCACGGAAAGAGCACGCTCGTCGGCAGTCTCGTCACCGGCCAATCCGACGACGGCGAGGGCGGCACTCGGGGCTACCTCGACGTGCAACCCCACGAGGTTCAGCGCGGTCTCAGCGCCGACCTCTCCTACGCAGTGTACGGGTTTGACGACGACGGCCCGGTTCACATGGACAATCCGCATCGGAAGTCCGACCGTGCCCGAATCGTCGAGGAGAGCGACCGTCTCGTCTCGTTCGTGGACACGGTCGGCCACGAACCGTGGCTCAGAACGACGATTCGTGGGCTCGTCGGTCAGAAACTCGACTACGGTCTGCTGACCGTGGCCGCCGACGACGGCCCGACGAAGACGACGCGCGAACACCTCGGCATCCTGCTGGCGACCGATCTCCCGACAATCGTCGCCGTTACGAAGACCGATATAGTGGACGACGAGCGAGCGAAGGAAGTCGAACGCGAAGTCGAGCGACTGCTCCGCGAAGTCGGAAAGACGCCTCTGCGCGTCGGGCGACACGGCGTCGAAGTCGCTATCGAGGAGGTGAGCAAGGACGTGGTTCCCATCTTGATGACCAGTGCAGTGACGATGGAGGGACTGGACGACCTCGATTCGATGCTCGAACAATTGCCGAAGACGACCGCCGACAGCGGCGAGTTCCGGATGTACATCGACCGCTCGTACAGCGTCACGGGCGTCGGTGCGGTCGCCAGCGGAACCATCAACTCCGGCTCTGTCGAGGCGGGCGACGAACTCCTCCTCGGCCCGATGCCCGATGGCGAGTTCCGGGAGGTGGTCGTGCGCTCCATCGAAATGCACTACCACCGCGTGGACGAAGCGAAAGCGGGCCGAATCGTCGGTATCGCGCTCAAGGGCGTTCGAGAGGCGGACATCGAGCGCGGAATGGTACTGCTCCCGGCCGACGCGGAACCCACTGCAGTCCACGACTTCGAGGCTGAAGTGATGGTGCTGAACCATCCGACCAAAATCGGCACCGGCTACGAACCGGTCGTCCACCTCGAAACAGTCAGCGAAACCGCCGTCTTCGAACCGGAGGGTGGTCACCTCCTGCCGGGAGACAAAGGCAAGACCACGGTACGGTTCAAGTTCCGTCCGTACCTCGTGGAAGAAGGGCAACGATTCGTCTTCCGGGAAGGCCAAAGCAAGGGCGTCGGCACCGTCACCGACGTAACGCCAGTCGAGTAGATTTTTCTCCCCACCTCCCGGAGACGTTTACATGTCGAGAGTAGGATTCGACGCGACGACCGCCGCGAAAGTGTTCACGTCGCT
>CAYNQM010000150.1:0-7562 GCA_964399275.1 uncultured Haladaptatus sp.
GCGGTCGCTCTGCCGCTCGACCATGATGGAGTGTGCCGCCGTCGCGAACGCGAAACTCACCGTCCGGGGCATCGCGCTGACGTTCACCCACACCTCGCCGCCAGCGTCGAGTTCGACGTTGATTCGGTCGTAAGCCTGTTCGAACGCGGCGTCGTAGTCGTACACGTCCTCCAGCACCACGCGCTCGGTTTCCGCACCGAGCAAGTTCTCGAAGTCCTTGCCGATTTTCCGCGCGAGGTTTCGGGAGTATTCGACGTTAGCCTCGCTTCCCACCGCGCCTTCGAGGAGGATGACGCGGTCTACGTCCAACTGGTCACGCACGAGTGGCGCGATGAGCCGGTCGTAGTCGAACCCAACCGGGACGATATGTGTCTGCATAGGCATCGATTCTCGTGAAACGGGTTTAAACTCGTCGTCACCGACAGATGCGTGTTTGGATATTCGGTCGTTCTGTGCGGTTTCCCTGTACTGCTACTGATTCACAGTCCTAATTTTCTGTGCTGTCGCTAGTGAATTTCAACTCCAAATTCCGCACAACATCCCGTGCTGACGAACGCCTCGTAATCGGTACGTCTTAAGTCCCCGGTTCGTTAGAAACACCCATGGCAGAACCGACGGACATCGAGGAACTCAAACGTGGAACGGAACTCGTCAAGCGCGGCTTCGCCCGGATGCAGAAAGGCGGCGTCATCATGGACGTGGTGAACCCCGAACAAGCCCGAATCGCGGAGGACGCGGGTGCAGTCGCGGTCATGGCGCTCGAAGCGGTTCCCGCAGACATCCGAAAGCGCGGCGGCGTGGCGCGAATGGCCGACCCCGCGGACGTAGAGGAAATCATCGACGAGGTGTCGATTCCGGTGATGGGCAAGGCGCGAATCGGGCACACGATGGAAGCTCAAATCCTCGAATCCATCGGCGTGGACATGATAGACGAGTCCGAAGTGCTGACTCCGGCGGACGATAAATACCACATCGACAAGCGCGAGTTCACCGCACCCTTCGTCTGCGGTGCGCGCAACCTCGGCGAAGCCCTCCGACGAATCAACGAGGGCGCGGCGATGATTCGAACCAAAGGCGAGGCTGGCACGGGCGACGTGAATCAGGCCGTGCACCACCAGCGCACCATCAAGGGCGCGATTCGGGAACTCGCGGGCAAGACTCACGAGGAGCGAGAGATGCTCGCCCGCGACATCGAAGCCCCCGCCGAACTGGTTCACGAAACCGCCGAAGCGGGGCGACTTCCGGTCGTGAACTTCGCGGCAGGTGGCATCGCCACGCCCGCCGACGCCGCGCTCATGATGCACCACGGCTGTGACGGCATCTTCGTCGGTTCCGGCATTTTCGGCGCGGAGAGTCCCCGCGTAATGGCCAACGCCATCGTCGAGGCGACGAACAACTGGGACGACCCCGAGCGACTGGCCGACATCAGTAAGGACATCGGCGCGGGCATGAAAGGTGAGGCCAACGTGGACTTGCCTGACGAAGAGAAGATGCAAGGACGCGGGAACTGAGCCGACGAAGCGAGACTGATTTTGCGGATGAGGGCTGGAAGCGACTGATTTCTGTAGAGTAGAAGTGACGAAGACTGATTTCTGTGGAGAGAGATTGAGAGCAGATTCTAGGCGCAGGCCAAACCAGGCAGGGGCGAGTGAGTCGGGCGTGGCTTACGCTTAGCATCGTCTGCGGTGGCTATGTCGCCAGTAAAATTATCTCGTCCTCAGCGAGGGCGGAGCCGAGCGACCCACGAAAACCACGTCACGACGAAGCGAACTCCGTCTCTTAGACCGCTCCTCCGTTGCCGAAACTGCCGTTTTTGACGTGGAACTGCATGAGTTGCTGGACTCTATCGGCTTTCGCCAACAGCACCTCTTTCAGTTCCGGCGGGTTGCGAATCCGCGTGTTTTCGAGGAGGGAATCGGGAACGACGAGCGTTTTGTCCGGCACGCCATCCTCCGCGTGGACGGAGAAGTGTTGCTGGTCGATTTTCATCACGAGCGGCCAGTCGAGGCGCTCGACCCCATTCCCACTTGCGTAGAGGGCTTGATTGACACGCTCGTGGTCGTCACGGGACATGACAGCGTGGTCGTCCTCGTGTGGTTCGACGTACAGTCGCCCGAGGTAGTAGCCGCTTGAAAACGACTCGAACATGATAGACACTACCACTCAAGGATCAATAGTTATATAGGAGTTGTGCAAAACAGTCATATAGAAGAACAAAGCCATTATATAAACAATTCTATTCATTCCAGCGATGGAACTATCACAGCAGTTCTTTTAATCGTCCCCTGCGCGGGGACAATATGGAACTTCCCGAGCGATACGCCCGATACTACCTCGAAAACGCGCCGAGTTTGGTGTGGTTACTCGTCGTCAACTCGCTAGCCATCCTCGTCGGCATTCGGTTCTACGTCGAGACGATGCCCGAAGTGCCCACGTTTCTGTGGCCGCTGTATGCCGATTCTCCGACGGCGCTCGCACTCGTCACGGCGTCTCTGCTGACCCTGTTACCGAACCTCGGCAATCGGCTTTCCGACGCGCCACAGAATCTTCCGCTCGCCTATCTCCATACCTTCGCGTTCGTCTGGCTCCTCAAATTCGGCATTTGGACGTTCGTCGCGCTCAACCTCGGCTTTTCGGCGTACTTCGGCCCCCCGTGGGAACCCGACGCCGTGTGGGATTACTGGGGAATCATCGTCACCCATCTCGCATTCGTCGCCGAGGCGTTCCTCATCCCATACTACGGACGGACGACCCGCGGTGCGCTAATAGCGGCGCTCGGGGTGGCACTGGCAAGCGACGTTTTGGACTACGGACTTGGCTATCATCCGCCACTTCGCTACGCCCCCGGACTGTTGTTACCCCTTGCAACAGTCGCCCTATCAGTTCTTGCAGTCCTCGGTGCGGCACGGATGTTCGACCGATTAGACCCCGTTTAACTGGTTTTTAAACGCTCTCCTCTCCCCTCAGTTGCCCGTTCGCACGTGTGAACAAAACAAACGAATTACTGTCTTTTTAAGCAGGGGATGGTAATGAGCTATTGATGCATTCCCTTCGAGCCGTCCTGTTGGCGATGCTCACCCTCTGTGGGTTTGCCGTCGCTGTGCCGACCGCCGCCGCGCCGACCCCCGCACCACCCCAAGATGTCTCTCCGACGACCTTCCAGAGCGACCAGAACGCGACAGTCGCGAATGGGACGCTCGGAAGCGAAATATCGTCGTTCATGCAAGTGAGCACGTCACAGGCGACAGGAACGGTCGATACCGGTCTCTGGATCGCCCAATTCAACGGAACGAAAAACAAGTCGGCCCGACAGACGCTCGTCAGAGACCGAGTCACGAAGATCCAGAGCGAACTCGAAGACGTGCGACAGCGCAAGGAAAAGCTCGTCAAAGCCCGGAAGAACGGCAATATTAGCACGCTCCAGTATCAGGCCAGAATGAGCAAACTCGTCGGCGAAATTCGCTCGCTGGAACACTCCATCAACACGACGAAGCCACGAGCAGAACGAGTCGGAACGCGCGTTCAGCGACTCCAGCAACTCGAGAAACGAACGAGCACCGTCGGGGGTTCCGAAGTCGCTGAGGTCGCGCGTTCGCTCCGAAGCGTGAACGTGCCGGGCGAGAACGCCAACAACTCGACGGGGGCACAAGGAGTCGGAACTGATAATGGAAACATCGGTATCGGGAACGGAGACGGCGGAAACGGGAACGCCTCGGTTGGTATTGGGAATGGAAGTGGAAACGGGAACGCCTCGGTCGGTATCGAGAATGGAAATGGAAACGGGAGAAACAGCAATACGACGACCGACGACGGCATATCGCTCGCGCTGTTGAGTCAAACCGGCGAAATAGTGTAGCGGCGAGAGACACCCTTTTCCGTCCTCGTTTCCAAGTCGTTGACGTGAATGGACTCCGCCGCGTTGCTTGACATCCTCGGGAACGAAAACCGAAGACGTATCCTGCGACTTCTCTCGCACAAACCCTGCTACGTCACGGAAATAAGCGAATATCTCGGCGTCAGCCCGAAGGCCGTCATCGACCACCTTCGAAAGCTGGAGGAGGCCGGGTTAGTCGAAAGTCGAACCGACGACCAGCGACGCAAGTATTTCAACATCTCGCGGAACCTCCGACTCGAAGTAGACGTCTCGCCCTACGAGTTCGGTATGAAAAGCGCCTATCCGGCGAGCCCGAATCTCGACGTGAGCACGTGTCAGTATCTCTCGCTCAACGTGCAGTACGGGAACCAGACCGAAGAGGGAACGGACGACGCCGAAACCGTGAGCGATGCCGAAGCAGGTGAAATCGCGACCCTCGCGGAAGAACTGAACTGTCTGGAGGATTTAAAGAGCGAGCTCTCGCTCGCACAGCGCTGGGTTCACGGGCGAATCACGGATGTTCTCGACCAGCTCAGCGACGAAGTGGACGAAACAGGCCAAAACCGGATTCGTGCCGAAATTTTGGCCGCACTCGCGGCAGATTCGGAGACGGTCGAAGAAGTGAGTCGGGAAACCGACGCTCCAGAACACGTCGTCGAACGACACCTCGCGAACATGGCGGAGCGCGGCATCGTCGAGCGAGAGGACGACCGCTGGACGCTGACCGGGTAGTTACAAGTCGCGAGTCAGTCCGTCGCGCAGGTCATTGCCGAAGTACGCGCCGAGCACGCCGACGAGGAAGCCTGCACCGAGACCGACGGCCGCAACGGTCGTTCCACCAGCGGCTATTAGGGTGAGATTCCCCAAGACAAGCGTTAGTCCGGCAGCGATCGCACCGCCGACCGCCGTTTCGAGGATGCGTGATTCGCTCGTCAGTCCGCCGAGAACGAACGCCGCGACGAACATGCCGACGAGTCCGCCGATGGTCTGTATGAACGGGACGAATCCACCGACGAACGTCCCAACCGTCAGCAGGACGGTAGCGAGCAGAAAGTAGCGCGGGGAGAAAAAGTTCCCCGCGCGTCGTTTCGCGCGACTCCGGAACCCTTCGCTCGTTCCCGTCTGCTCTCCGCTTTCGGTGTCGCCGAGCACGTCGGACAAGTCGTCGCTCGTCTCGCGCGTCCGGGTGCGCTGTGTCATGTATCCGGATTGACGCTCGGCGGTAATGTGCCTTTCCCCGAAAGAGTGGATTGAAGTCGAACGCCGCGTTACTCCGAGATATGAATCCGGGAGACCGCGTCCGCGTCGAGCGGGCCGACCAGACCTTCGAGGGGGTACTGCTTCCCTCCACGACGGCGGAAAATCTCGTCGTCAAACTCGACGGCGGCTACAACGTCGGCGTCGAACGCGCAGACGCCGAAGTCGATGTGCTCGAATCTGACGTGTACGACATCGAGGACGGAGAAACCAGCGACTCGTCGGTCGTCGAGTTCGACCCCGACCTGCCGACGATTTCGCTCATCAGCACCGGCGGAACCATCGCCTCGACAGTCGATTACCGAACCGGTGCCGTAACCGCTCGCTTCGACGCGAAGGACGTACTTCGTGCAGTGCCCGACCTCGCAGGGCGGGCGAACTACCGCGGGCGAGTCGTTGCCAACATCCTGTCCGAGAACATGACGCCCGACGTGTGGCGGGAGTTGGCACAGGCGGTGTACGACGAAATCGAAAACGGTGCCGACGGCATCGTCGTCATGCACGGTACCGATACGATGCAGTTTACGGCTTCCGCGCTCTCGTTTATGCTCGACACGCCGGTTCCAATCGTCTTCACTGGAAGCCAGCGGTCGGCAGACCGACCGTCCTCGGACAACGTGATGAACGCAGTGTGTTCCGTCGAAGCCGCGAAATCCGACTGCGCAGAAGTGCTCGTCTGCATGCACGAAAACGAGAGCGACGACGACTGCGCGCTCCACCGCGGCACCCGCGTCCGGAAGAACCACACCTCCCGCCGAAACGCCTTCGAAACCGTCGGTGCGAAACCGCTCGGCAGAGTAGACTACGACGCCGAGGAAGTCACCTTCCGACGAGGGTACAACGAACGCAGCGCGCAGAAACTCGCGCTCGACGACGACCTCGAAGACGACGTGGAATTGCTCAAGTTCACGCCCGGCATGGGCGTCGAGGCGCTCGACTTCGCCGAGGGCAAGACGGGTCTCGTCCTCGAAGGCACCGGTCTGGGCCACGTCCACTCCGACTGGGTAGACCGAATCGAGGAACTCGTGGACGACGGAACGACCGTCGTCATGACCAGCCAATGCATCGAGGGGCGAGTGTGCGACCGCGTGTACGACACCGGGCGCGACCTGCTCGACGCGGGCGTCGTGGAGGGCGAAGACATGCTTCCCGGCACCGCCAAAGTGAAACTGATGTGGGCGCTGGCAAACAGCGATGACCCCGCAACGACGATGCAGAAACCCCTCGCTGGCGAGATTTCCGAACGGTCGGTGCCATGGGAGTAACCGAGATAGAACTCCGAGAGGCGACCCACGACGATTACGAGGCCGTCGCAGAGTTCACCGAAAACACGTGGACAGACCGCGACAGGAGCGACTACATCCCGCATATTTACCACGACTGGATTGAGGGCGACGACCAGTACACCGTCGTCGCAGACGCGGGCGACGACATCGCGGGCATCGTCCAAGCGGTCATGCTCTCGGACTGGGAAGCGTGGGGGCAGGGAATGCGCGTCAACCCCGACTTTCGCGGGCACGGCGTCGCCACCCGCATGACACACGAACTGTTCGACTGGGCGCGCGAGCAGGGTGCGACCACCTTCCGAAACATGGTGTTCTCGTGGAACATCGCCGGACTCGGGCAGTCGCGGGCGGTCGGCTACGACCCCGTCACCGAGTTCAGATGGGCACATCCCGAACCCGACGCCGATGCTACGCCCGAGATGACGACGACCGACGACGCCGACGCCGCGTGGTCGTTCTGGACTGGAAGCGACGCCCGAACCCATCTCAAAGGCCTCGCGCTCGACTTCGAGGAATCGTGGGCGCTCTCGGAACTCACCCGCGACGATCTCCAGCGAACGGCCGAGGACGGCGACCTCCTCGTCGTGCAGGAGGACGGCACCCGGGGCACCTCCTGTTTCCTCCGCCAGTACGACCGCAAGAACGACGACGGCGAGGAACAGACGTGGGGCGAGTACGCAGTCGGCGCGTGGGCGGACGCAGACGCCGCCCGGTCGCTGTTCGCGGCAATTGCGCGGGATGCCGGAAAGCGCGGTGCGGACAAAACTCGGGTTCTCGTCCCCGAGACGCCTCGATACGTTTCAGACGTTGCCTACTGCCGGGTTTCGGTTTCCACCGAACCGGATTTCGTCATGGGCGCGGACTTGACTCGATAGGTTCGAATTTTCGGTTTTTTGATTGTTAGACATCCATCTCTTTTCGAACGGGCACGAACAACCCCGGCGCGCGGGAGCGTAAACGACTCGCACGAGGGACAACCGAGCGACGATAGGAGCGAAGGAGGAGGCTGGGGAGGACGAGGGGCGGGTGCGGTCGTTGGGAGTCGGCGGTAGCTGGCTCCAACAGCAGTAGAGAGTCGAACGAAAGAGGGAGCTACCGCCGACTCCCAACACTGCAAACTGCAACCGTCCTGCATCAGCCACGTC
>CAYNQM010000151.1:0-7518 GCA_964399275.1 uncultured Haladaptatus sp.
GAGAGGAGCGCGATGATGCGCGCGACGTTGTTGTCCTGCTCGCCGCGCTGTTGTGCGACGCCCCACATCAGGTCGTTGATGTCGTCGCCCGTCAGACCGGTCTCCGAGAGAATTGTGTTGATGAGCGGAACCGAGAGGTCTTCGCTTCGAACGTCTTCGTACACCCCGCCTTCCTTTCCTTGGGGCGTTCTGACTGCCTTCACGATGACTGGTGTGCTGTCACTGCTCATATCCATTCGTTCTCACCGAACGCCCTTAAGTGGCGGTAGAACTCCGAGTAAATGAGAAACAGTTTGTAAGTTTATTGACTATCGACGAGGCTTCAGAAACTATTTGTCCGAACCCGGTTCATATCGTCTGTAGTACTAGACGATGCAAGGCTCCGATACCGCCCAGAAGCACACGCTCACGTCGAGCGAGGAGTCCGGTTTGCTGGAGCGATTCGCCAATTCAGTCTCAATCGTTGCTCTCGTCGCCGTGGTCGCCCTCCTACTCCGTCTCGTAAATCTCGGCGCGCGCGTGGCCCATCAGGACGAGGCCCGCGTTGCGTACTGGATAGCCCGCTACGCCGAAACCGGAATTTGGGAGTACCGACCCATCGTTCACGGTCCGTTTCTTGTCCACGTGAATTCGCTCGTATTCTCGGTTCTCGGCACGAACGACTTCACGATGCGACTCGTCGTCGCCGTCTTCGGTGGTCTGCTGCCTCTCTCGGCGCTGTTGTTCCGCGAGCGACTTCGCTCCACCGAGACGATTGCGCTCGCCCTCCTCTTCGCGCTGAATCCCGTCCTCCTCTACTACTCGCGGTTCATGCGGAACGACGTGCCGCTGGCGGCAGTGATGGTGTTCGCGTTCGGCTTCGTCGTTCGATTCTCCGACACCCGGAAACTGCGTTACCTCTTCGCTGGCGTCGCCTCGTTCGCACTCGGCTTCACGATGAAGGAAAACGCACTGCTCTACGCGGCCTGTTGGGCCGGGGCGGCGGTGCTCCTCTACGACCATCGCCTCTTCCTGCGCCGAGTCGGCAGTGAAGGCATCGCAGCGGCGATTCCACCGCGACTGCGAAACTGGGTTCGAGAGAACGACAAGCAATCGATTGCTCGCACCGCGCTCTTCGGAAGCGGTGTCGCCGTCCTCGCGGTGCTGGAGTTTCTCCTCATCATCATCTTCTTCTACGCACCGCGCTCGCAGACCCGACCCGGCCCCGGTCTCTGGAAAGCGATCTCCGACCCCGCGATGGTTCCGAAAGTTATCGGGGCCGCAACCGTCGGCACGTGGGATAAGTTCCAGAGTTGGACCGGCCACACCGACCACCCCTACCTCCCGTTTTTGGGCGATTACCTCCAGACGCTCGAAGTCGGCGCGTTGGCGCTCTGTCTCCTCGCCGTCATCGGATTCGTCGTGGACAGATACTCCGGCGACCGACCGCGGGACGTGGTCGCATTCGGCTTCTACTGGGGCGTCGCCAGTATCCTCGGCTATCCCCTCGTGATGGACATCAAGGCCGGGTGGGCAACCGTCCACGCCATCGTTCCGCTGGCGTTCCCGGCGGCGGTCGGTCTCGCGCTGATCTTCCGCTGGGGGCGGGAGGGGTACGAGCGTCAGGACGACGTGAGCGTCGTCGCCGCCGTCGTCCTCCTCCTGCTCGTTACGGCGCAGGTCGGGGCGACGGCCTACGACACGACCTACCAGAATCCCCAGAGTCCGGACAACCAACTCGTGCAGTACGCCCAGTCGTCCACCGAGGCGAAGCCACTCCTGACCGACCTCCAGCGAATCGCCCGCGAGAATCAGGGGCCGGACGTGCTGTTCTTCGGCGAGGAACTGGACACGCCCGATGAGTCGGACAACGACGTGCCGAAGGCCGGACCGGGGTGGTTCGCTCGCCTACCCCTCGCGTGGTACTTCGAGGCCGCCAACGCGGAGGTCGTCAGCACGAACGAGTCGTCCGACCTCTCGGGCCAGAAACCGCCCATCGTCGTCACGCTGAACAACGTTTCGACCTGCAACAGCGAGGATGGCACCGCCGAGGACATCGAGTCGCACATGGCCGGTTACGACCGATACCAGTTCCACCGATACGGCTTCGACAGCGGATGTACCGTCAGTAGCATGTCAATTTACGTGGATCGCCTGTCGCAGAACGCGACCGCCTAATTCGGCGACCGAACTGCCTCGTTCGCTCTCTTTTGTCCGAATCACTGCGTCGCGTTCGCGTTCCGACCGTTTGCCGACTCATATCCGATCTTCGACGCGCTTAAGATTCTCCCCCGTTAATTCACGGGAGAATGAACAGCGGGGCGTTGGACGTAATCGAGTTCTTGCTCACCGCACGTCTTTACAGCGAGAACCAAGACCTCGACGAAAACGACTTACCACCTGCCATCCGGCAGGTATTTTGGCACGACGGAACGATAGAGCGACCGCTTCAGACGTCGGTCGAGACAGCACGCGAAGCGACCGGTCTCGACCAACCGTGGGACGCGATTTCTGACTTGATGTTCACCGACCGGGACACCTTCTCGGGGAGCATCGAGTTGACCCAACGGGAGATGGCCGAGGAGTGGTTCGTGGAACGTGACGAGGAACGAATCGCGAAGAACCCGACGTTGGCCTACGCGCTTTCTGACTACGACGATGTGGACGCGGACTACGAGGCGGTGCGCGAGGCGAACCGTCCCGTGCAGTCCGACCGGGCGTGGATAGACAGTCTGCTCGAACAGCATTTCGACGCCGACGAGGAAGACGAGGACGGCGAAAGCATGCTCGACCTCGTGGACATCCACGCGCCGGAGGAGGTCGAACTGACGCTGGACGACCTCGTGCTCACGGAAGACCAAGAGGCCGAGATTCAGAAAATCATGAAAGCCATCGAGCACCGCGAGTATCTCGCGGAAATCGGCCTGCGCGAAATCGGCAAACTCCTCTTTGTCGGTCCGCCGGGAACCGGGAAGACCTCGACTGCGAGGGCGCTGGGCTACGACTTAGACCTCCCGTTCGTGGAAGTCAAACTGTCGATGATAACCAGCCAGTACCTCGGCGAGACGGCGAAGAACGTCGAGAAGGTGTTCGAGGTGGCGAAACGACTCTCGCCCTGCATCCTCTTCATGGACGAGTTCGACTTCGTCGCCAAGACGCGCCGGAGCGACGAACACGCGGCCATCAAGCGCGCCGTCAACACTTTGCTCAAATCCATCGACAACATCTCGCTGATTCAGGACGACGTTCTGCTCATCGGCGCGACGAACCATCCCGACCAACTCGACGCGGCGGCGTGGCGGCGTTTCGACGAAATCCTGAACTTCCCGAAACCGGACGAGCAGATGCGCTCGGACATCCTCCGGGTCATCACGCGCCGGATGAAAATCAACGACTTCGACCCCGACGAACTGGCATCGAAGACGCAGGGACTCACCGGAAGCGACCTCCGACTCGTCCTCCGCGAAGCAGTGCTGGAGGCTCTGACCGAGAACCGCACCGAACTCATGCAGGACGACCTGCTCTACGCCATTCAGGACTTCGAGGAGCGCGACAACCTGAAGGACATGGACATGATAGACGGCGACCACGACGCGCTGGTCGCGGGCGGGGATATAAGTGGTCACTCGCACGACCACTGAGCGATGGAAGTCACCCTCCTCGGCACCGGCGATACGACAGGAACGCCGACGCCAGCCTGCGATTGTGACACCTGTTCCGTGGCCCGTGAGCGCGGCATAGAGCGCTCGCGGTTTTCGGTTCACGTCCGCAACGAAGCGACGGACGAATCCCTCCTCATCGACGCGAGTCCCGACTTCCGACAGCAGTTTCTCACGCACGACGTAGAACTTCCCGACGAAATCCTGATTACGCACATCCACTTCGACCACATCGACGGACTGGGCAACGCCTACCGGTTATTCGACTCCCTGCCGGTTCACGCGGCGAACGAATCCGACCCCGAAAACGACGAGAGCGTCGCCGACACGGTTCGGAGCAAGTTCGACTACCTCGACCAAATTTCGGTTCACGAGCACGAACCCCTCACGTCGTTTTCGGCCTGTGGGTTCGACGTGACGCTCGTTCCTGTCGAACACCCGCCCCTACTCTGTTACGGCGTCGTCGTGGAAGGCAACGGCGCGAAACTCGTTCTCTCCGGCGACACCAGTTACGGGATTCCCGATACGTCGCGCGAGAAAATGGCCGCCCCCGATCTCTTTCTCGCGGACGGTATCGTTCCGGCCTCGCTCTGCGAGTACCATCCCGCAGGCGGGCGACATCACACCGAGGACGGCGTTCCGCGCACCTTCGGGTACAAACACATGACGCGAGAAGGGGCGCTCTCGCTGGCGGACGAACTCGATGCAGAAACGACCCGACTCGTCCACGTCTCTCACTTCTATCCCGCGGACGAAGCGTTCGAAGAACCGTTGGCGATAGACGGCGAGCGGTACTCCCTCTAACGTCGCCGGACGAGGAAGGCGACTACGAGGAGGAGACCGACCGCGCCGACGACGAAGTCGAATCCGGGCAGCGACACGCCGAGGTCGCTGCCGTCGGTGTTTTTCGCTCCACCGAGGCTTCCGTTATTTCGTTCGTCGTCGTCCTGCACGCCGGAGTTGCTCGATCCGTTCGCACTCTCGGGTTGCTGACCGTCAGCCCATCCGTCGATGGACTGGAGGTAGTCGTGACATTGTTTCATCGACTCGGCGTCGTACTTCGCTTTATCGCCCTTGATTCCGTAGCTTCCCGTCGCGTTCTGGTCGGCGATAGTCGGGCCTTCGGCGCGCTCGTCGGGGAGACGTGCCACGTCGTAGACGAGCCACGGGGTGTAGAACTCCCAGACGACTTCACCGGTCGGCGTCACTTCGAGGACGCGCTGGTTCTTCGAGTCGCCGACGAGCGTGTTCCCGTTCGAGAGGCGGTCTGCGTCGCGGGGCCATCTGAAGTCGCCTTTCTTGCCGAGTTCCCACGTCTGTTTCCAGTCGTCACCTTGCTTTTCGTACTCGACGATTCGGTTGTTTTCGGAGTCCGCGACGAGCATCGTCGCGGTGCCGTCTTCGCTCTCCAAGTAGTCGGGGTTGTGTTGCTTGTCGAGCACGTCGTGGTCGTCGTGCGACCCGAGTTGCATCTCCACGTCGTTCGTGGAGCGATTGACGACGATGGCTTGGTCGAGATTGCGCGGCGAGGCGAGATACCGCCCCTCGCCGATCTTGTCAACGTCGTTGACGTGCGTCCAGTCTTTCGAGTAGTTCCCACCGACTGATTTGGGGTATTCGCTCCGGAAGAACCAGCGCCAGACGATTTTGTCTTTCTTCAAATCGTAGACGAAGATGCTGTCATCCGCCTTGCCGGTGTCCGGATTCGAGGCGCGCATGTTGGCGACGAGCAGTTGCGACCCGTTGTTGATGAGGTCGATGTCGTGGGTGTCGTGGATTGGAAGCGATTCCTTCCAGACGTGTTCTTGCGTTCGTGGATTGAACTCGTAGACGACAGTCTTTCCGTCCGCCGTCCCGGTAACGAAGAGGTTCCCGTTCTCCATGGGGTCAACGTCGTACCCCCAAATCATCCCGTGCTCCGCGGTGTGGTGAACCCACTTCACCTCGCCGTTCGGACTGATTCCGACGAGTTTCGCGGGTTCTTTGCCACCGTTTTCGAGCCACGAGTAGCCCTGTACGGCGACGACGGTCGTTCCGCCTGCGGGGTTCTGAATCGTTCCGACGCAGGGGTTCTTCGCGGTTTCCTGTCCGCCCGACTGGGCGGTGAGTGGCGAAGCCAGTAACGGGAAACAGCACAAGAGTATCGCACCGACGGCCAGCAACTGCCGTCGAGGGGGCGTCTGCATATCGTTCCCTATCCCCTCCTGGCGGCTTGTATGTTTACACATCCTTTCGGGAACAGGTCGGCTGGAAGAGAAAGAGCGACCCTACTCGGCTCTCGACCCGAGCCACGTCCCGAGGGTCAGGCCGTAGATGAGGTGTCCCGCGTGAAAGACGAATTGCTCGTCCGATTCGAGGTTCATCCGCAGAACCAGTTTCAGCACGACGTGGAGACCGAACAGGGAGAGCGCGAAACCGTACAGCACTCCCCAAACTCCCCCTCGCTGCTCGTCCATCCGCCCGGCGGTCTTCCGACGTTCGAGCAGAACCGAAAAGAGACCGCCACCTATCGTCCCGTAGAGGAGGTGCAAGAGGAGTCCAACCACCGGATAATCGCTCGGTTCGCCGTCGCCGACGTACCGCGCCCAGAACTCCGCCGTCGGCGGGAGCGAGCGCGCAATCGGTGCTCGGAAGGCGGTCATGACGAGCGTCGAGATGGCTCCGCCGACTAACCCCTGCCCGACCGTCTGTGCGACTCCGCCCACGTCGGACGGCGTCCGGGACTTTCGACTGCGCGACTCGTCTGATCGTGCGTCCATCGCTTTCCTCATCAGTAGCGACTTCAATAGACGTTTGGGCTACTCAGTCGTTCGAAACGCATCGAGGCCGGTCTGCCGTCGTGTCCGCCCCGAGGGGTTTGCGACCCACGGCGTGCGCGAATCGCGCTCCGCGTCGAGGTCGGCGTCCGGCGGCTCGGCAGATTCGTGCCCCGGGCAGTCCGCCCCGCAGTGGACGGGATTTACGACTCGCTCTTTCCACTGGCAGTACGGCAGGCCACCGTTCCGGGATTCGATTTCGGCACACGCCGGAAAGTCGTAGGTTCGCCAGCCTTTGCCGTAGGCGCGTTCGGCCATCCGCCTGCGCTGGCTGGCTTTCTCCTCGGCGGTGACGACGCGAACGTCGGTCTTTCCGGCGTGTTCTTCCACGAGTTCGGTTCCCGCGGAATCGGTTTCGAGGGGGGTCGGTTCGCGAACGATTTCGATGTCTTCACCCTCGAACCGCCAGACGCCGACCTCCTCCGGAATACGGTTCAGGTGGGCGCGGGTGACGTAGCTCTCGGTCGCCAGAATCACCTCGTCCACGAGCGCGAGGCTCACGTCCTTGCGCAGTTGCGTTTCGAGGTCGCCGGGGTCGGCGAGGTCTGGCTTGTTCTCGATGCCGATGAGTCGTCCGAACCAGTCCGGATAGCGAGCGACCTGTCGGACGTACTCCCTGCCGTTCCGTCGCTCGCGCTCGAAAAATCCGATTTCGACCGCCCTCTCTACGACTTGGCGGGCGTACTCCGGCGACGTGTCGAAGGCGCGTCGCCAGTAGCGTGCCTGTCCGGCGCCCACGTCGCTCTCG
This sequence comes from uncultured Haladaptatus sp., assembly GCA_964399275.1. GTDB lineage: Archaea > Halobacteriota > Halobacteria > Halobacteriales > Haladaptataceae > Haladaptatus. Next base: position 7,203 of record CAYNQM010000151.1, read on the forward strand.
ATTGCGGCGTCGGGAATCCGCTCGCTCGTCAGTTCGGCGCGCGCGTCGAACGCCGGGCCGGGTTCGACGCACAGCACGTCGAGAATCCGATTCGAAGGCGCGTGGACGCCGCCACCGATTTGCCGCGCGACGAGGTCGTCAGTCGTCGCTTCGAGGTGGGCACACAGCGCCAGTTCGAACGGGAACTCTCGCACGGGATTCCAAAGGGGTTCGGACGAGAAAAATGCCGCGGGCTACTCCGACGATTCGAAGTCACGACGCATGGCGATTTCGAACCACGGGCAGAGACGCAGTTGGCGGTACCAGCGCGGGTTTT
>CAYNQM010000152.1:0-7447 GCA_964399275.1 uncultured Haladaptatus sp.
ACATCTGGCTTCCGAACGCGATGGAAGCGCCGACTCCCGTTTCGGCGTTCCTCCACTCCGCGACGATGGTCAAAGCGGGCGTCTACCTCATCGGTCGATTCCGACCGCTCTTGCTCCCCGAACTGACTGAGGGGGCACACGTGACGCCCGAATGGATGACGCTGTTCACGATTCTCGGTCTCGCCACGATGACCATCGCGGCCATCCTCGCCGTCGCCGCGACCGACATCAAGGAACTGTTGGCGTACTCGACGGCGAGCCACCTCGGTCTCATCGTCGCCGGATTCGGCTTCGCCTCCGAACTCGGCGCGGAGACGGGCGCGTTCCACATCCTTAACCACGCGATGTTCAAGGCCGCGCTGTTCCTCGTCGCGGGCATCATCGCGCACGAGGCGGGGACGCGGAAAATCAAACATCTCGGCGGGCTTCGCCACGACCTTCCGATTACCGCCGCAATCACCGTGGTTGCCGGATTCGGAATGGCCGGAATTCCGCCGTTCAACGGCTTCTACTCGAAGGAGTTCCTGTTCGACGCGGCCTACCACGCCGCGGAGGCAAGTGGCGGACTCGCGTGGCTCTACCCCATCGTCGCCGTCTTCGGGAGCATTTTCACGTTCCTCTACTCGGTGAAGTTCGTGATGCTCTTTTTCGGCGAGAAGCCGAAAGGCCTCGGTCACGTTCACCGCCCGCCCGCCGTGATGCTGGTGCCGCCAGCGATTCTCGGTACCATCGCGGCAGTCATCGGACTCGGCGGCATCATTCCCATCCCACCGCTCAACCACTTCGTGGGCGAGGTCATTGCGAGCGTGCTTCCACCGGGACCACACGAGGAGATTCATTTCAGTTACCACATCCCGACGCACCTCAAGCCACCCGTCATCATGAGCGCAGTGACTATCGCGCTGGGCGTGGCGGCCTACCCGTTCTACGACCAACTTCACGACGGCGTGAATCGCCTGCTCTCCGTCAATCCGATTCGCGCGAACTGGTGGTACGACAACGCGGTGTACGGGCTGAACGACGTGAGCATCGCGATGGTGCCTCGCGTTCAGACCGGCCTGCTCCGAACCTACGCGACGTGGACGCTGGCGACGGTGTCCGTCCTCACCCTCGCAGGCTACGCCGCCGCGGGCGTCTCGATACCGGTGTTCAAGGAGTTGAGCATCACCTACCCGATGTTGCTCGTTCTACTGGTTGCGATGGTCGGCGCAGTCGCAGTGAGCATCGCACCCTCGCACGTCGCGGGCGTGCTCACACTGTCGATTCTCGGGTTCATGGTCGCCATCTTCTACATTTTGGCGAAAGCTCCCGACCTCGCGCTCACGCAACTCGTGGTCGAGACCCTCGTCCTCGTCATCTTCCTACTCGTCTTGGACAGACTGCCGACGTTCTACGGCGAGATGAGTCGCGGACGGGCAGTCCGCGACGGCGTGCTCTCGGTCGCGGTCGGTGCGACCGTGTTCGTCACGGTACTGCTCACGACGGCCGCACAACCGGACTCGATTGCGAAGTTCTTCACGGAGTACGACAATACCGTGAAAATCGCGGGCGGTCACAACATCGTCAACGTCATTCTCGTGGACTACCGTGGCTTCGACACGATGGGCGAAATCTCGGTCGTCGCCATGGCCGCGCTGTCGGTGTTGACCCTCATCGCCATGCGGGAACGAGGTGAGACGCAATGACGACGATAATCACCCGTACCGTCACGCGCACAGTGGTACCGCTCATCTTCGTCACCGCGGTGGCGCTGATGTTGCAGGGACACAACCTCCCCGGAGGTGGGTTCATCGCGGGCGTCCTGACGACGACTGCGTTCGCCCTCATTTACATCGTCTACGGGATGGATTTCCTCGAAGACGAGTTGTTCCACCGCGTCGTCCGTGGCCCGGTCGAACATCTCCAACAGGGCATCGTGGAGAACTACCGCGCGATGTTCGCAATCGGACTGCTCGTCGCGGCGGGGTCGGGAATCGTGTCGATGGTGGTCGGGGAGAACTTCCTCTACCAGACGCACGCCTACATCCGACCGCTCCCGATTTACGAAAAACTGCACGTCGCGAGTGCGCTGGCGTTCGACATCGGGGTGTACCTCGTCGTCGTTGGCGCGCTCCTGACGATTCTCTCGGTGGTGGGTGCAGAATGACGCAGTTCGTCCTCGCGGGGGTGCTGGGACTGCTCTTCGCCCTGGGGACGTTCCTCGTCTTGCGACGGGACATCGTCCGCGTCGTCTGGGGAGTCACCATCATCAGTCAGGCGACGAACGCCTACCTCGTCACGATGGGTGGCTTCACGGGGAGCGTGCCTATCATTTCGGGCCACGGAGGCCATGGCAATACCATCACCGACCCGCTGGTGCAGGCGCTCGTCCTGACCGCCATCGTCATCGGGTTCGGAACGACCGCGTTCGCGCTGGTACTGACGTATCGCGTTTACGAAGAACACGGAACAATCGACATGAACGAACTGGGTGAATCCACATGAATCAGTTGGTCATCGCACCGTTGCTCGTCGCGCTCGTGACGGCGATTCTGACGCTCGTCGTCCGGCGGTTCCCGACCGTCCAGCGGGGCGTCAGTCTCCTCGGTGGCGTCGCTTACGTCGTCGCGGTGGCGGCCCTCTGGAACGAAATCGACCCGTTGGGCGCGTCGAACACCATCGCGTACCAAGTCGGGAACTGGCAAGCACCGTTCGGCATCACGCTGGTCGCCGACTCGCTTTCGGTGTTCATGCTCGCGCTGTCGGCCGTCGTCTCGCTGGCTGCGCTCGCCTTCTCGGTGCAGTACGTGGACGAGTTCGGTCAGCGACTCTCCTACCACCCGCTGTATCACTTCATGGTGGTCGGCGTGACGGGGTCGTTCCTCACGGGCGACGTGTTCAACCTGTTCGTCTGGTTCGAAGTGATGTTGATGTCGAGTTACGTCCTCGTCGTCTTCTACAGCGGGCCACAGCACACCCGCGCCGCGCTTCAGTACGTCGTGCTCAACCTCATCGGAAGCGCGGTCATGCTTCTCGCAATCGGTGGCATCTACGCCACGACGGGGACGCTCAACATGGCGCAACTGGCGGAGCGACTGGCGACGGATTCGGCGAACATCGCCCCACTCCCCGTCCTCGGCCTGTCGGCGCTCCTCTTCGCCGTCTTCGCGCTGAAGGCGGGTATCGCTCCCTTCCAGTTCTGGGTGCCGTCGGCCTACCGCGCCGCACCGGCCCCGGTCTCCGCGATGCTCGCAGGCGTCGTGAAGAAGGTCGGCATCTACGCCATCATCCGACTCTACTTCACCGTCCTCTCGCCGCTGACGATTCCCGGCGGACTCGGCCTCCCCGGACTGTCGGGTAATTCGGTGCTCGCCTTCTTCGGTCCGGTGCTGTTCATCATGGCGTGCGCGAGTATCCTGTTCGGCGGTTTCGGCGCAGTCGGACGCGACGACATGGACGGCTTGCTCGCCTATTCGAGCATCGGACAGGTTGGCTTTATCGTCCTTCCGCTGGCAATCGGTGCGACGGTGCCAGCAGTCCGGACGCTCGCCATCGCGGCGGCGCTCGTCTACGCGCTGAACCACGCGCTGGCGAAGGGACTCCTCTTCCTCACTTCGGGGTCGGTGTTCTCGGCGGTCGGAACCGACCGCTTCGCCGACCTCGGCGGTCTGACTCGGAAGAATCCGGTGCTGTCTGGTGTCTTCTTCGTCGGCGCGCTGTCGCTCATCGGCATTCCGCCTCTCTCGGGCTTCTTCGGGAAGTTCCTCGTCTTTGACGTGGCGGGGAAGGCGGACGCGACGCTCGCACTCGCTATCGCGTTGACCGGCGCGATTCTCACCATCGCGTACTTCTCCAGAGCGTGGAATCGCGGCTTCTGGGGGGCGGAAACCGCGATGGTCGAGCAGGGTGGTACCCCGACCGGTATCGTCGTCATCGGGGTGCTTGCCGTGCTCGTCCTGCTGGTCGGCGTCGGATTCGACCCCGTCTTCCGCGCCGCCGAATCGGCGGCGCAGGCCGCAACCGCACAGCAAACCTACATCGACGCGGTGCTCGGAGGTGGTGGCGCGTGAAGAAGTGGCCCGTCATCGGCGTCGTGCTCGCCATCCTCTGGCTGTTCGTCCGGGGCGTGGCGCTCGACCCGATGAAAATCCTCGGCGAGTTCCTCATCGGACTCGCCTTCGGCCTGCCCATCGCGTTCACCTTCCGAAACTTCTACACGCCGGAGACGAACGCTCTTCGAAACGTGGAGGCGGTTCCATACGCCGTATTGTACGTTGCGGTCTTCCTGAAAGAACTCGCGACGGCGAACATCGACGTTGCGTACCGCGTGCTCGCGCCGAGCATGCCGATAAAACCGGGCGTCGTCGTCGTCCCGCTCCGAGTGAAGACGGACGGGGCAATCACGACCATCGCCAACAGCATCACGCTCACGCCGGGTACCCTGACCATGGATTACAACGAAGACGCGAACATCCTCTACGTTCACAGCATCGACGCCCGCGACCCCGACGCCATCGTCGAACCGATTCGGACGTGGGAGGAGTACGCCCTCGTCATCTTCGACGAGGAGGGGAAACCCGGCGACCCGATTCCGGAAGTGCCACAGGAGTTGACTGCGGTCAACTCCGCTCGAAACGAGCCACGACCGCAGGAGGCGGAGCAACCCGACGGTGGCACGCGGACCGAGGGAGGTGAGAAACATGGCAACTGAGTCGGGAGTTCTCGACCTCAACCTCGTTTATCTGGCGGGGCTGATAATCGCCAGCGGACTCACCCTGCTCGCGGGCTACCGAGTCATCAGAGGGCCGACGGTGCCGGACAGGGTGGTCGCGCTGGACACTATCGGAACGAACGTCGTCGCTATCGCGGCGCTGTTCGCGCTGTATCGCGGCCAAGGGCTGTTCGTCACGGTGAGCCTCGTCCTCGCAATTATCGGGTTCATCAGCACGATTGCGGTCTCGCAGTACGTCATCGAGGGGGACATCATCAAATGAGCACGATTCAACTCGTCCAGGAAGTCGTCATCGCACTGCTCGTCGTCGTCGGGAGCTTCTTCCTCGCGGTCGGAACGCTCGGCCTGCTACGGCTCCCCGACGTGTACAACCGGATGCACGCGACCAGCAAGGCGACCACGCTCGGGGCCGCTTCGCTCTTCCTCGCGCTGTTCGTCTCGCACGGTCCGCAGGGAGCGGGACTGACCGCGCTGGTCGGCATCGTCTTCCTGTTCATCACGGCCCCGACCGGGGCGCACATGATTTCCCGGTCGGCCCAGAAGATGGGCATCGAGTTCTTCGGCGACGCGGAGTGGCCCGAAGAGGACTGACCCTACTTTTCCGTCATTCGGAACCCGTCCACTCGTTCGAGGGCGGCCATCGTTTCTTCGGTCAGCGTCGCCACGAGTTCGTCCGCGGACTGCACCGTCCGAGTCAATCCGACGCTCTGGCCCGCGTAGAGCGGTAACGCTTCGACGTCGCCCTTCATTCCGGGCACCGCGAGCGAATCCTCGTATCGTCGAACGTGCTCGCCCGCCGCGGATTGCGCGACCACGTCTCCCTCTCCGGGGCGGTCGTCCGTCGGTCTGCCTGCGTCGTCCCACTCCGCCGTCGTCGAATTCTCGACGACGCGGTGGGGAACGTCCGGCCATCCCTCGTCGAACAGGGTCGAGTAGATAGTCTCGGTCTCGTCCGCGTCGAGAACCTGCTGTCGGTAGCGCGGATGGACGGTTGCCTCTTCGGTCGCGAGAAATCGCGTTCCGAGCCACGCCCCGTCCGCACCGAGCGAGAGGGCGGCCGCGATGCCGCGCCCGTCGGCTATCCCGCCAGCCGCAACGACCGGCGTTTCGGGGACGGCGTCCGCGATGCGCGGTATCAGCGGCATGGTCGCGACTTCGCTCTGGACGTGCCCGCCTGCCTCCCACCCCTGCGCGACGACTACGTCCACGCCACTCTCGACCGCTTTCCGTGCCTCCGCGGCGCTTCCAACCGACTGAAGCGCGATGCCTCCTTCCGCGTGAATTTGCTCGACGAAGGGTTCCGCGTCGCCGAACGAGAACGAGAAAATCTCGACGCCTTCGTCCAGACAGCTATCGACGTGGAGACTCGTCGGGAACTCCTTCGCGTTCGAATCCACGACGACGTTGACGCCGAACGCCCCGTCGGTTCGCGTCTCGATTGCTGCGAGCAGTTCCCGCGTTGTCGCTTCGTCGCGCCACGTCACCGCCAGCATGCCGAGCGCACCGGCGTCGGCGACGCTGGCAACGAGCGACGGATTGGTTGCACTCCCAATCGGTGCCTGAACGATGGGAACGTCGATTCCGAGCGCGTCGGTCAGGGGCGTCGATAGCCGTGGCATCGAATCACGTTCTACCACGGAGGAACGGGATATGATTCTGGCGACGGTGTTTCGGCGAGTCGTTACGAATCGTTCGAGATTTCGTCCGCGACTTCCTCCGCAACTCGCACCCCAAGTTCCGCCTTGCTCCCGCTGTACTTTCGAACGCTGTTCTCGCGGACGAACAGCGTTCGCGTCTCCTCTTGTCCCATCACGCTCGCGTCGTTGGCGACGACGAACGAACAGTCCGCACGAGACAGCGTCTCGCGCGCGGCAGAAATCATCTCGGCGTCGTCGCCGCTCGTTTCGGCTTTGAAGCCGACGATTGGGAGGTCGGGGTAGTTCTCCCGAACCGTGTCGATGAGTTTCGGCGTCGCTCGCAAATCGAGCGAGAGGTCTCGACCGGAGCGAATCTTTTCGTCTTCGGCGTCGGCGGTGTAGTCGCTAATAGCCGCCACGGAAATCAGGGCGTCGGCGGGAAACGCCGACACGAGGTCGGTCACGGCCTCTGTCATCTCCGCCGCGGTCTCGACCTGCACGTCGGTCGCGTAGGGCACGCTCTCGGCGTCGTGGACGAGCGCGACGTTCGCACCTGCGACGTAGCAGGCCCGGGCGACTGCCCGCCCCGTCTTGCCCGAGGCGCGACTTGTCAGTACGCGAATCGGGTCGATGGGTTCACTCGTCGCGCCGCTGGTGACGACGACGCCGTTTCCGGCGAGCGGTCGGTCGCCCGTCACCCGCGCCACGTCGAGCGCAATCATGTCTTTCGTGGCGATTTTCGCCTTTCCCTCCTCGACTCGTGGCTCGACGAAATCGACGCCCCACGATTCGACGCGCTCGATTGCGTCCAAGACGCCGGGATGGTCGTACATCGGTTCGTGCATGGCTGGCGCGACGACGACCGGAACGTCCGCGCCGAGGGCCGTCGTCGCGCAGGTCGTCACCGGCGTGTCGTCCACCGCGCCCGCGATTTTGCCGACCGTGTTCGCGGTGCTGGGCGCGATGAGGAGCACGTCGGCCCATCCCTCGCGGCCGCAGAGTTCGACGTGTTCGACCTTCCCCGTGATTTCGGTGACGACGGGATTGTCGGTGGCGAACTCGACGGCCCACGGGTGGACGATTCCCTGCGCACCGTTCG
>CAYNQM010000153.1:0-7386 GCA_964399275.1 uncultured Haladaptatus sp.
TCGACCGACTGCTCGCGGATGGGGACTGCGATGCGGTCGGGATGGGCCGACCGTTTTACGCCGAACCGCGACTTCCGGCCCGGATTCTCGACGGGAGCGAGATGGTGGAAACCGAGACGAGCGTCGTCTGCGAGAACTGCAACAACTGCACCGTCCCGCAGGCAACCGGTGCCCGAGGCGTCTGCCGAACCCCGAGCGTCCTCGAAGAGCGCGGGAAACTGGAAAAAGCCGGTGCCTACGACGGGGTCGGGGGCGAGGGGCGCGACGGCGACGACCACAACCGAGAGGAGTCGTAACGGGTATTTCCGGGGAGTACCAACCGTGGGGCAGTGACCGACGAGGACTACGAGATTTCGGACGTGTACGACGCCATCGAGGACATCGGTCGGCCAGTGCTGACCGCCGACGAAGTGGCTCGCGTGCTCGACTGCTCGCACGAGGAGGCGAACCGCACGCTGGAGCGACTCGCAGACGAGCAAGAAGTCGCCCGACTCGACGTGGAACGCGACCCGGTCGTCTGGTTTCCGACCGAGTGGGAACGACTGGCCGACCGCGAGCGAATCGTCGTCTTTCCGAAGCGCCGGGAAATCGTCGCCGACCAACCGCGCCAGTTCACGCGGGCGCAACTCTCGCAGTTCGCGCACCTGACCGACACGACGCGGACGGGCGGCTACAGCTATCAGGTTCGACAGGAGGACATTTGGTCTGCACCCTACGACTCGCTGGACGGCTTGATGCGGACGGTTCGGCAGGTGCTTCCCGAACCCTCACCCGACATCGAGGAATTCGTCGAACAGCAGTGGAAACGCGCCAGACAGTTCCGACTCTACACCCACAAGGACGACTACGTGGTTCTCGAAGCCGCCAGCGACGACCTGATGGGAAACGTCGCCCGGCAGAAGCTGGACGAAAGTCATCTGCGCGCACCGCTTTCAGACAACGAGAGTTGGGTCGCCGAGGAGAAAGTCGCGGAAGTCAAGCGAATTCTCTACGAGGCTGGCTACCCCGTGCGGGACGAGCGAGAACTTGAGACGGGCGACGAACTGGACATCGACTGCTCGCTCGACTTGCGCGACTACCAGCGCGAGTGGGTCGAGGAGTTCATCGAACTGAAATCCGGCGTCCTCGTCGGCCCGCCCGGAAGTGGGAAGACCGTCGCTACGATGGGCGTGCTGGAAGCGGTTTCGGGGGAGACGCTGATTTTGGTTCCGAGCAGGGAACTCGCCGGACAGTGGCGCGACGAACTACTCGCGCACACCAGCCTCACGCGGGAACAGGTCGGCGAGTACCACGGCGGCGAGAAGAACGTCCGCCCCGTCACGATTGCGACCTACCAGACCGCCGGAATGGACAGACATCGCCAGTTGTTCGACCAGCGGCGATGGGGTCTCATCGTCTACGACGAATGTCAGCACATCCCAAGCAAAGTCTTCCGTCGGAGCGCGAACCTCCAGGGCAAGCACCGACTCGGCCTGTCCGCGACTCCAGTACGAGAGGATGACAAAGAAAAAGACATCTTCACGCTCATCGGCCCGCCAATCGGAACCGACTGGGACGCGCTGTTCGACGCCGGATTCGTCGCCGAACCCGAGGTGGAAATCCGGTACGTCGGCTGGGACGACGAAACCTACCACGGCGAGTACGCCAACGCCAGTCAGCGCGGAAAACGACAGGTAGCCGCCTCGAACCCCGCAAAAATAGAGGAGGTTCGATTCCTGCTGGCCGAGCATCCGTCCGCGAAAGCGTTGGTGTTCGTGGAGTATCTGGAACAGGGCGAGGACGTTGCGGAAGCGCTCGGCGTCCCATTCATCAGCGGCGAGATGCCCCATCCCGAGCGCGAGCGACACCTGCAATCGTTCCGCGACGGGCGTCTGGACACCCTCGTCATCTCTCGCGTAGGCGACGAGGGTATCGACCTCCCGGATGCCGAACTCGCCATCGTAGCGTCCGGACTCGGCGGGTCGCGGCGACAGGGTGCCCAGCGCGCTGGGCGAACCATGCGCCCCGCTGGGCGAGCACGGATGTACGTGCTGGCGACGCGGGGTACCAAGGAGGAGGAGTTCGCCCGAAAGCAGTTGCGCCACCTCGCGTCGAAGGGGATTCGAATTCAGGAGTCGGTCGCGGAGGAGACGATTCTGGAGGAGACGGTAACGGAGGAGTAGTCGCGCCGAGGTTGAAGTGGCGGGAGGCCCGATTTTCGGATATGGCCCGCGAAGTTCGACATACCGCGACCGAACCGCTGAGAATCGACGAGGACGACATCGACGAGGAGAAAGGCGACATCGCCATTTGTCTCTGCGGCCTCTCCGCGGAGTACCCTTTTTGTGACGGCTCGCACCGAGTGACCCACGACGAATCCGACGACTCGGTCTACCGGTACGAGAGCGGCAAACGTCGAGAAATCGAGCGGTTCGTGTACGCCGACGAGTGACCCGAGCGTTCTTCGAGGTAGCAACAAGGAATAACCGCCGAGATGGCATGCAGGGTGTATGCGTGGAGGAGCAATCGGAGAGAAACTGACGGCGATGGCGATTTCCGAGTTAGTCGTCGGGGCCGGGGCCAGTTCCGCGTTTCCGGTGCCCGCAATGGGCGAGATTGCGACAGCAAATCAGCCACCGCCAACAGACCGGCGGACTGCGCCGACCGCGGACATCGAGTACACCTGTAACAACGTCACGATCACGGTCGATCCCCACGGTTCGAACATCCTGTTCACGAGCGTCGAGGTGGTCGTCAACGGACAAATCATTGCGATCGACTACATCTTGGCGCGCTGTACGCCGGAGACGAGCGAACGAACCCGCTCCGAGAGGTCGCGGAGTGGAACCGACTGCGGAGTCGTCGCCGTCTCCGACCGCTCGCGGAATCCGGTTCCGGTGGCAATCGCAACCACGTGGTCGTCCGGCGAAATCGCGCCCGACGCGGACAACTGACGAATTCCCACCAGCGTCGTCGCGGAGGCGGGTTCGACGCAGAGACCGGCGCGGCGAGCGAACTGCCGCTTCGCGTCGAGAATCGCCTCGTCGGATACCGACAGCACTGCACCGCCGATGTCATCGATCGCGGCCAACACGCGATTTCCGCTCGGCGGGTCTGCGTTGGCAATCGAGTACGCCACCGTTTCGCCGCCCTCAACGGGCGTCACCTCGTCAGCGTTAGCGCGGTAGGCCTGTGCGATTGGGTCGCAGGCTGAGGCCTGCACGAAGTAGAGTCGCGGAAGTGTATCGAGCAGACTCGCTTCGCGGAGTTCTCGCAGGGCTTTCCAGATAGCGCTGGCGTGGCCGCCACTGCTGACGGGCGCGACGATTGCGTCGGGCGCATTCGGTTTCGAATCATCGCCAGCAAATGCCTCGAAGATTTCCAGCGCAGTCGTCTTCTGGCCCGCGACTCGGAACGGCGTGTCGGAGTTCACGAACGAAGCGCCCGGCAGGGTTAGACTCTCGTGATAGAGTCTTCCGTAGTCGCCCGCGACCTGTACGAGTTCCGGGTCGTACTGCGCGATGTGGCCGAGTCGTTCCGGCGGAATGTCGTCGGGGACGAGGACGAGGCAATTCACGCCCGCGCTGGCGGACATCGCGGACATGCTCATCGCCATGTTGCCGTGCGAGACCGTGCCGACCCAACTGTCGTCGCCCGCTGATTCGTTGGCGCGGGCGACCCCGACCGCACTACCGCGGTCTTTGAAACTGCCCGTCGGGTTGGCGCTCTCGTCTTTGACCCAGAGGGTGCATCCGGCGTACTCGTCAAGTCGTTCGGGTCGGAGCAGGGGCGTTCCGCCCACGACGCTTCCGACGCCCGGGAGCGATTCGGTGGGGAGCAGTTCCGAATAGCGCCACAGTCCCGAGGCGGACGAGTCGGGCCACGAAAAGTCGGCGGCGTCGGTCTTCAACCAGCGCGGTTCACCACAGTGACAGCGCGCGCCGGTTTCGGCTTCGTCGCCGCACCGATAGCAGACGAGCGTCATCGGGTCGCATCCTCGTAGCGCTGCTTCGCTCGCTTCGCCTCGGAGATGAAGTAATCGTAGTCGATGCCGACGACCTGAAAGTCGAACCCGGCGTCCGCCCAGCGCGCCACGTCGTCCGAATCGAGGGCGATGGTGCCAACCGACGTGTCGGAGTCGTGGGCCGCATCCAAGACAGCGGAAATCTCGGTGTCGAGGGAGTCCGTCTCGCCGAACCGACCGAGCGACGCCGAGAGGTCTTCGGGGCCGACGAACAGCGCGTCGATGCCGTCCACGGCCGCTATCGAACCGGCGTGTCCGACGCCTTTCGCGGACTCTATCTGCACCGCGACGAGGAGTTCGTCGTTGGCTCGCTCGAAGTAGTCGGCGAGTTCGAGACCGTATGCAGACGACCGCGAACCGCCAACACCCCGAATTCCGTCCGGGGGGTAGCGCGTCGATTCGACCACTGCGCGGGCCTGAGCCGCCGTCTCGACCATCGGAACGATGACTCCGGAAACGCCGGTATCGAGGACGCGCTTGATTCGCGTGGGGTCGTCGTTCGGGAGGCGAACGATTGGCTCCGTCGCCCCGTCCGCGGCCTCGACTGCGCGGACGAGATTTTCGACGGTTTCGAGCGACATCGAGGAGTGTTCCGCGTCGATGACCGCGAAATCGAAGCCGAGGTGTGCGCTCATCTCGGCGACTGCCGGATGGCCAATCGTTACCCACGTTCCGACGACGGAGTCGCCTGCACGCACTGCGTGCTTGAGTTCGCTCATGCTTCTTCGAACGGACGGGAAGGAAATAGCTATTCGGCCCGTCAGTCCGACCCCGTCACGCTGTAGATGACGAAGAGATAGCCGACGGTCGAGACGCCGTAGTTCACGGTCAACAGCATTCGACTGTCGTTGAATCCCGTCAGAAACGCGCTGAACGTGGTAGCGATTGCGGCCGCGACGAGAATCGAGAACCCAACCGAGAGGACGAACATCGACCGACGTTTGGTCTGAAGGTAGGCACGCATCGCCAGTCCGACCATCGTGAGACCTGTCGCCGCAAGAACGGCACTGAGTATGATATAGGTGATTTCGATAGGTTGCATCTGGTGAGTCGCCCTCGGTATTTGTCCAGCACAATACAGCCAACAGATTTAAAATTATTCAATAACTTATGTCAGTATTGGGACATTGACTGAGTAAAAGTTCGTGAACGAGAGCGAGACGAATCAGGGACGGCGGAGCGCGTCCGCGACTTTCTCGATGGGATGGGGTGGACGCGACTCGCGGCCTTCGAGTTGGGTTCGGCAGGACGTACCGGGTGCGACGACGGACTCCGCATCGCTCTCCTCGACCTGTTCGAACAGGATTCGACCGATAGCCTGCGAGAGGTCGTACTGCTCCGCGCGGTAGCCGAAACTGCCCGCCATGCCACAGCAACCGCTGTCGAGCGGGTCAACGTCGTAGCCCGCGCGCCGGAGGACGCCGACCGCGTGGTGGTCGGTACGAATCGCCTTCTGATTGCAGTGACCGTGGTAGGCGAGCGATTCGTCCACCTCCTGGAACCGAATGCCGTCGTCCAATCGCTTGCGGTCGATGAACTCACAGACGCTGAAAGTGTTGGCCGCGACGCGCTCGACCGCCGACTCTGAAAGCAAATCTCGATACTCGTCCTGAAACATCACCGCGTCGGACGGTTCCACGAACACCACCGACCAGTCGTCCTCGACGCGGGATCCGAGTGCCGAGACGTTTCGTCGGGCCTGCTCGCGCGCCTCGTCCAGAAAGCCCTCGGAGTACGCGGCGCGGCCGCTCGGCGCGAGGTCGTCGGGCACCTGCACGTGGACGCCCGCGGCTTCGAGGACGCGCACGGCGGCCTTTCCGGGTTCCGGATAGCTGTAGTTCGTGTAGGTGTCCGGAAACAGCAGGACGCGCTCGGTCGCGATTTCTGAAGAGATTCGTGGCCCGCGCGATTCGAACCAGTCCGCGAAGGTCTCGCGGGAAAATTGCGGAAGGTCGCGCTCCCCAGCGATACCGAGCGTCTTTTCGGCGATGAAGTCGGAACCGGGGAGTTTTGTCGCCCAGTTCGAGAGGGGCGCAAGCGCGCTTCCGAGGGAGAACGCGCGCTCGGCCTCCGCAAAGAATCGGTCTCGGAGGCTCGCACCGCTCTGTTGGTGGTGGGCGTGTTTCACCTCGGCTTTCAGCTTTGCGAGGTCGACGCCGGTCGGGCAGTCGCGGGCACAGCCCTTACAGCCGAGACAGAGGTCTAACACCTCCTTTTGGAACCGCTCGGTGTACAGTTCCTCGGTCGGGATTTCGCCGCTGATGGCGGCCCGGAGGAGGTTCGCCCGTCCTCGCGTCGTGGTCATCTCGTCTTTCATGCCGCGGTAGGAGGGACACATCGTCTCGCTTCCGGTTTGTCGGCAGGTGCCACAACCGTTGCAGAGTTCGACCAGATGCGAAAAGCCGCCCTCGTCGGAGAAGTCCTGCACGGTTCGCGGTTCGAGCGAGGCGTACTCCGGGCCGTATCGGAGGTGTTCGCGCATGTCGGCGTCGTCCTCGTCGCGAAAGACGACTTTTCCGGGGTTCAGTCGCCAGTCCGGGTCGAACGCGGTTTTGAGTTCCTGAAACGCACTCCAGAGTTGCTCTCCGTACATCTTCGGATTGAACTCGGTGCGGGCGAGTCCGTCGCCGTGTTCGCCCGAAAATGCGCCGTTGTGCTCAAGCACGAGCGAGGTCACGTCCTCCGCGATGGAGTGCATCGTCTCGATTCCGTCGTCCTCTTTCAGGTTCAGAATCGGACGGATGTGGAGGGTTCCGCTCCCGGCGTGGGCGAAGTAGGCAGCCGTGGTCTCGTGGTCGTCCAGAATCGTCATGAACTCTCGGACGTACTCCGCCAGTTCCTCGGGTGGAACCGAGGCGTCCTCGATGAAGGGATACGGTTTCGGGTCGCCCTCCATGCTCATCAGGAGCGGAATCGCCGCTTTCCGGAGTTTCCAGAGGCTCGCTTGGTCGTCCTCGGAGTAGGCTTCCAACACGTCAAATGCGTTGCCGGAGTGGACGAAGTGGGCGTTCGTCTCCGCGATGGCGTCCTCGAAGTCCGAGCAGATTTCGGAGTCGAACTCAACCATCAGTCCGGCCTCGGCTTCCTCCGGAATCGGGTTGGCGTACTCCGCGAACTCGGTCGATTCTCGGGCTAAGCGGAACACCTCGTCGTCCATCAGTTCGACCGCGCTCACGTCGAAGTCGAGCGCGTCGGGAACGGCCGACAGCGCCGAAATCAGGTCGTCGTAGCAGTAGAGCGCGAGCGCAGTTTCCTCGGGTCTGGTCACTAGCTCCAACGTCGCGCGGACAACGACGCCTAACGTGCCTTCCGCCCCGACGAACAGTTTCGAGAGGTTAACGTACTGCTCGCCGTCGCGTTCGTAGACGACTTTGTGGAGGTTG
>CAYNQM010000154.1:0-7221 GCA_964399275.1 uncultured Haladaptatus sp.
GGTACCGAGCAGGGTGTTCGACCAGTCCGCGGAACCGATCACCGACCTCGTGTCGCAGTTCGTCCGCTCGGGTCGGTTGTCGGTCGTCCCGACGTACCACCTGCCGACGAGTCGGGCGAAGGAGATGGTCGTGCTGGCAGTGTCCAGCCTGCTCGTGGACGAAAAACTCTCGAACTCGCCCGACCACCCGGAAATCAAGGAGACGCCGCTGGTCGTCGGAATGGACGAGGCGCACAACTTCCTCTCCGATGCTGAGAGCGTCCAAGCCGGGAAAGTCATCGGGAAGTTCACGGAAGCCGCGAAGCAGGGTCGCAAGGAGCGACTTGGGCTGTTCCTGATTACCCAAGACCCACAGGACATCGCCGAATCCGTGTTCAAGCAGATAAACACGACGGTCGTGTTGAATCTCGGTGACGAGGACGCTATCAAAAGCGTGAACATCCCACCAAACTTGGAGAAGAAGGTGCCGTACATGGAGAAAGGGCAGATGGTCGTCTATTCGCCGGACAATTCGGAACCGGTCGAACTCATCGGTCTTCCGAAATGCGTCACTCGCCACGGGCGCGACTGACGGATCGATACTGTAATTGGTGTTCAATTTCAATTGGTCTCTTGCTTGTAGTTATCGCCCCAGTCCTCCACTTTCTTTATTGATAATTATGTTGCACTAATTTATTTCGTATAAGAATTATTTAGATAAATTAAAATAATCATAGTAATTAATACTGAGTGTCCATGAGTCAGAAAGCACTGGTGGAGTATCTCGAATCGCATCCACGAATGATTGGCGTCCTGTTCACAGCGAGCCTGTTGCTAATGCAGGCAGGAACTGTTCTCGCCTGTTGTGGTGACTCGACCCACGGCCCCTAACTCAGGTCTGCCGCCACAATTTCGTCGCTCCAGTACAGTTCGTTCTCGAACGTCACTGGTAACACACCACAGTTGAGATACTCGTCGAGTTCTGCCTCGGACACGATCCAAGTGTCGAGAATGCCTGAATTGAGATACTGAGTATGCTCTTTGTTGAGATGTGGACGGAATAGAGATCCCATTCCACAGATAGGCGACGGATACACGATAACGTCGATTTTGAAGGAAGCGTTTTCCCTACGCTCGACTTGCAGGTGGAGCGGACAGCCACTTTCACACTGTACCAGCGACAGTCCGCCGTCGCCGACGGTGATGTACCGATAGCCCGTCAGAATCTTCTTCTTCGCTATTTCGAGACCCATCCGGAGCGAAAAGCCGGAGTTGAGGAGTCGGGCGAGCGCCACCCCCACTTTCGTCGCGCTGACGTTTGCGATCTCCGACAGCGTGACGACGCCGCCTCGACTGCCGTTTTCCACCAACGCCATCCCCTGCTCGTAGGACTGACAGGCGTTGAGCAAGAAGGCTTTCACGCGAACCTCGTTCAACGTCTCGGCGTCGAGGTAGCCGTCGGCACACTGTATCCCCTGCTGGTCAACGTGACCGATGTAATGGACGAAGTCGATGGGACTACTGAACAATTCGGCGAGTTCGTCCTTCGTCAGGTCGTACTCTATCTCCACGTCGAATTCGAGCAGGTCGCGGAATCCGTAGAACTCGTTTACCACGTCCTCCTCTTTCATTCGTTCGTCGTTGCAGACGACGCGGATTTCGATGTTCGAACTGTCCGGTGTCGTTCCTTCGATTCGACGGCGACAGGACTCGACGGTCGTCTTGTTGCTCCCGAGCGGATAGCCGTCGCCTATCCACGCGTGTTCGACCGAGTTCGTCGGGTCTGGCTGAACGATGTCGTTTACCGACGTGGAGGAGTCAGTGCTCCGCACGAAGTCGGCCCGGTAGAACTCCGTCAACGGTTCCGGTTGTGAGCGCACCGTCCTCGTGGTCGGTTGGGGTGGACAGCGAACGAGCGAAAGGTCGTTCGCAACGAAGGGTAAACTCTCGACGTTGCCCGGCGACGGCACCACGTCGGTCGTGAGATGCCAGTCGGGGAGATTCGGTTCGAGCGTCTCGAATGGAACGCCGAGATAGGTTTCGAGTCGGTCGGTCGGCGACGCGTCGTACAGTGCCGAAAAGTCGAGGTCGAGAGTTGGCTCCACCTGCCGTCGTTCGTGGAGGTCTACTTGATAGTAGCCCTCGGTGCGGGTGAGACAGTCGAGGAAGAATATCTGTTGGAGCGTGTTCGCCACCGCGGTTTCGAAGCCCGCCGAACTCGTCAGGTCGTATTCGAACTCGTTGGCGACGAGACGGGGACATTCGCCGGGAACCACTTCGGCACCGAGGTAGTACGCCAACGGTGCCGCCGCGTACACTGACGCTCGGTCGCGTGGCACGACGAGTTCGGTTCCACTGTCCGGACGTTCGATGCCCTCCGGTACCGAAAACTCGGTGCCGCGTTCCACGAGCGGCGGGTGGCCGCGAAGCGTCGGGAACGACCGCTCGGGACTCGACGTCTTCAGCGCCGACCCGAACAACGACACCGCGCGCATCGCGTCTTCCACGTCGTCCGTCACCGTGATGGTTCCCGCCGGTTGCTCGTGGAACGAGCGCGCACCGACTCGAAGCGTGGTTTCGTCCCCGAAATCGAGGACGACGGAGCGATTCCGCTGTTCGATGGCCACCTCGCTTTCGACGGCCAGATACAGCTTCATCGGTGCCGTGTTCAGTTCGAGATTGTACGCGGCCGACTGAACCCGTAGTCCGCCGTCCATCGGCGTCGAACTTCGAACGAGCTCGCCGTCCTGCGTCCGGACGTAAACGCCCGTCCGTTTCGGTATCTCGACAGTCGAAGTGTCGAACGCGACAGCGGCATCGACCGGAAAGTGAAACTCGTCCGGGTCGGCGGGACGGAGTTGCGACTGTTCGGGCGTGTACAACGCGAAGCGAACGCTCTCGATAGGGTCGTTTATCAGCAATCCCGGTCGTTTGGGGGGTGATTCGAATACTGGTTGCATCGTCTCAGAGTCGTACCCAGTTCGTGCTTTTTTCGTAGGCAGGCACGTGCCATCGTTGTTCCGGCACGAGACCATCGCGCTGTCGAAGCTCTATCCGTGCGTCGAACAGCGGCGACAGTTCGTTTACGAGTGGTGCGTCGTCCGACATCGGGAGGTGGTAGTGACCCATCCCTCGAACGCCTCTCACGATGGCGCCCGTCATTCGGAGGAAGTATTCGAGTTCGGTCGCGGAATTTTCCTCGGCCAAGAAGCTGAGCGAATCTACCGACAGCCGAAGCCGTGCCGGTTTGAGCCCGCCGGATGTGGTGTCGAAGAAACTGACCGCGAGGACGATTTCCTCGCCGAGATTCCAGAGGTCGTTTCGTTCGTGGTAAGGCGTTGGTATTTCCACGTCGGCGGTTCCAACCCTATCGGGTATCGACCGCTCGTCGTTTCGCTGGTCGATTATCCACACGTCCGATCGGTCGCGTCGGACGCCGGTCGGGAGTCGCGGTTCGACGCGCCGCACAGTCGAGTCGGTCAATGCCAAGATTCGTTTTCGGTCGGCGGCGGGGTCGCCGAGGAGGGTTCGCGTCGCTCTCGCACTGACGCGCTCCGACACTTCTCCCGTTACGAGGAGGTTACATCCGTCCGTTTTGAGTTCCGAGAGCAACTTCGAGAAGTCGGGGGCACTTCCCTCGCCGCGGAACTCGATGGCATCGAACCCCATTTTACTCTACCGATTATAGTACGGAGATAAAAGCACTCGGTTTGGCATGCGTTCACTATGTAGATTGGACGCATAAAGCACTATGGTCGCACCAGTCTTTTGTATCAGTATGGGAAAACAAGTTCTCGTACCGATTGACGGGTCGGAACAGTCGAAAAAAGCACTCTCGCACGTGTTGGAGGAGTTTCAGGACGCCGAAATCACCGTCATCAACGTCATCGACCCAATCGACGTGGGCTACTCCTCGGCCGTCGGCATGCCGGGGTACTCGGAGGAGTGGTACGAAGAATCGAAAGCGAACGCCGAGGCACTGTTCGAGAACGCGCAGGAAACGGCCGACGAGTACGGCACCAAAGTTGCGACGACGACCGAACTCGGGCGACCGTCGCAAGTCATCGTCGAGTACGCCAAGGAGAACGACTTCGACCACATCGTCATGGGCAGTCACGGACGGTCGGGCGTCTCCCGAATCCTGCTCGGAAGCGTCGCCGAAACGGTCGTTCGTCGGTCGCCGATTCCGGTGACGGTGGTGCGATAATCGGCGCGAAACGCGGATAGCGACCGTCGAAGACGAGCGAAGCGAACGAATGGCTCGTCAGCGCTGGTCTCTGACGGTGCTTTTGGTCGAGTTTTCACACGGAGACAGGCGGAGTTAGCCCGATTCGCGCTGGCTCCGCCTCTCGACCGTTGTAAAAGGTCGTTTAGAAGAGATTGGCCTGCTGATACACACTGATTCCCTCGTCCGTGATGTCGTAGGGCTTGATTTCTCGGGAGTGGTTCGCGTCCCGAATCTTCTGAATTTCGACCGCCAGTCGCGTCTCGCGGAAGTCGTCCGTGCTCCGGATGTACTGCAACACGAACACGGCGTCGGTGAGGTATTCGATGATTCCGTGTCGGGAGGCGTATCTGTTCTCGTCGCTCGCCTCGCTGGTGAGCATGGTCGTCACCCCTGCTTCCTTCAGACTGCGGGTAAAATCGTAAATCTCGTTTCGGCGGATTGCGCGCTCCTCGTACATCATTTCGAGCAGGGACACGGAATCGAGAACGAGACGGCTCGCGCCGAAATCGCGGATGAGGCCGGGGAGTTCGCTCCGAATGCTCGACAGCGAGTTGGCCATCTCGATGGGGTCTAAATCGACGACGGCGAGGCGGTCGTCCTCGACGTACTCGTCGTAGGGCCATCCCTTTTCGGTCGCGCTGTTGATGATTCGCTCGTGGCTCTCCTCCAGCGTGATGTAGACCGCGTTCTCGCCGTTCGACAGCGCGTGTTCGAGAAACTGGAGTCCGAACGTCGTTTTTCCGGTTCCGGCGTTGCCGATGGCGACCATCAGAGTTCGCTCGGGGATACCGCCCTGAATCATGCTGTCGAGTCCCTCGATGCCGATGTCGGTGCGTGGAATGTTGGATTCGAACTCCTCGTCCTCGAAGCCACCGCTGTCGAATCCGCCACCGTCGCCAAATCCGCTATCGCCCCCACCGAATCCGCCGCCTCCGTCGAACCCATCACCGTCGAATCCGCCGGTGTCACCGAAATCCGGTTGGCTTTCGGAGCCTGCACCCGGCGCGTTCTCGAACGCGGATGCAAAATCGTCGTCAAATAGCGAGCCGTCGGATTGGGTGTCTGCGGTCGTTCCGGCGGTGACCTCCGGTTGCTCGTCAGTTGTCGATTCGTCACCAGTTGCCGGTTCTTCGTCAGTCGCTAGTTCGTCTCCAGTCGTCAATTTTTCAGTCGGGGCCTCCGGAGATTTGCGCGACTCGTCCGATGTCGTCTCCGGTTCGTCGTCGGCCTTCACCGTCGGTTCCTCGGCTTCTTCCGACTCCTTCGATTGCGTCGAATCGCCGTCGTCATCGTCCCGGAGCGCGGCCTCGAACCAGTCGTCGTCCTCGGTCACGGTATCACCACCGTTGGCGGTCGAAAACGTCCAGCGGGGCGCACGTTCGACTCGCTCGTGCTCGCCGCTGGTAGATATCGGGCGATAGTTCTCATTACCCTGTCACTGGAACCCGACGCAAATTAATGTTCGTGTCGGCGGCTTTTTGGCTACCCGGCGAGAACGGAGTCGTGATGAACGTCGGTATCGTCGCCCAAAGAGGAAACGAGCGCGCCGCAACGCTGGCCGGAGAGTTGCGGGAGATGCTCCAAGACGACAGCGTAACGGTTCGCCTCGACGCCGCCACCGCCGACCGATTGGGAACCGATGGCGTAGACCCGTCCCGAATGAGGGAAAACGACTTCGTCGTGAGCATCGGCGGCGACGGAACGTTTCTCTTCGCCGCGAGCGGTGCGGCGGGGACGCCGGTGTTGGGCGTCAACCTCGGTGAAGTTGGCTTTCTCAACGCCGTCGCGCCGGAGGACGCAGTTGACGAAGTTCGCGCGGTCGTGGCGGAGTATCGTGAGACCGGAACGATTCCGTCGCGCGAGGCGCCCAGACTGCGCGCGAGCGGCGACGGTTCGTGGTCGGTTCACCCCGCACTGAACGAAATCGTGATACAGGGCGCACAGCGCGGCCATGGACAAGGATTGGACTACGTGGCACACGTCGATGGCGTCGAATACTCCAGCGGCCACGCGGACGGCGTACTGGTTTCGACGTCGACCGGGAGCACGGCCTACAATCTGAGTGAAGGCGGGCCGCTGGTTCACCCCGGCGTGGACGGACTGATATTCACCGAGATGTGTGCGCACGACCCCATGCCACCGCTGGTGCTCGACTCCGACTTCGACGTGACGGTTCGGGTCGAAAACGCGCCGTTCGCGGTGGTCGGAAGCGACGGGACGCAAGTCCGAATCGAACCGCCGGAGACGATTACCGTCTCGCTCGCATCGGAACCGGCCCGCATCGCCGGTCCGTCCACGAACTTCTTCGGGGCGCTCTCGAAGTTGGACTGAGTACCGAACGAGTGCCGGAAGCGGAAGCCTCTAATTCTGTCTCTCACAATGGGAAGACAATGAAACAGCAACTTCCCGACGTGCAGGCGACGGAACCCGACGTGACTGTCGGCCTGAACCGGGTCGGCGTGACGGGGGTCGAAAAGCTAGTGGAAATCGCCCGCCCAGAGAAGCGACCCTACGTGCTGACCGCCGAGTTCGACGTGCTCGTTGACCTGCCGAGTTGGCGCAAAGGCGCGGACATGAGCCGAAACATGGAGGTCGTTGACGAAGTCCTCGAAGACGCCGTCAGCGAACCGAGCTACCGCGTCGAGGACGTGTGTGGCGACGCCGCGGAACGACTGCTCGAAAAGCACGACTACACGACGAAAGCCGAGGTCAGCATGGAAGCGGAGTTCATGGTGCGCGATACGACGCCCGAGAGCGACCGTCCCACGCAGGCCACGGTGGACATCATCGCCAGCGCAACCGCGACCGAAGAGGAGACGAAAGAGGAAGTCGGCGCGCGCGTGACGGGCATGACGGTCTGTCCCTGCTCGCAGGGGATGATGAGCGGCAGAGCGAAGGAGAAACTCCTCGACCTCGGTGTCGGCGAGCGCGAAGTCAAGGAGTTCCTCCGCGAAATCCCGCAAGCGGGCCACTCCCAGCGCGGGCACGCCACCCTCACCGTCGAGAGCGCGGGT
>CAYNQM010000155.1:0-7218 GCA_964399275.1 uncultured Haladaptatus sp.
GGTCGAGTTCCTGCCCGATGCCCGTGGAGGCGACCACGTTTTCAATGTTGATGGTTTCCTTGGGGTCGGTCATAGCGCGACTTAAATGTCGTATTTAAGGTTTATAAAGGTTGGTAGTCCTCGATGACACATCACAAATGGCCTTTATCAACGCTCTCAGGGCGAAATCTTCATATCACTGCACGCAGGCGGGTTTACGCCCGTTTTCCGCGTCGGAATGGCGCAGACCTTAACAGTACGCCGCCCCAACTGACAGTAAATGACCGACGAGCGAACGCACGAGTTTTCCGAAGGTGAGGGATTCGGTGACCCATACGACGAGTTCGACTTAGACCCACCCGAACTCGAAGTGAACCCGGACGAGGTAGACCCCGTCGATTCCCGCGTCGTCACGGATATGCTCGACCAGCAAGCGATTCCGCGCGACAAGGTGTCCGTCGGAGACCTGGTGGAAGTCGGCCTGAGCTACATGCAAATCAATCGCTTCGAGCAGGCCACCGAGACGTTCGAGCGCGCGGCGCGATTCGCCGACGAGGACTCGCTCGAAGCGCAGGAAGCGTGGGTGAACAAGGGTGCGGCACACGGCCAACTCGAAGAGTGGGACGACGCAATCGGCGCGTACCGCGAAGCCCTGCGAATCGACGACGACAGCGAACACGCCGCGACTGCCGAGACGAATCTGGCCTACGCGCTGTGGGAATCCGGGCAGAGCGAGCAGGCGCTCGAACATTCGGAGCGCGCAGTCGAAATCGACCAGCGGTTCCCACAGGCGTGGTTCAATCGCGGCTTCTTCCTGCTCGAACGCGGACTCGCCGAGGACGCGCGGAACTGCTTCGACAACGCGATTCGACTCGGCTTCCGCGATGCGCAGGTCGTCGAGGAGAAAGCCCGTGCGCTGGAGGAATTGGGCGAAGACGAAGAGGCCGAACGACTCGCGGAGGAGGCAGAAGAGATGCGCAAGGAGGCGGAGCAAGAGTTGATTCAGGAATGATTCTCCGGGAGCGCGACACGCAGGAAGGACTGCTGGTCGCGGTCTGTGACGACGACGTGCTCGGCGAGACGTTCGAAGCGGGCAACGTGTCGCTGACCGTCACCGAGGAGTTCTACGGCGGCGACGAGGCCGACGAGAGCGAAGTCCTCGATAGCCTCACGCGCGCCAGCGTGGCGAACATCGTCGGCACCGACGCCGTGACGCTCGCAATCGAGAACGGATTCGTGGACGAAGAGAGCGTCCTCGATTTGGATTCGACCAAACACGCGCAGTTTCTGCGGATGTAGTTCAGTCGAGAAACGCGGGGACGTTCACTGCCACCAGACAGAGCAGGGAACTGACCGTAACGGTCACACCGACCGTCGTCAGTCCGGTGTCGAAGACGAACGAGAGGAACGTGTGGAAGGCACCGACGAATGCGAGACCGAGAAAGAGCAGACTCGCGCCGAGTCGTCGTTTCGAGACCATACAGACGGGAAGTGCCGAACTACCTTAAGCCACGTTGCCACCGGCATCACCGAACTCGATTTCGTGGAGCGTACCGATCGAAGGAGTGTTCTGACTCGAACGCTAAGCAATGACAATGGAATCCCGAGAGACAGACGCGCTCGACGTGGCGCGAATACGAGAGGATTTTCCCATCCTCAAGCGGGAGTTCGACGGGTATCAGTTGGTTTACCTCGACAACGCGGCGACGAGTCAGACGCCTGAGCAAGTGCTGGACGCCATCTGTGACTACTACCGGAATTACAACGCCAACGTTCACCGGGGAATTCACAACCTGAGTCAGGAGGCGTCCATCGCCTACGAGGAAGCCCACGACCGCCTCGCTGAGTTCGTCGGCGCGAGCGGCGGACGCGAGGAGATGGTGTTCACGAAGAATACGACGGAATCCGAAAATCTCGTCGCCTACGCGTGGGGGCTTTCGGAACTCGGGCCGGGCGACGAAGTCGTGCTGACCGAAATGGAGCACCACGCCTCGCTCGTGACGTGGCAACAACTCGGAAAGCGAACCGGCGCGGACGTGAAATACATTCCAGTTGACGAGCAGGGCTACCTCGACATGGACGCCGCGCGGGAACTGATTACCGACGACACGAAGATGGTGAGTGCGGTTCACGTCTCGAACACGCTCGGAACCGTCAACCCCGTCGGAGAACTCGCCGACATCGCGCACGACCACGACGCTTACATCTTCGTGGACGGGGCGCAGGCGGTGCCGAATCGCCCCGTCGATGTCGAAGCAATCGACGCCGACTTCTACGCCTTTTCGGGCCACAAGATGTGCGGACCGACCGGAATCGGCTGTCTGTACGGGAAAAAACACATCTTGGCGGAGATGATGCCGTACCTCTACGGCGGCGACATGATTCGAAAAGTCACCTACGAGGACGCAACGTGGGAAGACCTCCCGTGGAAGTTCGAAGCCGGAACGCCGAACATCGCGCAGGGCGTCGGGCTGGCCGCCGCAGTGGATTATCTGGAAGACATCGGCGTGGAGCGCATCCAGCGCCACGAGGAGCAACTCGCGGAGTACGCCTACGACCGGCTGACGGAAGCGGACGACGTGGAAATCTACGGCCCGCCGGGCGACGACCGGAGCGGACTCGTCGCGTTCAACGTCGATGGCGTTCACGCCCACGACCTGTCGAGTATCGTGAACGACTACGGGGTGGCGATTCGCGCGGGCGACCACTGCACCCAGCCACTCCACGATAAACTCGGCGTGCCAGCGTCGGCGCGAGCGTCGTTCTACATTTACAACACCCGCGAAGAAATCGACACGCTGGTCGAAGCCGTGGACGACGCCCGGCAGTTGTTCGCGCAGTAGATCTCTGCACCGGGTCGGTTCTTCATCGGTTCGCGGTAGGTCTATGACCGACGCTGGCGGTAGTTCTAGACGAGGGGAAATCGATGAGTCAATCACGCGCAAATCAGCTTGCTGTGCCGGTGAACGAACACGACCACGTCGATGGAGTGGCCGATGCGACCGTCACGCTTGTCGAATACGGTGACTACGAGTGTCCGTACTGTGAAGAGGCGCATCAGGCGGTAAAAGAACTGAGAGAAGCGATGGGGGATCGAGTGCGGTTCGTCTTCCGCCACTTCCCACTCACACAACTGCATCCGCACGCACAGCGGGCGGCGGAAGCGGCGGAAGCGGCGGCGAAACAGGGCAAATTTTGGAAGATGCACGACCTACTCTACCAGCATCCGAGCGAACTAACGGAAGCGGAAATACAGGATTTCGCCGCGACACTCGACCTCGACCGCACCCAGTTTAACGACGAACTCGCGATGCACACCCACCGCAACCGGGTTCGCGAAGAACTCGTCTCCGGCGCTCAGAGCGGCGTTATCGGGACGCCGACGTTCTTTATCAACGGAGAGCGGTACGACGAACAATGGGACGTTACCCCGCTTCGAACGGCGCTCGAAGATGCGATGTGACTGAGGGAGAGAAGAGGAACAGAGCACCGCATCCGTTTCTGCTCCGTTTCTTCGGAGTTACTCCCGTTCACTTCGTTACTCACTCGAAATCGACAATCACAGAATACTAACAGTACCAACGACGACAGAGACGGATGACGAAGAAAAGCCTCCCGGAAACGGTCCGCCCGCGCGCGAAGACCTACTTCGAAAACGTCGCCCCGGCGCACGACTGGCACCACGTCCAGCGTGTCGGCATCCTCGCCGAAACGCTCGCAGAAGAGCACGAAGCCAACGACCGAATCCTCTTCACCACAGTTTGGCTCCACGACATTGGCAGGGGACGCGAAGACAGGGGCGAAATCGACGACCACGCCGAGTGGGGCGCGAAGGAAGCGAAACGAATTCTCGCCGAGTACGACATCACGGAGACGGAAATCGAAGCGATTCAACACTGCATCCGGGCGCATCGGTTTTCGAACGATGTGGAACCCGAAACGATAGAAGCGAAACTGCTCTCCGACGCGGACAACCTCGACGCTCTCGGGGCGGTGGGAATCGCTCGAAACTTCTGCTACAGCGGCGAACTCGGCCAGCCGCTACACGACCCCGACCTGCCGCTGGACGGAGACGATACCGCCAGCGGAGCGACGGCGATGAACCACTTCCAGAAGAAGATTCGCCGACTGCCGGAGCGAATGTACACCGACGCAGGCAGGCAACTCGCCGACGAGCGCTGGGAATTCGTGGAGGAGTTCGTGGAACGATTCGAGCGGGAAGTGACAGTCGATCTTCAGAAATAGCCTCGTCATTACCAGTGCTGGATTCGGATTCGTCTTCCTTTCGCTGTATTGGCTCGCTCACCCCCTGCTCCGAGGGCTTTCGTCCGCCGAAGACATGGAACGGGAGCGCTACGGATTAGCACTCTCGAATCGTCGGAATCCTTTTAGGTGATACTCTCCTACCCAGATTCAACGATGAGCATGGGTTCGGACATGTACCGACAGCAGATTCTCGATCACTACCGAAGCCCGCGCAACTACGGTGAACTGGACGAACCCCACTTCACCCACGAAGGGTTCAACCCGTCTTGCGGCGACGAACTCGAATTCGACGTAGTGCTCGAGGACGACGAAGAGACCATCGAGCAGGTTGCGTTCCGTGGCGACGGCTGTGCCATCAGTCAGGCCAGCGCGAGCATGCTGTCCCAGAAACTACCGGGCATGACGCTCGGGGAAGTCGAGGAGATGGACAGAGACGACGTCATCGACATGCTCGGCGTGGAAATCAGCCCGATGCGGATTAAATGCGCCGTGCTCGCCGAGAAAGTCGTTCAGGATGGGGTCGAGATTTACGAAGGCGAAAAGGAACTCGACCAGACGACGACCGAAGAGTAGCGTTTCGACTCGGTGTTCGGTTTGCAGTTTTCTTCTCTCACGCGCTTCTCGGCGATAGCGACGAGTCCACCACTATCCAGCGAGGTCGTAGTAGTCGGCGAACACTTCGACGGTCGCCTTCGTGAGCGCGAGGATTATCGGCCCGACGAACAAGCCGATGGCACCGAAGAGGTATGCCGCGCCGAACACCCCGACGAGGACGGTGCCCGAGTGGAGCGACGACGCCCTATCGATGACGAGCGCGCGCAGGTAGTCGTCGGTGGCCGCGACCACGGTCATCCCGTAAACGATCATCAACCCCGCCGCGAGTGGCCGACCGACCGTCAGCAAGTAGATGGTTGCACCACCTAACACGGGTGCGACACCGACTATCGGCACCATCGCCAGAAACATCATCACCACCGTCCAAAAGGCGGCGTTCGGAATGCCCGCGACGAAGAGACCGATTCCGGAGACGAACCCCTGAACGACGGCGACGAGGACGTGTCCTTTCAAAACTGCCCACGTCGCTTCCTCGGCTTCCTCGTACAGTTCGTCCTGAACGGGTCGTGCGAGCGGCGTGACGTGTTTTGCCCACTGTACGAATTCGTCACCATCCTTGAGGAGATAGTAGAGAAGAAACAGGAGCAAGAGAACGCCGAGAGCGGCGTGCAGACCCGTGCGCACGAACCGCGACGCTCGGTCGGCGACTGCGGTGGAAAGTTGGTCGAGGAGTTGGTTCACCACCATCCCGATTTGGATGTCGAAACCGAACCTTCGCCGGAGCAGATCTTCGAGCTGTCCCAACGCCGGTAGCTCCTGCGTCGAAGTCGGCAACGTCCCGACTTGTTCAGCTGCGGTTTGGAGAAACAATCCGGCCGGGATAACAACGAGCGCGATCGAACAACAGACGAGCGAGAACGCGGCCACGCGCTGGCCGACGACGGACGCGAGTCGTTGCTGTACCGGATAGAGAACGAATCCTAAAAATATTGCCGCGAGAACGTAGCTCAGAAACGGTTCGATGATGAGGATAGATAGTGCGACAAGAATCGTTGTGAGTACGACGGCGAAGCCAGTACGGGCACGCATATCCCACGGCTAGGGCGTGTCAGCGAAAAGGCTGAGGGCCGGGGCGATCCCGTCGCGTGGTCGCAGGCCGTCTATTCGGGCTTCAGTCCGCCGTCCTGTACGCGCATGACTGCCTCGCCGTCGGCGAGGTTCGGCGCGTCCACGAGACGAACGATACGCTTGTCACCCTTCGATTTGCGGAGGTACATCCGGAACGTCGATTTGTGGCCGAGGATGTTGCCACCGATGGGTTGGGTCGGGTCGCCGAAGAACGAATCGGGGTTCGAGGACACCTGATTCGTCACGACCGTCGCGGTGTTGTAGAGGTTCCCGACTTTGTCCAAGTCGTGGAGGTGTTTGTTGAGTTTCTGCTGACGTTCGGCGAGTTGGCCACGACCGACGTATTCGGCGCGGAAGTGGGCCGTGAGGCTGTCCACGCAGAGCAGGCGGACGGGCCATTCGCTCTCTTCGTGCTCGCCCGCGAGTTCTTGGGCCTTCTCCGCGAGGAGCATCTGGTGGTTAGAGTTGAACGCCTTTGCGACGTGAATCTTGTCGAGGAAATCGTCGATGAGTTCCTCCATCGCCTCGTCGTCGTCGGGCGATCCTTCGATTTCGCGGTCGTCCATCGCGGCCTGAATGGCCTCGTCCGGTAGTCCGCGAACCATGTCGTCGATACGTTCCGGGCGGAACGTGTCCTCGCTGTCGATGAAGATGGTGCTTCCGCCGAGACCGCCCTGTTCGCGGGGGAGTTGGACGTTCACCGAAAGCTGGTGTGTCACCTGCGATTTTCCGGCACCGAACTCGCCGTACACCTCGGTGATGGACTGCGTTTCGACGCCGCCGCCGAGGAGTTCGTCCACCTCGTCAATTTGCCAACTGAGTTTTCCGATTCGTTCGCGCCGTTCGAGTACCTGCGAACCGGTTTCGAAGCCGCCGATGTCGGCTTCCTTTCGGGCGGCTTGGACGATGTCCGCGGCGGTGCTCTCGCCCACGTCGGCGGTGTTGCTGAGTTCGCCGGGGCTTGCGACCGCGAGACTCTGGTAGGAGTCGAATCCTGCGTCGTTGAGCTTTTCTGCCGTCGCCGGGCCAACGCCCGGAAGTGCTTCGAGGTCTACGTCTGCCATCGTATCATCACCTTGTGCTCACCATCATATAAACCTCCGTTAACTGCGGGGTGAAAGTGAAACAGGGCGACGGAAAGGAAGTGGCCGAGTTGGAACAGCAGGCTTTAGGTAGGGAGAGTCGTCGTGTGAATCAGTCCCACGGATGTTCGCGGACGTTGTCTGGCCAGAGGGGGTACCAGTACTGTTCGTCCTGCTCGATTCCGAGTTCGCCGTCGAACATCGACTC
>CAYNQM010000156.1:0-7157 GCA_964399275.1 uncultured Haladaptatus sp.
CACCGAAACGCGAACTCGCTGATGCACGAGTCGGTGTTCGACGGGGTGGACATCGACCCGTTCGGAACGCCGATTCCCTTCGCAGACGCCGCCTTCGCCAACACCCGCGATTTGGTCTGCGTGACCGCGACCGACACCGCACCGCTCTGTGGGGCGCATTTCCACAGCGGCGTGCGAAAGTACAGCGCAATTCCGCGGAACACCGACTACCACGCCGAAATCGGGGTTCGAATCCTCCTCTCCGCGCTGGCCAGAA
The DNA here is from genome assembly GCA_964399275.1 of uncultured Haladaptatus sp. Classification (GTDB taxonomy): domain Archaea; phylum Halobacteriota; class Halobacteria; order Halobacteriales; family Haladaptataceae; genus Haladaptatus. Next base: position 257 of record CAYNQM010000156.1, read on the forward strand.
CCGCCGCCCGGTACGACGCGGGCGTCACTCCCATCCTCACGCACGCGACGAATCACTACGTCCGAACCTACCTCGAACTCGACCACAGCGCGACCGACGCGAACGAGACGGTGGACGAACTCGGTTACATCTATCACTGCGAAGACTGCCTCGAACGCGACTACGAGTACGGCCTGATTGCGAACCCGCCCGAACGCTGTCCGGCCTGCGAGAGCAACCGCGTCGTCACGGCTGGTCCGGTTTGGCTCGGGGCGACCCACGACGCCGAGTTCGTCGCGCAAGTGCGCGAAAACGTCACCGAGGATATGGGAAGCGAAAAGCGCGCGAACAAACTCCTCGACGCGCTCGAAGGCGAACTCCACGAACCGACGCACTACGACCAACACCGCCTCTGCAAGGAGTGGACGCGGTCGGCCTCCGGCATGGACGAATTTTTGGAACGGCTCCGGGATGCGGGCCACGAAGCGTCCCGCGCCCACTACGGCGGGACGACGTTCAAGACGCCCGCAGGCGTCGAGGAAATCCGAATCGCGACCCAGTAGCGAAATTATTTGTGCGAATTCGTTGAACTAACGACCGTGAATCTTCGAGCGACAGCACGCGAAATCACCGACGAAGTACGGGAACAGGAGATAACGTTTCTCGCCGCCGGTATCGCGTTCTACGCATTCGTTTCGATACTTCCTGCCCTCCTGCTCGGTCTGGCACTCGTCTCCGTCGTTGGCGGGGAGAACATCGCAACCCAAGTCGTCGAAACCGGCCAACGGTTTCTCTCGCCCGCCGCGGAAGCGGTCATCTACGAGGCGTTCACCAGCGGGTCGGGACGGGGGAGCGCGACAATCGTCGGTTTGCTCGTTCTCACGTGGAGTACACTGAGAGTGTTTCGTGGGCTGGACAAGGCCTTTTCTCGGGTGTACGATTCGGACGAAGAGGAATCGTTTTTCGAAACGCTGGTGGATGCGTTCACGGTCGTCGTCGTCATCGGACTGGCGCTCGTCGGTCTCGGACTGGGAAGCGTCGTGCTCTCCGTCTTCTGGTGGGTTCCGTTCGCGGAGACGCTTACGGCGGTCGTCGTCCTCTTCGCGCTCGTCCCCGTGTTCCTCCCGCTGTACTACTTCTTCCCGGACGCGGACGTGACGGTTCGAGAGGCGCTTCCGGGGGCGGTGTTGGCGACCGTCAGTTGGGTCACTCTGCAAGCACTGTTTCAGACGTACGTCGAATCGGCAGCGAGATTCGCCGCGTACGGCGTCCTCGGCGGCGCGCTCTTGCTCGTTTCGTGGCTCTATCTCGGTGCAATCATCCTCCTGCTCGGTGCCGTGGTCAACGCCGTTCTCGCCGGACGGCCTTTCAGGAAAACTAAAGGCACGCGGGAAACCAAAGGAAAACAGCAGAGAGACCGAGGAGAGTACATGAACGACGATACAGAGCAGTCAGCACCGGACATCCTCGAACTGCACGGCGACGTGGAGCGTCTGCAGTCGGAGTTCGAGGAGTTCGAGCACGACATCGACGAGCGAACGGTTCAGAAACCCGAACTTGAGTCGGAGCTAAAGCGATACGTCCGCAGACGAATGCGGCGGGGGCACGCGCGCGGTTGGGGTCCGTACCTCGTTCTCCTCTACGGGACGGCCATGACGATTGCCGCGTTCCGATGGCTCGAAGGTGGGTGGGCCATCGGCGCGATGATCATCATCTGGCTCTCGACGCTCGGTTTGTACACGCTGATGGTTCTCGTCGGCTTCGGCGTGAGTGCGGTCGGCATTCCGGGGCGCGTCGGTGGACGAATCCGCGACTGGCGTTCGTAATCATGAGCCGAGGATGGGGCGTCGTCGAGGCACTGCGAGATATCCTCCCGAGGTGGGCACCGGAACTGTTCGTCTTCATCACCCAACTGGGGGACGTGTGGTTCATCTTCGTTATCGGAGCACTCTGTTACTGGTTCGGCGACGACCGGGAGCAGTTCGCCTTCGTCATCGGTGCGGCGTTGGGAGCACTCGCGCTAACACTCGTTTTGAAAGAATCGTTCGCGCTCGCGCGACCGAGGGAGGCGCTCAGATTCGTGGAGGCGACGGGGTACGGATTCCCGAGTGGGCACGCGCTCGGTTCGACCGTGTTCTGGGGCGCGCTCGCGCTGTCGATAGACAGGTGGAGTCGGAAGCGACGCTTCGCCGGGGTCGCCGTCATCGTCACGTTGGTCGTGCTCTCACGACTCGTGCTCGGCGTCCACTTCGTAATCGACGTGGTGGTCGGCATCGCAGTCGGACTGGCGTATCTCGCCTTCGTGGTCGAAGGACTCGACCGACGACCGACTGCGGTGTTCGGAACCGCGGTCGTCCTCGCGTCGGTCGCGGTGCTCATCGTACTGCTCACCTCGCCGGTCGAGGGAGCGCTGGTAGACTCCGTCGCCGCATTCGGCGGGACGGCGGGCGCGTTCCTCGCGTGGAGCGTGCTCGACCCACCGAACGAGTCGGTCAACGGCGTGGCGGCGACCGCTGGTTTGCTCGTCCTCGGCACGCTCTCGTACGCCGGACTCGAACTGTCGATTCCGCTCGTTGCGGTGTTCGCAATCAACGCGGTGGTTCAGGGTGGAATCATCGTGTATCCGCAAATCGCGGGGCACTAACGGAAAATCAGAAGAGAATGAAACGACGATAGAGGTTCCCGGACGACTCAGAACTTCTCCAGATAGCGCTCCTTCTCCCATCCGGAGACGTAGGTCTTGTAGTCGTCGTACTCGGCCGTCTTGACCGTGGTAAACTTCTCGACGACGTGGTCGCCGAGAGCTTCGGTGATGACTTCGTCCGATTGGAGCGCGTCCGTCGCATCCATAAGGTCGCCGGGGAGCATGGTGATGCCGTACTCCTCTCGTTTCTCGTCGTCGAACTCGTAGATGTCGTCGCGCACGGGTTTGCCGGGGTCGGCGTCGTTCTCGATGCCGTCCAATCCGGCACTGATGACTGCGGCAAGGGCAAGGTAGGGGTTGCACGATGGGTCGGGACTGCGGATTTCGAAGCGCGAACTGGCACCGGCGGCATCGGGGACGCGAATGAGCGCCGAGCGGTTCACGTCGCTCCACGCGACGTAGACGGGCGCCTCGTAGCCGGGAACGAGACGCTTGTAGGAATTGACAGTCGGGTTGGTGACTGCCGTGAACGCTTCGGCGTGGTCGAGGATGCCGCCCATGAAGTTGTACGCCGTCTCAGAGAGATTGAACTCGTCGTCCTCGTCAGCGAAGGCGTTGCCGTCCTCGTTGAAGAGGCTCATGTGACAGTGCATGCCCGACCCGTTGATTTCCGAGATGGGCTTGGGCATGAAGGTAGCGTGGATGTCGTTCTGTTCGGCGACGGCACGAACGACGGCGCGGAAGGTTGCGATATTGTCTGCGGCGGTGAGCGCGTCGTCGTACTTGAAGTTGATTTCGTGCTGGCCGTCCGCCACTTCGTGGTGGCTGGCTTCGATTTCGAAGCCCATCTGTTCCAGCGTGAAGATGATTTCGCGGCGCACGTCGCTCGCCATGTCCTTCGGCGCGAGGTCGAAGTAGCCGCCGGAGTCGTGCGGGATAGTCGTCGCCTTTCCACCGTCGTCCTTTTCGAAGAGGAAGAATTCAGGCTCCGGACCGATGCTGACGGTGTAGCCCATCTGGTCTGCCCTGTCGAGAACGCGTTTGAGAACCTGTCGTGGACCACCGGAGAACGGCGTTCCGTCGGTGTTCATCACGTCACAGATGAGACGGGCACTCGCCGTGTCGCCGTTCGAGCGCCATGGAAGAACCGCAAACGTGGATGGGTCGGGTTCGAGACGCATGTCGCTCTCCTGAATGCGAGCGAATCCTTCGATGGAAGAACCATCGAACCAGATGCCCTCCTCGAACGCTTTTTCGACTTGGTGCGCTGGAATGCTGACGTTCTTGACCGTCCCCGTGATATCAGTGAACTGGAGACGAACAAAATCGACGTTTTCGCGCTCGATAGCTTCGAGCACATTTCGCTCATCTTCGGTTAACCCTCCATCCTCGGAAGCGGCAATATTTCCGTCTGTCATCTTTATCGACACCGTATGCAAATACATCCACCATTAAAACTGTAACGGTTGGTCAACTGTGCAATTTTCGCCCAGAATTGGATATTCGTTAAATTCTAATGCATGGAGTGGGATGGTCAGTGTAATGACGTACGAAAATCTCGACGCAAAATTGGTGAATGAACTGCTTGGCGACGGGCGAGCGAGTCTCCGAAGTCTCGCGGAAAAACTGGACGTGTCGGTGACGACGATTTCGAACCATCTAGCCGATTTAGAAGAACGAGGCGTCATTCAGGGGTACACCCCGCGCGTGGATTACGACGCGCTGGGATACGACGTGACGGCCATCGTCCAGTTGAAAGTCGAGGGGAACGCGCTCCCGGAAGTGACCGACCGACTGCAAGACCACGACCAGATGATAAGCGTCTACGAAGTGACCGGGGATTACGACATCATCGCCATCGGAAAGTTCACCGATACGGACGGAATGAACGAGCAAATAAAGAAACTGCTCATCGACCCGGACATCAAGGAGAGCAACACGAGCGTCGTGTTGAACGCCGCGAGCGAACACGAACAGTTCACGCTCGACGTGAGCGAGTGAACGGGCATCGGTAACACTTAACCCCCCGAACGAATTTTTGCGGTGTATGAGCGTCATCGCGGAGTTCACGATACAGAACCCAGACCTCGTGCTGACGCGGACGCTCGAAGCGGTTCCCGAGATGACCGTCGAACTCGAACAGCAGATGGCAGTAACCGTGTACAGGCCACTGCTCATCGTCTGGGCCACTGGCAGTGACTTCGAAGCGTTCGACACCGCGCTTCAGCGCGACCCGACTATCGAATCGTACACAATCACCGAAGACTTGGACGTTCGAAAACTGTACCGACTCCAACTCTCTCGCGAAAACCTCCTGGCCGTCTACCCCGCGTATCAGAAACTGGGGGCCGTCCCGATGGTGGGACGCGGAAAGGCGGGCGTCTGGCGGAGACGGGTTCGGTTTCCGACTCGGGACACGCTGGTCGAGTTTCAGCAGTTCTGTTCCGACGAAGAGATAGTGTTCTCGCTTAAACGACTGTACACGCCGAACGACCACGAAAGGACGTTTCAGTTGACTGACTCCCAACTCGAAGCCCTCGTCGCCGCGCACGAAGCAGGTTACTTCAACGTGCCGCGTGACGCGACGCTCGAAGACCTGAGTTCGACGTTGAACATCAGCAAGCAGTCGGTGTCGGAACGACTGCGACGAGCACAGTCGCGACTCGTCTCGAACGCCATTCTCAGCGAGTAATATATTGCCTGATTTGTAAGGCGAAGGTTGAGATTGTCAGACGAAGAAACTAGAGACAGAGTCTCGACGGCTGAAGAGCGCACTGCAACCGAAGTCGTCCTCTGATCCAACGATGTCCACACCAGACCAACTCCAGACGACCGTGCAGTCAGTCGTTTTCTCGACGCTTGCCAGCGCGCACCGGCGACTCATCCTCAGAGAACTTCTCGAAGGGAACCAGCCAGTACCGCACCTCGTGCAAGCGATTGCCGCCGAAGAACCGGACAGAGAACCGCGGCGCATTCACGCCCAGTTACATCACAATCACTTCCCGAAACTGGAAGCTGCAGGGTTCGTAACCGTAGACGATGGAACCGCGGCGCTCGTCAACGAAGACGTCATCGAACCATATCTCGTGCTCGAGGAGCGATTCGACTCGTCGGAAGAGTAGCCGTCAAAAATCGTAAATGGTCGATGGCGATGCGGTTGCGGAAGCGGTTGTGGCGTCGGGCTATGGCCGATTTTACATAACCTTGACCGAGGAAACCTCGGTCGTGCGATGAGATTTCTCCGGAACTTACATCGCGCCGCCCATGCCACCCATGCCGCCCATGCCGCCCATGCCGCCACCCATGCCGCCTGCTGGTGGGCCGCCCGCGTCTTCGTCGTCGTCGCCAACCTGACCGCCCTTCAGTTCGCCTGCGGCGATAACGTCGTCAATGCGCAGGAGCATGACAGCGGCTTCTGTCGCACTCTCGACTGCCTGCGTTTTGACTCGGAGGGGTTCGACGACGCCTTCTTCTTCCATGTCAACGATGTCGCCAGTGTAGGCGTCGAGGCCGGAGGTCGTCGCGCCACCGTCGTGTTTGCTACGGAGGTCAACGAGCGAGTCGATGGGGTCGAGTCCGGCGTTCTCCGCGAGCGTGCGCGGGATGATTTCGAGCGTGTCGGCAAACGCTTCCACAGCCAACTGTTCGCGGCCACCGACGCTATCGGCGTAGTCGCGCAGTTCGAGGGCGAGTTTCGTCTCGGGAGCGCCGCCGCCAGGGAGGACTTTGCCGTCTTCGAGCGTGACGCGGACGACGCCGAGACTGTCCTCGATTGCGCGCTCGACTTCGTCAACGACGTGTTCCGTGCCACCGCGGAGGATGAGGCTGACCGATTTCGCCTCTTCGACGTCCTCCACGAAGATGCGCTGGTCGCCGCCGACGTCTTTCTGGGCGACGCTACCGGCAAATCCGAGGTCATCTTCCGTGATGTCGTCAACGCTGTTGACGAGAGTTGCGCCGGTCGCGCGGGCCAGTTTGTCCATGTCGCTGGATTTCGCGCGTCGGACGGCGATGATGCCTTCCTGCGCGAGGAAGTGCTGTGCCATGTCGTCGATGCCGCCGTCAACGAAGACGACGTCGGCACCGACATCGACCAGCGAGTCCACCATGTCACGAAGCTGTTTTTCCTCTTGGTCGAGGAACTGCTGGAGTTGGTCGGGGTCGGTGACGTTGACTTCGGCGTCGATTTCCGTCTCCTTAATTTCGAGTGCGCCGTCAACGAGGGCGACGTCGGCGTCCTCGGCGAAGTACGGCATGTTGTCGTGGACGCGCTCTTTG
>CAYNQM010000157.1:0-7063 GCA_964399275.1 uncultured Haladaptatus sp.
CAGTTTAAACCAGAAGACGCGCCAAAGGCGGTGTAATGAACGCTTTCACCCCGACGCGTCGGGGGTGGTCGCCGTGAAGGTCGAGGAGCTCACCGGCCTCCCCGACGGCGTCGTCGACCACTTCCGCGAGCAGGGAATCGAGGAGCTGTACCCGCCCCAGGCCGAGGCCGTCGAGGCGGGCGTCACCGACGGCGACAGCGTCGTCGCCAGCGTCCCCACCGCGAGCGGCAAAACGTTCGTCGCCGAACTCGCGATGCTGTCGAGCGTCGCCCGCGGCGGCAAGGCCCTCTACATCGTCCCGCTCCGCGCGCTCGCCAGCGAGAAGAAGGCCGAGTTCGAGCAGTTCGAGGAGTACGGCGTCTCGGTCGGCGTCTCGACCGGCAACTACGATAGCGACGGCGATTGGCTCGCCAAGAAGGACATCATCGTCGCCACGAGCGAGAAGGTGGACTCGCTCGTCCGAAACGGTGCAAAGTGGGTAGACGACCTCTCCTGCGTCGTTGCTGACGAAGTCCACCTCGTCAACGACGCCCATCGTGGCCCGACGCTGGAAGTCACCCTCGCGAAACTCCGGCGCGTGAACCGAAACCTTCAGACCGTCGCGCTCTCGGCGACGGTCGGCAACGCGGACGAGATGGCTGAATGGCTCGACGCAACCCTTGTCGATTCGTCGTGGCGACCCATCGACCTCCGGAAGGGCGTGCTCTACGGTCAAGCCCTGCATTTCGATGACGGCACACAGCAGGAACTCGCGCGCGGAAAGCAGAAGGAAACTGCCGCGCTCGTCGAAGATACGCTTGGCGACGACGGATCGTCGCTCGTCTTCGTCAACTCGCGCCGAAACGCGGAAGCTGCCGCGAAACGCCTCGCGGACGTGACGAAGAGCTATCTCACCGACGACGAGCGACGCGAACTTCGCGAGGTCGCCGACGAAATTCGAGACGTGAGCGACACCGAGACGAGCGACGACCTCGCAGACGCGGTCGAGAAAGGCTCTGCCTTCCACCACGCCGGACTCGCCAGCGAACATCGCTCAATCGTGGAAGCGGTGTTCCGCGACCGACTCGTGAAAGTCATCAGCGCAACCCCGACGTTGGCGGCTGGCGTCAACACTCCGAGTCGGCGCGTCATCGTCCGCGACTGGCGACGTTACGACGGCGATGTCGGGGGGATGCAACCCCTCGACGTGCTCGAAGTCCACCAGATGTTCGGACGAGCGGGCAGACCGGGTCTCGACCCCTATGGCGAGGCGGTGCTCATCGCTAAGAGCCACGACGAACTCCAAGAACTGTTCGACCAGTACGTCTGGGCCGACCCCGAACCGGTTCACTCGAAACTCGCGGCGGAACCTGCACTGCGAACGCACATCCTCGCAACCGTCGCCTCTGGCTTCGCAGGGACGGAAGACGAACTGCTTGACTTCCTCGAACGAACGCTGTACGCGACCCAAACCGACGAAAGCGGTCGTCTCGAAACCGTCTCCAAGCGAGTGCTCGACTACCTCGAACGAAACGGTTTTCTCGAACGCGACGACCGCCTGCGGGCGACCGGACTCGGCCATCGTGTCTCGCAACTCTATCTCGACCCGATGAGCGCCGCCGAAATTATCGACGGTCTGCGCTCGGCGGAAGACGACCCAACGGCGCTTGGACTGTACCATCTCGTCTCGCGAACGCCCGATATGTATCAACTCTACCTTCGCTCGGGCGACAGGGAGCGATACACCGAAATCGCATACGAACGAGAAACCGAGTTCCTCGGCTCCATGCCCTCCGAGTTCGAGGATAACGCTTTCGAAGATTGGCTCTCCGCGCTGAAGACGGCCCGACTCCTCGAAGACTGGGCGAGCGAACTGGACGAAGACAGGATTACGGAACGCTACGCCATCGGTCCCGGCGACATCCGTGGGAAAGTCGATACTGCCGAATGGTTGCTGAACGCGGCGGAACGACTCGCCAGCGAACTCCAGCGAAGCGACGAGGAGAGTCTTCCAGCCGCCACGACAACCGCAGTCCGCGAAGCACGGAAGCGAGTCGAATACGGCGTCGAGGAGGAACTGCTCGACCTTGCGGGAGTTCGGAACGTCGGTCGAAAGCGCGCCCGTCGCCTCTACGAGGCTGGCATCGAATCGCGGGCAGATCTCCGCGAGGCTGACAAATCGGTTGTTCTCGGAGCGCTCCGAGGGAGACGCAAGACGACCGAGACCATTCTCGAAAACGTCGGTCGGCAAGACCCCTCGCTGGACGGCGTCGAGGCCGACGCGGAGGCGAAAGCACATGCGACGAAAAACGCGAGCGAAGCGGCCGGGAACGGCGGCCAGCAAAGCCTCGGTGACTTCGAATGAGACTGGTCGAAGGCCGGGCGAATATCGACGACCTCGACGGATTTCTCGCTAGTCTCGAAACCATCGGCGAGGAGTTCGACTGCGCGATACAGGCGTTCGACGCGCGCTACGTGGCTGGCCGAGCACATCTCGAATCGGCGGTCGAACACGCGAACCGTGCGTTCGAGCGCGAAGAGAACGTCGCCCGCGACCGAGCAGTCGAGATTCTGCTGTACGCGGCAGGCCGAAGACAAATCAATCAAGCCCTCGAAATGGGCGTTTCGGAGGGCGACCAGCAGGTCGTCGTGGTGGTCGATGGTTCGCGTGAAGGGGACGCTGTAACAGCAGTCGCCGACCTGCTCGAACCTGCGGAAACGCTTGGAAACTTCGACCGCGATCGAATTTTCGACTTCTTCGAAATTTCCGAGACGGAACTGGACGCGACCAGTGGCGGTCTCTGTGATCTCGTCTGCGAGCGTGTGGCCCTGCTCGAAGTCGAGAAGTAGTCCGCAGTCGGCGTTCGTTGTGAGTGCTCGTGGCCAGTACGAATTTCCGACGCCACGGTTTAGTTCGACACCATGCCCGACGACGACCACGACGCCGGGGACGTGCAGGACAGCGCCCGCAAACGCCAGCACGAACGCGCCGAGACCGTCGAGGACATGCTGGGCGAAGCGGGTCGAATGCTCGGCGAGCACAAGTATCCGACGACGAGCGAGGAACTGGCGACCGAGTACGGCGACCAGCAACTCGACCTACCGAACGAAACCGAGACGCTGGGAAGCGTGTTCGACCGCCTCGTGGACGAACGCTTCGAATCGGCGGACGAAGCGCGAGAAGCGGTGTACAACGAAGTGACGGGCGAGGCTGGCGGAATGGAAGTGTACAACGACGAGCGAGCGTTAGGGGAGGTTGACGATGTGGAAAGTGGCGAGTCGGACCGAGATTTGTAGGATTTTGCAGTTGAAGCGGAGGGGTGACGAAGAAACGTGAACTGATTCGAAAGGATTTCTCTCCGAGAAAAGCTACGACCGACTGCCCCACCCAAACGCGAGCCAGCCGCCGTCAGCGTGGAGCACCTCGCCGGTCATGAAGTGCTCTCCTGCGGCGAGAAAACTCGCACAGTTCGCAATTTCCTCGACGGAACCGAACCGACCAAGCGGTGTCCTGTCGATGACATCGTCTGCGTCGAAGCCGATTTGATCTTGCGCTTCATCCACCATTTCGGTTCGAATGTAACCGGGCGCGATAGCGTTGACGTGGATGTCGTGTTCGGCCCACTCCACCGCGAGACACCGCGTGAGGTTATTCACGCCCCCTTTCGACGTGTTATAGGGCGTTCGGCCAGTCTGTCCCTGTTCACCCATCATGCTCGAAATGTTGATGATGTGGCCGTCGGTGCCTTGCTCGATCATCTGCTTTCCGGCCAGTTGCGCCCCGTAGAACGTTCCGGTCAGGTTCACGTCCATCACCGTCTGCCAGTCTTCGGGGGATATCTCCTCCGCAGGCCCTCGAATGTTGATTCCCGCGTTGTTGACCATCACGTCGAGCGACCCGAACTCCTCGACGGTGGCTTTGACCAGTGCCCGAACCGACTCGTAGTCGGTCACGTCCGCCTCGACAGGCAGGACGGTTCCAGCATCGGTGTCGATATCTTTCGCGGCGTTTGCCGCTCGTTCCTCCGACCGCGAGTTCAGGACGACGTTTGCCCCCCGTCGCGCAAACTCGCGTGCGATTCCCTTTCCGATACCGCTACTCGAACCTGTGACGATGGCGGTCTTCTCGCTTAGGTCGCTCTGCATACTGGATGATTATGGCCAGGTGATTTTGTTCTTCTGGGCGTAATAGTGAAAAAATAGATAGGTTTGGACATCCTTACCCTACGATTGGCTGTATTTCTGTCGCCAGTGGCGAGTACATATCCACCGAACACTCGCTAAGTAAAATTACGAAAATCAAAGAAGTAGTCCCACCAGGATTCGAACCTGGGTCGAAGCCCCCAGAAGGCTTCAGGATTGGCCACTACCCCATGGGACTTGGCTTACAGCAGAAAACCGTACTTGCCGCTTGCTTGTAAGCGTTGCGCGTTTGTCCTCCGTATGTTACTGAAACACATTCCGTAACCATGCACAAACCACCACCTATTTGCGCTCCGATTACTCATCACCGTGTATGTACGTTGGACGCTTCATTGTAATTGGCCCGGACGTGGGTGCGTATCGAGTTTCCTCGCGGTCGTTCCCGAACCGGAAGGCGGTTGCACGCGAGGACGCCGTCACCGTCGCGCCGACCGAGGACGCACCGGAGACGGACAACCCCTACATCTCCTACAATTGCGTGCGGACGGTGGGCGACACCGCCGTCGTCGGAAACGGGTCGCAGGTAGACCCAATCGCAGAAAAACTCGAACTGGGGTATCCAGCGCGAGACGCGCTGGCGGAAACCCTACTCGCGCTAGACTACGAGAAGGACGACTACGACACGCCCCGAATCGCGGGCACGGTCGGCGAGGAGTCGTACATCGGTATCGTCCGCCGGGACGCCCTGTTGGTCGAGCAGGTCACTGAACCGACCCTCGTTGCCACCTACGAGAAGGACACGCCCGAGTCGTTCGAATTCGGTGCAGTGAACGCGGACGAGGCCGCAACCGGTGCCTACGACCTCGACTTCGAACACCCCGTCTGTGCGGTCGGCATCGCGCGAACTGACGGTGGCGGCGACGTGCGTGACGACTTCTCGATAGCTATCGAGAACGGGAATTAAGTCCTCGGCGAACGTATCGATTCGCATGAAGGTTGGCGTTATTTCGGACGTACACGCGAATCGCCCCGCGCTGGAGGCCGTGTTGGAGGACATGCCCACGGTCGAGGCACTACTCTGTGCGGGCGACGTGGTCGGCTACAACCCGTGGCCTGCCGAGTGTATCGACATCCTCCGCGACCGTGTGACGGCCTGCGTGATGGGCAACCACGACCGCGCGGTCGTTTCGGACACCTCGTTCGGATTCAACAGCATGGCTGGCGCAGGCGTCGAGTACGCCCGCGACGAACTGAACGACCTCCATCGCGAGTGGTTGTCTGCCCTCCCCGACAGCACTACGGCGTGCGACGGACGGGTGCGAATCGTCCACGGTCACCCGGACGACCCCGACCACTACACCTATCCCAACGAGTTCGGCTCCGACATGCTCGGCGACGAGTACGTGCTGGTGATGGGTCACACCCACGTCCAACATCACGAGGTGTACGACGAGGGCATCGTCATGAACCCCGGGAGCGTCGGCCAACCGCGGGATAGAAACCCTCTCTCGGCCTACGCGACGCTCGACCTCGCGGAGATGACCGTCGAGGAACACCGCGTGGACTACGACATCGAAGACGTGCAGGAGAAGGTGCAGGAAGTTGGCCTTCCCGAGAAAATCGGCAAGCGACTCATGACCGGCCGATAGCGACGAATTGGGGAAACTTTATCTAAATCGCGTCCTCGTTTCCTGCCCCCTTTCTGCGATGCTAGCTACTGCCTCAAATAACTGCCACTTCGACATCTCGTTCACGGAAGTATATTCATATTTGTCGGGGTGTTGATATATATTCCTGATAACAAACGACCGCTACCCTACCTCGTTTCCCTTAGCCTTCTCTTCTTCGGACGAGCGAACCGGGGGTTCGCTCCCGCGCACCGAGGAAATTCGTGAAAATCCGCGCGATACTCCACTTTCCATGTGGCGCGCGCTGGCACAGGGTGAGGACTTCACGTCCGAAGCCCTGTGCCGACAGCGTGCGAGGGACGAGCGAAGCGAGTCGGTTGGGGAGGCGTGTGGCTTTCGCGGTGCGGTGTCGGTCGTTTGGAGTCGGCAGTAGCTAGCGTCACTGAAAAAATACAATCCGAAACGAGAGCATCACTCACTGCCACTGTCGTGCTAGTCAGAGACGTATCGAGAATAACCAGCAACGTGGTAAAAGAAAACTCTTGGCTACTTCCTCGCTATTCCTACTCCCGAAACGAATCGTTGCGGAAAAATCAATTCGGCTCTAATCGCCCGACTACTCGGTTTACGCGATTTTGTCGTACTGCTCTGCCAACTTATCAGCCGCCTCGCCGAGCTGTTCGCGCTCGAACTCGGTCAAATCCCACTCGACGACTTCCTCGACGCCGTCGTTGCCGAGTTTGACGGGGACGCCGAGCGCCACGTCGTCGTGGCCGTACTCGCCTTCGAGTTTGACTGAACCGGGTAGCACTTCGCCCGTGTCGCGCAGAACCGCCTCGACCATGTGGCCGACGCCCGTCGCCGGACCCCACTGGGTCGCGCCCTTCTTCTCGATGACGTTCATCGCGCTCTCTTTGAGTTCGCCGAGGATTTCTTCTTTCTCGTCGTCGGAAAACTCGGGGTCGACGCCGTTGGCGCGCACCTTCGAGAAGACGGGAACCTGCGCGTCGCCGTGTTCGCCCATGATGGTCGCCTCGACGTTCTGAACCGGCGCGTCGAATCGCTGGCTCAGGACGTAGCGGAATCGGGCGCTGTCGAGTCGGCCACCGAAACCGATGACTTTCTCTCGCGCTCGGTCGCCGACCTCGTAGAGGTGACGGTTGAGCAGGTCAACCGGGTTCGAAGTCGTGATGGTGACGAAGTCGTCGTTGTGCTCGGCGAGCGAGGAGCCGATGTCTTCCATGATGGGTGCGTTGTCGCCCGCGAGGTCGATTCGAGTCTGGCCCGGCTGGCGCGGGATGCCTGCCGTGATG
>CAYNQM010000158.1:0-6977 GCA_964399275.1 uncultured Haladaptatus sp.
CCACGAGTTCTGTATCTACGACCCGCTCATCAACGTCCCGCTGATGGTCAAACATCCCGAGTTGGATACCGACGTGAGCGACCAGCAGGTCGAACTCATCGACCTCTATCACACCATCCTCGACCACGCGGGCGTTTCGGGGTCGCGCTCTACCCGACCGCTGGACGAGGCGCGCTCGCTGTTGAACGAGGATTATCGCTCCTTCGCCGAAGACGTGCCGGGCGACGGTGAGTGTGCCTTCGTGGAGTACTACCGACCCGTGGTCGAGCTGAAACAGCTCGAAGAGAAGGCGAAGGCCGCCAACATCACGCTGGACGAGGATTCCCGATTCTACTCGCGGATGCGGGCTTCCCGCCGTCCCGACGCCAAGTACATTCGCAACGAGCGAATCGAGGACGAGTTCTACCACTTGGACGACGACCCCGACGAACAACACAACGCGCGGGGCGAGGGAAGCGACGAGGAAGCCGAACTCGAATCCGCGCTGTCGGACTTCGAGGAGAGCGTCGGCGGCGAGTGGAAGGAAGTCTCGGACGACGACGTGTTGGGCGACATGAGCGACGACGCAAAAGACCGACTACAAGACCTCGGTTACATTGACTAACGTGACTGACGAGTCGGCATCGGATGGCGGGAAGGCGCTATCCGCAGGGCTTACTGAACGTTTCGGCGCTGGAAAGCTACTGCTGGGGTTCGCCGTCGCCGGGGCTCTCATCTACCTATTGGTGATGGCCTCCGGTTGGCGACGAGTGCTCGACGCTCTCGAAGGGGCGGACTACACGTGGGTCTGGATAGCCTGCGGTTCGACCATCGTCGGGTTGGCCGCGTGGGGTAAAGCGTGGCAAATCGTCCTCGCGGTACTCGACATCGAAGTGCGGTTCAAGCGACTCGTCGTCACCTACTTCGCGGCGACGTTCGCCAACTACGTCACTCCGCTCGGACAGGCGGGCGGCGAACCGTTCATCGCCTACATCCTGTCGCGAGATACGGAAGCGAACTACGAGGATAGCCTCGCAAGCGTCGTGACGGCGGATCTGCTCAACCTCCTGCCGTTCTTCAACTTCGCGGCGCTCGGACTGAGCTATCTGCTCCTCAAGGCGTCGCTCCCGGACAACGCGAAGACGCTCGCACAGGGACTGGTCGTGCTGGCGTTCGGCGTTCCGGCGATTGCCTACGGCGGATGGCGCTACCGCGGGCGCGTCGAAGACATCGTCCTTACCATCGTCCGACCCATCGCCACGCGAACGAACCGGATTACGGTCGATGGCGTTCGAAAGCGAATCGACCGGTTCTATCACTCGCTGGAGCGTATCGCGGACGAGCCGCGCGAACTGCTGTTCGCGCTGGTCTTCTCCTACACCGGGTGGGTTTTCTTCGCGCTCCCGCTGTACTTCTCAGGGCGGGCGCTCGGACTGCCCCTCGACCTGGTGCTCGTGCTGTTCATCGTTCCGGCGAGCACGCTGGCTGGCATGACCCCGACGCCGGGCGGACTGGCGGGGGTCGAGGCGGCGCTCGCTATCCTCATCATCGGACTCGTGCCGGCGATTCCGTGGAGTTCGGCCGTGGCAGCGGCAATCGTCTACCGTTTCGCGAGTTACTGGTTCGTCCTCGTGATCGGCGGTCTCGCGGCGCTGTTCGTCATCATGCGCTCTTGACGACTGGGTTGCTCGCTTTTCATGCGTTCGTGCGTTCCCACGTTTCGACGAGTCCCGCGAGCGTCCGGTTGACCGGCGTTTCGATGTCGTGTTCGTTTCCGCGAGCCACGACGTAGCCGTTTATCGCGTCGATTTCCGTTCGCCGTTCCGCTTCCACGTCTTGGCGCATCGAAGAGGTGTTCGCTGTAGTCGCCTCGGCGACCGCTGTCATCGCCGCAACCGCGTCGTCGTCGGTGAGTTCGACGCCCTCCGCACGGGCAACGCGGGCGGTTTCGCGGGCCGCGGTCGTTGCGATTTCGTTGGCAGTCCCCGAGAGGACGGCCCCGTTTTCCGTGCGAGAAAGCGCGGTGGTCGGGTTGATACCGGCGTTCACCGCGAGCTTCTCCCACAGTCTGCGCGGCATGTCGTCGGCGACTTCCGTCTCGATTCCGGCAGTGCGGAATGCGCCTCCCATTCGGCGTGCCGGTGCGGAGTTTCCTCCTTCTCGCGCTCCGAGGACGACCTCGCCGATTCCGGTGCACTCGACTGCTCCGGGGTCGGTCAGCACCGCGCCGTAGCTCGCGGTTCCTGCCAAAATCGGACAGTCGAGATGGTCTGCGAGCGTTTGTTCGTTGCCCATCCCGTTCTGGAGCGAGAGGACGGATTCGAACTCGCCAGTCGCCAGTTGACTGGCGGCTTGTCCCGTGTCGAACGCCTTGACCGTCACGATGGCGCACTCCCCTCGGAGGTCGCGTCCGTCGGTGGTCGCGTCGGGGCGAACTCGAAAGTCGAACTCGCCGCAGACGCGGAGTCCGGATTCCCGAACCTCGGTCGCGTGGGGATCTCGGGCGACGAGCGTCACCTCGTGTTCGCGAGCGAGAAGGCCACCGACGAGCGTTCCGAGGCTTCCGGCACCGAACACGACGATGTCCATACCTGACCGAGGGAGCGGGGGATGAAAAGTTCAGCCTTCCGCTCGGTCGTCAGTCTTCCGTCCAGTAGTAGATGTCTTCTTTCGGCCCGCCACAGTTCGGGCATTCGTCCGGCAGGCCCTCGTCCAATTCGCCCATTTCGCCGCAGTCCGAACAGCGCCACATCAATTCGGCTTCGCCGAACTCGTGACCCGAGCGGGCGTGGCCGACGGAGAGAGCTTCGTACCCCTCTCGCATCGTGGCGTAGAAACCCGACTCGTCGAAGCCGCGGATGGAGCCGAGTTCGTTTCCATCGTCGTCGTACACCGTCTGTCCGAGTTTGAGCTTTCCCAAATCGGTTTCTTCGTCCGGTCGCTCGCCAGAGTCACTCACCATGGTTCACGATTCGTCGTTCTTCATCTTAAATCCGACCGCCGTCTCAGCCTTTTTCTGATTTCTCGCCGGTGAACTACGACCTCGCCGAGCACGATCTCGTCTGCTTGCGGTAGCAAGCACCACGTTCAGGAGTGAGTTGGCCCGAGAACGGGATACCTCGAACGAACATGACGGATATCAATTTCGATACCGAACACAGTCAGGTAACGACGAACCACCGAACTATCAAGGAATGGGTCGAAAAACGCGGTGGCGAACCGACGACGGTCGAATCGACCGCCGACAGGGGAGCGGAAATCCTCCGGCTTCAGTTTCCGGATACCGAGGACGACCACGACGAGTTGGTGTCTATCGACTGGAACGAGTGGTTCGATACGTTCGAATCCGACGACCTCGCGTTCGTCTATCAGGACGAGACGGAGTCGGGCAACACGAGTCGTTTCTACAAGTTGGTTGACCGCAAGACGGCGAAACAGCACGCATAATCTGCCACCCCCGACCCTTTTTTGCCTGCCGAACCGAAATCGCTCAGTATGCAAGCAGTCACGCTCGGTCCGGCGGGAACCTACTCTCACCGCGCCGCATGCGCAGTCGCGGACGACGTTGCGTTCCGCGAATCGGTCACGTCAATCGTGGAAGCGGTCGTGGACGACGAGTTTCAACGCGGCGTCGTTCCCATCGAGAACAGCATCGAGGGAAGCGTCACGGCGACGTTGGACGCGCTCGCCGAGAACGACATCGCTGTCGTCCGCGAACTCGTGACGCCGATTCGCCACGCGCTGATTGCACAGACGCCGGAGTTCGAAACCGTCGCCAGCCACGCCCAAGCACTCGCGCAGTGTCGGGCGTACCTCGAAGCCGAATATCCCGACGCGAAACGGGAGGCGGTCGCCAGCACCGCTCGCGGCGTCGAGCGCGCCCGCGACGACCCCTCCGTGGCGGCAATCGCCCATCCGGACAACGCCGAAGAACTGACCGTCCTCGCCGAGGATATTCAGGAACGAACCTCGAACGCGACCCGGTTTTTCGTCCTCGCGCCCGCAAGCGAGCGCTCACGCGCAGGCGGAAAAACGTCGCTCGTCGTCTATCCCGGCGCGAACTATCCCGGACTCCTGCTCTCGCTTCTCGAACCGTTCGCCGAGCGCGACATCAATCTCACCCGCGTCGAATCGCGTCCGAGCGGGGAGCGTCTCGGCGACTACGTCTTCCACGTCGATTTCGAGGCGGGCTTGTACGAGGAGCGCGCCGAGGAGGCCATCGCCGAAGTCGAAGCGCTGGCGGAAAACGGCTGGGTGCGAAAACTCGGTTCCTACGACGCCGAGCACGTCCTGTTCGGGTCGGCGTGAATTTTTAAGAACGAGCGCGACGAACTTCGTCTGGGTGAGAGGATATGGCCAAACGAAAGAATCCATTCGACGAAATCGAGGAGTTGTTCGAACGCATGGGACGACAGTTCGAAGACATGGGAAGCCAGTTCGGCGGCGAGATGGACTTGCAGAAGGGCGGCATCTCGGTTGACATCACCGATCACGGTGACCAGTTGGTCGTCACCGCCGATTTGCCGGGATTCGAGAAAGACGACATCGACATCACGCTTCGGGATACGCGCCTCCGAATCGTCGCGGAAACGGAGTCCAAAGTGGAAGAGGACGACGAGCAGTACATTCGCCGGGAGCGACGCCAGCGCTCGGTGAGCCGAACCGTCACTCTTCCCGAACCGGTAGACGAATCGGGAGTCTCCGCGAGGCACCGAAACGGCGTGCTGACCGTCACTCTCCCGAAACTCAGCGGTGACGACGATTCGCACAACATCGAAGTCAACTAGCGTCGGTGTCGCTATTTTTTCCGCTGTTCGCCGTACCGAAGTCGTACAGGGGTGTCGTTCGGTCCGTTCAGTACTGCGTGTAGGTCGAACTGCCGCCTCGGCCAGTCCGACCGAGAATGAAATACAGCATCAATCCGATTAATCCGCCGAAGAAGACGACGAAGGTTCCGTCAACCACAAACGGCTTGTCACTTCGGGGGCAACTGCCAGACATGACGCTCGAAGCAGGCGACGACGCACCCGACGTACGCGCAGAGAACCAACGCGGCGAGACGGTTTCGCCGGAGTTCGACACGCCGACGGTCGTCTATTTTTACCCGCGAGACGACACGCCGGGATGCACCGTCGAGGCCAAGCAGTTCAACGCCGAACTGGAGAGCTACGCCGACGCGGGCGTGACGGTGTACGGCGTCTCGACCGACGACGTTGAGAGTCACGGGGAGTTCGCCGAGAAGTACGACCTCGGGTTCGACCTGCTGGCCGACCCCGACGGGGAGATTGCGGATGGGTTCGGTGTCGAAGTCGAGGACAACTACACCCCGCGAACGACGTTCATTCTCGATGGTGGCGAGGTGCGGGGAGTGTACGAGGGTGTTGACCCCGACGGCCACGCTCGGGACGTTCTCTCGGATATGCTGGACGACGAACTGGTCGTTCTGAAGTAACGCGGGATTTTTCAGGGTTTGAATTTCGAGTGGAGACGAGCAACTAAACCCCAACGCCGAGAATGACCGAATTAATTCGTTTACGCTAGCTGATGCCGACAACAAATACCGCAGACCGCCACCGCCCCGCAACCGCCCACACGCCTCCCCAACCGACTCCCTCACTTCGTTCAGTCGTCCCTCGCGCGGGCGAACCTCCGGTTCGCCTTCGCGCGCCACTGCACGAATCTGGCTTGCTTGAATTTTCACAATCACCCCCGGCGCGTGCGAGCAACGCGCGCGAGGGCCGACCGAATGATGTTCTCGGGAACGGAGTTCTCGTGAGTGACGAAGGAGCGAACGAGAGCAGGAAAGAGCTTGCCTCTTTCCGTGTGACCGAGAACCCGGACGAGGTTCGCTCGTCCGGAATGAGGGAGGAGGTTGGGGAGGACGAGGTGCGGTGTTAGGAGTCGGCAATAGCTAGCCTGAAAGTAACTCAACCACCTCTTGCACCGCAATCTGAGTCTTGCACCGCAATCTGATAGGAGTTCACAGTAGCTAGCAACAGAAAATCACACGAAACCACGTCTAATCACATCTGTCGAACGATTTTCCTAACAGTCTCCTCAGCAACCAGTTTCCAATTTTCAGGCCACTCACCACCTCTTTTCGGCGGTTCGAGGCCGAACGTCACCGGCGAAAACGAAACATGCTCGAACGAATCCGCGGCCACGTCGCCGACGAACTCCGCGGTTTCGCGCTTCGACGAAACGCCGCCCGAATCCAAATCGTAGTAGCCGGTAAACACCTGAAAAACGGAAACTCGGCGGTACGAATCCAGTTCGGCCTCGTTCACGTAGTAGAACAGTTTCGCCGTGTTGTTGACGGGGTCGGCTCTGCGCCACTCCAGTTCGACCGCGACGAAGTGGTCGTCGGTTCGGCCAACCACGTCTACGGGAGTTCGCCGAATGCGATGTTCCGTCTCCCAGTCGAATCGCGGCAGTCGCTCGGCGAGGGTGTCGCGGATGTGGTCGCGCGCAGTCTCGGCGAACTCGCCCACGAGCTGGTTCCACACAGTACCATCGTATCAGCGTTTCGACTTCTGCGCAACATTTGCCGCAACTAAACAGACGGGACAGTCAGGTATGGTAGTTCTTTTAATCGCCAGTGCGGAATGAGACGTATGGACTACAACCCACGGAAAATCGAATCGAAGTGGCAGTCTCGATGGGCGGAGGAGGGCCAGTACGAGGTCGACCCGTCCGACGAGGAAGCCACGTTCGTTACGGTTCCCTACCCCTATCCGAGCGGGGGGATGCACCTCGGTCACGTTCGTACATACACGGTTCCCGACGTGTGGGCGCGCTACCGCCGACTGAAGGGTGATAACGTGCTGTTTCCCATCGCGTGGCACGTCACCGGAACGCCCATCGTCGGCGCTGTCGAGCGCCTGAAAAACCGCGAGGAGGCGCAGATGGAAGTTCTGCAGGACACCTACAACGTCTCCGACGAGGATTTGGCCGAAATGGAGACGCCGATGGGGTACGCCCGCCACTTCATCGAGGAC
>CAYNQM010000159.1:0-6904 GCA_964399275.1 uncultured Haladaptatus sp.
CTCGGTCTCGGCGTCCTCCGCGAGGTCTTCGCTGGCGAAGCTCGCGCCGCCGAGGCCGTCCCGCCCGGTTCCGTTCCCGACGAGGACGAGTTTGTTGCCCGGTTTCTGCGCGTTCGCCGTGACGAGTCGGTCTGCCGAAAGCAGGCCGACACAGGCCACGTTGACCAGCGGATTGCCTTCGTAGTCGGGGTGGAACTGCGTGCTTCCCGTCACGGTCGGAACGCCGATGGAATTGCCGTAATCAGCGATTCCTTCGACGACGCCCTCTAACAGGTACCGGGAGTGTTCGCGGTCGAAGTCGCCGAAGTAGAGGCTGTCCGCGAGCGCGATGGGGTAGGCACCCATCGAGAGCGTGTCGCGGACGATGCCACCCACGCCCGTCGCCGCACCGTCGTAGGGGTCAACGTAGGACGGGTGGTTGTGGCTCTCGATACCCATCGTGATGTACGTGTCTTCGTCTGCGCGGCTATCGCCGCGAGTGGAATCGGTGTTAGCCGACGGAAGCGCGACGACTGCCGCGTCGTCGCCGGGACCGATGACGACATCCTCGCTTTCGGAGTCGAACGCCGAAAGTAGGGGTCGGGACGAGCGATACGCGCAGTGTTCGCTCCAGAGGTTCTCGAACAGCGCTTCCTCGGCCGGAGTCGGGTCGCGGTCGAGTTCGGCGACGACCAACTCGCGGTCGGACTCGGAGAGACTCATTCACTCTTCTGTACAGACAGGGCGGATTAATGCCTTTCCATGTGCACGAACGTGAGTTTTTCACGCGTCGTCCGAGCGACCCCGTTACTCGACGTGACTCGACGCGATTGATACACGCCAGACTCGACGCTCGTCACGAACTGAGGACGGCGGCGACGCGAAAATGGTAATGATGGCTGGTCAGAGACACGGGGCGTTCCAGCGCATTCCGTTTACGGAACCGCCGGAACACCGGTGACGAACGTTACCATTGGGGATCGAAGAGGAGCAGGCGTGGGGTGTTAGCAAAGGTTTGCTCCTCAACGTGAGACACGAGTTGTAGAAATAAAAAGTTATGGGTTAAAACAAGAACTACGGCCACATCGTACAGATAGTGGTTCTAAATGTGACTATACATCTTGATTATACGCTGATTAGAAAACAAACGTCTTTAGAATTTGGTGCAGACATGTCGTCAGAGTTCCGATAGCTGTGGTCGATTCTCGAACGCACGTGATTTGATTCAGACAGTTAGAAAGATCGTAATCAAATGCAATTCCAGAAAGCATTTACTACAGACCACCGACTCATGTAACAGTTCGCCCTCCGGTGAATCACTCGAAAATCGAAACCATGAGCCAGTATCACACATCTTTCGAACGAATCGTCTTGAAAGCGGTCACGTACACGCTCACACCACTCGTCGTCGCGTTCGTCGGATTGGCCCTGCTCGTCAACGGCCGACCACGGGACGCCTACAACTGGTTGTCGAGCGAATGGCGGCAACCGCTATAATCCCGTCCGTCAATTCTTGAAACCGTCATTTTCACCGCAAAGATTTTGCTTCATCCCGTCGATGTATAATTATGTATCGAGTCATTCATACATCTAAACAGGAACGCCTGGGACGAATCAGCGGCGCTGCCGGTGTGATCGCCGGCGTAATTGCCACGATGTACGTCCTGTTTTTCGCCCCGTTCACCGTGACCAGCGGCGGACGAGTGAGTCGCGGGACGGAATCCGGCGTCAGCGAGACGGTCGTCGAAGCGTCAACGACGACGTACCACGGCACCGTCGAACTGATGGGTAGTTACACGCCGACGAACTGGGCACTCCTCGCGATTCCGCTCGCAGTGCTCGGCTTCAGTCTCCTCGGCGGAGTCGGTCTCTGGACGAGACGGGCGGAACCGCTCTGGACGGCCGTCGTCGGCCTCCTCGTCCTGACCGTCGCGGGTGCGATGACTATCGGCGTGTACGCCCTTCCGTCAGCTCTACTGCTCGGAATCTCGGGAGTGCTGTTGGGAACGTCCGGCGACGTGCAATTCGGTTCGAAACCGAAATCGGGCGGCCCGAACGACGAGCAGACGCCGCTCTCGTACTTTATCGGACGCGACGTACTCGCGGTGTTCCTCGCACTCACGGTGCCGCCAGCCCTCGCGTGGCTGACCGACCTGACGCTGTTCTCGCTCCTCGCCGTGCCGAGTCTCGTCGTCCTCTTGGGACTGTCGGGCATCTTCAACCTCCTCGGGATGGGCGAGTTCGTCGGAACGACGGAGTTCTACGTGCTGAGCGTGGTGTGGTTCTACGGCGTCGCCGTCGTGGCCGGTGCCCTCTGGCGGGCAATGCGACGAAAATTTCGCTAGCGCAAAAGGTTGACTGATTTTTAACAGCCTTCCGGACACCCCGAGTGGTGTCCTGCCTGCGCGCTCAGTAGGCCAGCGTCCTCGCCAGTGTGCCAGTGATTCGTAGACCAGTTGAGGTAGCCGCCGGGGTTTCCGATGAGCGTGATTCGGTGGAACGCTTCCGTCTTCACGTCGTTCCACTGCCACGTCCAGTTGATGTAATCCACGTGGTAGGTGAGTTTGACGGTGCTTCCGCTCCAGTTCGGGCTTCCGAACCACGAGTCGTTGTGGTCCCAGTCCGACGGCGGCGCGACGAACTCACCGGCCCACCACGCGCCTTTCGCGTTGTACCAATCGGCTTCGCCACCGGAGGTCGTCCAGCGCATCCAGTGGTCGGTCTTCGTCACGTCGAGGTTTACGGGGTCTTTCGAGCGAAGCCACGCCCCACCTCGATAATCTGACTCGTAGTCGCCACCGTCGTGGCTCAGCGTTCCGATGCCGGGCGAACCACTGCTCGTGGTCGTCCCTTCTTCGAAACTTTCGGCGTTGTTGCGGTGCGGTGTCTGCCGCCGTGTTTAGGAGTTCGTTCTGCGAGAGTCTGTCGAGAGCGGCGTTCGCACGCGACGGACGAACTCGTCCGTTAGTATCGCGGATGTCGTCCACCGAGACTTCGTAGCCTCGTATCGGGTCGGTTGGCCCGACGGTACCAGCCATACGAACCTCGACGACGCCATCGTCGCGGACGACGACTTCGCTCGTGTCGAGCGTATCGTACTGGCTGGTATCGAGGGAAATACGTCCGCGGTCGGAGCGTGCCACGGCGAACGACGTCGGAATCGTCAGGCTTGCACCTGCGAGACCGAGGGTTTTGAGCACGTTTCTCCGACTGTTTCGTCCGAATTTATCATTTGGCATGTCTATACCATAGCGTATTACTATTGCAAATAATATATAATTTATTATTTTTACAAACATTAATTTTTAGATTTTAATATAGAATTAGCTATACTACTTGCATGAGTGAACGTCTCAAACGACAGGAGCGACGGACCGAGTCGTTTTTGCCGCCCCCCTTCCAACCTTCGCCCGTGCTTTCGGTCGAGTTGCATTGTCATTCCGCACTTTCCCACGACGGTCGTGACCCGGTAGAATTGCTCTTGGAGCAGGCGAAGGCCGTCGGTCTCGACGCTATCGCCGTTACCGACCACGACGAAATCGAAGCCAGCCTCGAAGCCGCCGACCTCGCACCCGAATACGGGTTAGTCGGGATTCCGGGCATGGAAATCACTTCGCGCGCCGGGCACGTCCTCGGACTGGGCATCGAGGAGCGCGTTCCGGCAGGACTGTCGTTCGGCGAGACGCTCGACCGAATCCGTGAACAAGGTGGCGTCGCAATCGTCCCCCATCCCTTCCAGAAATCGCGAAGCGGCGTCGCCACGAACGTCACTCGCGGCGAACTCGCACAGGCGGACGCCATCGAGGTGTACAACTCGCGCCTCCTGACGGGACGGGGCAACCGCCGGGCGAAAGGATTCGCCCGCGAACACGGAATCCCCATGACGGCAGGGAGCGACGCCCACATCAGCGAAATGGTCGGCCAAGCCGTGACTCAAATCGACGTGGACGCGCGCGACAGCAGGGCGATTCTCGGCGCTATCGTTGACGGCCGAACAGAGGTACAGGGCAAGCGAACACCGTGGCGAATCAGTTTCCGGCAGGCCGCAGGGGGCGCGAAACGCCGGGTCGCCAGCAGAGTCGCGCAGTACTTCGGATGATGCAAGGCGCAACTGCCGACCTCGTTCGTCGCGCTATCGAGGAGAACGACCCATTGCCGGGGACGCGAGGCTTCGCAGGCGAGCTCGACGGAACCCTCGTCCGCGACGTGCTCGGTCGCTACCCCCTCTTTTCGGAGGCCGACGACCCGACGATGTGGAGTCACGACCCCCGCGACCTCGGTGCACCGACCCCGGTTCCCGCGGGATTCGCCCGCACGAGCGACGGCGACAACCGACTCTGGGAACTTCCCGACCCGCCAGCCTTCGAGGACGAGAGCGAAGCCATCGCCGCAGTCCGCGATGCCGTCAGAACCTGTCTAGACGAGATTTCCGCGGACGGTCTTGCAGTCGCGTTTTCGGGCGGCGTCGATTCGGCAGTCGTCGCCAGCGCCTTCGACTGTCCGCTGTACGTGGCGGGCTTTCCGGACAGCCACGACGTGGAGGCGGCGAAAACCGCGGCAGACAGAATGGGTCGCGACGTACGAGTGGTCGAACTCACGCACGAAGCCATCGAACGCGCCGTTCCCGAGGTGGCCCGCGCCATCGACCGGACGAACGCTATGGACGTGCAAATCGCGCTCCCACTCTACCTAACCGCCGAGCGAGCGAAAGCGGACGGCCACGACCGGCTCGCGGTCGGACAGGGCGCGGACGAACTGTTCGGCGGGTACCAGAAGGTGGCTCGGGCAGACCACCGCGTCGAGGCCGAGACGGTTCGCGGCGCGGCGCGCGAGACGATTCGAACGCTTCCCGAGCAGTTGCCGCGGGACGTACTCACGCTTCGGTCGGCAGGCGTCGAACCCGTCGCTCCGCTGCTTTCCGACCGCGTCGTTCGAACCGCGCTCCGACTTCCGGGCGACATGCTCGTCTCGGACGACGGCGTTCGAAAGTGGGCGTTCAGGGAGTCCGCCCGGTCGTTCGTTCCCGACGAGGTCGCAGTTCGAGACAAAAAGGCGGTGCAGTACGGTAGTCTTGTGGCGCGCGAACTCGACCGCCTCGCGCGGCAGGCGGGCTTCAAACGACGGATGGACGATCACATCACGAAGTACGTGCGCGCTCGGCTCGAATCGTAAGCGACGGCGCGCGATCAGTAGCCCTGCTGGCGGGATGCCGGGTCATCGAGTTCGCTCTGAAGCCACGATTCGTGATCGCCGATGCAGTGACCTCCGCACTCGGCACATATCTGTCGGTCGAGTTCGTACTGCGCCCCGCACGACTTATACTCGAATCGGGACGGATCTGCGCGAGCAGGTTTCAGACAGACTCGTCTGACAAATCCTATTCTCGATGTCCATTTGACAGTAGTAATATTACTATACACCGGATAATAGAGCTCACCGGCATTTTAGCGTCGTTTCGTGATTTCTCGTCGTACGGGAGAATATTATTAGTCGAGGTGAAAATATGGGAAATTTTAATTCTGTCTGTTATGTGCCATTACTATTTGTTTGCTTTCGCAGTCGGGACAACGCTGTTGCTCGTCGTCGAACGCTTTGCCGCACCCGGTGCAGACGTAGGTCGGACAAGGGTCGTCATCGTCGCTACCGAACAGTTTGTCTATGATGCTCATGGATTCCAGAAATAACCGTATAGACCTTATTATATACAGCCTAATCCGCGGTCTCGGACTGCGCTTCGACACGTTCCACGGCCTCACTGCCGAGAGCGATGACTTCCTCGGTCATGCCGTCGTGGCCGTGCAGTTCGTCGGGTGCGAACCACTGCCAACCATCGGTTCCGATTTCGTCGTCGTTCGGCGAGAGGGTTCGCCCCGTCGCCTCGGCGTAGTAGACGAAGTCGATGTGCTGGTGGGCGACGTCGCCGTCGAACGTATCCACGTCATAGAGCATGGTGTGTTCCGCGGGCGAAAGCTCTCTGCCGAAGTCGGCGGTGACCGTCGTCTCCGGTTCGAGAAGGGAGACGTCGAGTCCCGTCTCCTCACGAACTTCCCGGAGGGCGGCCTCGCGGGGGAGTTCGTCCCGGTCTAAGTGACCGCCCGGTGGGAGCCACATGTCGAGACCGTCGTGCTCGTGAAGCAGACACTCGCCGTCGTGAACGACGTAGGTCGTCGCCGTGAAGTGTCGCGTCGTCTCCATAGCGGAATGGGGCGAAGCCGATACTTGCTGTTTGCGGTCTGGTGAGTCAGTTCACCCGTCGAACGACCACGGTCGCAGTCGCTATCGAAAGCGGGCGCTCAGAACTGAGTTCGACGCGATTTCGGAATGAACGATATCAGGGTGCTATCGTCCCTTCTTCGGCGTCGAGCAGTTCGTGGTAGCGGTTTCGGATGGTGACTTCGCTGATGTTCGCCACGTCGCTGACCTCCGACTGGGTGACTTTCTCGTTGGTCAGGAGGGCGGCGGCGTACACCGCGGCAGCGGCGAGACCCACGGGCGACTTCCCGCTGTGGATTCCCTTCTCGATGGCCGTATCGAGCAGGGATCGCGCCCTGCGCTCGGTTTCGTCTGAGAGGTCGAGTTCCGACGCGAACCGCGGGACGTAGCTCTTCGGGTCGGCGGGTTCGATTTCGAGGCCGAGTTCTCGGGCGACGTAGCGGTAGGTTCGGGCGATTTCGTCCTTCTCGACGCGCGAGACGGCGGTCAATTCGTCCAGACTGCGCGGGGTTCGGGCCTGTCGTGCCGCCGCGTACAGCGACCCGGTTGCGACGCCTTCGATGGAGCGTCCCGGCAGGAGGTTCTCGTCGAGCGCACGACGGTAAATGACGCTGGCCATCTGCCGAACCGAATCCGGCAGGCCGAGGGCGCTGGCCATGCGGTCGATTTCGCCGAGCGCCTGTTTCAGGTTGCGCTCCTTGCTGTCGCGGGT
>CAYNQM010000160.1:0-6897 GCA_964399275.1 uncultured Haladaptatus sp.
GTCTTCTCCCCGACGACAAGTTCGACGCCCTTCATCACGGGGACGGGGTTCATGAAGTGCAGGCCGACGACGAGTTCCTCGCGGTCGGTGACGCTGGCGATGGTCGTAATCGAGAGCGTGCTGGTGTTCGTCGCCAGCACCACGTCCTCGGGAAGCACGTCGTCCAACTCCGCGAAGATGTCCTGTTTGATGTCCATGTCCTCGACGGCGGCCTCGATGACTATATCGCAGTCCGCGAGGTCGGCGAGGTTGGTCGTTCCTTCGATTCGGCCGACGACCGCTTCGGCCTCTTCCTCGCTCATCTTCTCTTTGGCCACGAACCGGTCGAGGCTGTTCTCGATGGCGTCGAAGCCGTTTTCGACGAACTCCGTCTCGATGTCGCGCATGACCACGTCGAATCCGCTCGTTGCGGCCACCTGCGCGATGCCGCTACCCATGGTACCTGCTCCGATGACGCCGATACTGTCGATGTCGGAAAGCGTGCGCATGCTGTCGAGTGCTCCGGGAACGGTTGTAAGGATAGCGAAATGCGAGTGGGCGCAGGTACGTCGGGAACTCATCAATAAGTTGTGATAATAATCTATTAGATAAGTCTAGTGACGAAACATTCAAGATGAGTGAGTGGGAGGACAAGACGAATCGGTGAGGATTGTGACGAAAGAGGACACAGGTAGCGACGACACGACCGTGGCCGACGTGACCGACGTGAAGTTCGTCGGTCCGGCGACCGCGACAGTCATCGAAGACGCGCCGTTCGACGTCGAGGACATCCGGAATCGAACCGCCTCCTACGAGATGTTGCGCGAAGCGGGCGTCAATCCGGGGGTCGCCGGTCGTCTACGCAGGGAACATTCGCTCTCCTGGTCGTTCGAGTCGGGGAACGACCTCGGCGACCGGTCGAGTCAGATTCGCGGCCTGCAAGACGACGAACGTGCGTGGATAGCCGCCAGTTCCGGCGATTGGGAACAACAAACGACAGCGACCGCCACGACCGACGGGAGCGGCGATACGGAAGCAGAGGAAGCGGCGTGGCGCGACCGAAGCAAACCGAACCCGGTAACGGAGGTTGCGGAAATCGACGACGAGCAGGCGACCGAACTCGCGGAGGCGGGAATCACGTCGATTCGGAGCATGGCCATCGCCGACCCGAAGCGAGTGGCCGACTTGCTCTCGTTCGACCACGACCGAGTGGTCGGCTGGCGGAACTCGGCTCGCAGCCTGCTGTAAATTTACTACCTTCGTAGTTCTCAGAACGGTCAATAGACATATTGAGCGTTACGAAAACGCGCATTTTAGCTGACGCGCTACCAGTAGACTCATATATTTTGTCGGTGCAGTTCGGGACGATGATTCCGCTGACTGACTCGCAAGTCACGCGAGACGGCAAAGCACTCATTCTCGCTATGGACCACGGTCTGGAGCACGGACCCTCCGCCGACTTCAGCTCCGTCCCAGACACGCTGAACCCCGAGAAGATTTTCGAGACTGCGACCCACGACGCAGTTACCTGCCTCGCGGTTCAGAAAGGTGTTGCAGAAACGTACTACCCCTCCTACGACGAGGACGTGAACCTGCTCGCCAAACTCAATGGGACGAGCAACCTCTGGATGGGCGAACCCTACTCGCCCAAAAACTGGACGGTCGATTACGCCGCCGAACTCGGTGCGGACGCGGTCGGCTACACCGTCTACTCGGGGTCGAACTACGAGTGCGACATGTACGAGGACTTCCGAGACGTGCAAGAGCGCGCTCACCGCGAGTACGACATGCCTGTCGTCATGTGGTCGTACCCCCGCGGACAGGGACTGAAGAACGACACGAAAGAGAGCACCATCGCTTACGCGACCCGAATCGCGCTCGAAATCGGCGCGGACATGGCGAAGGTCAAATACCCCGGCACCCGCGAATCGATGGAGTGGGCCGTCAAATCCGCCGCTGACATGCCGGTCGTCATGAGCGGTGGCTCGAAGACCAGCGACTACGACTTCCTCTCCAGCGTCGAAGCCGTAATGGACGCTGGCGGTGCCGGTCTCGCGGTCGGTCGCAACGTCTGGCAACGCGACGACCCCGAGCGCATCCTCGACGCGCTCGAAAAAGTTATCTTCGAGGACGCGACCGCTGACGAAGCACTCGAATAATGGATACGCTCGACAACATCATCGAGGTCATCGCGGCCGCCGCACCCGACATCCGGGGCGGACTCGCGGGACGCCGCCGAAAGGCGGACGAGGAGAATCCCAGCGGCGAGACCCAGATGGCCGCGGATGTGTGGGCCGACGAGTATCTGGAAGCTGAGTTGACGGCCATCGACGGCGTCGGCGAGTTCGCCAGCGAGGAGCGGGCGGGCATCACCGACTGCGGTGACGGTCTCGCGGTCGCAATCGACCCCCTCGATGGCTCGTCGAACATCAAATCGAACAACTCGATGGGAACCATCGTCGGCGTCTACGACGCCCCGCTCCCGGCCTCGGGCCGCGACCTCGTCATGTCGGCCTACGTCCTGTTCGGGCCGATTACGACGATGATGGTGGCCCGCGAGGGAACCGTGACGGAGTACGTACTAGAAGACGGCGAGGCGCGCTCGGTCACAGAAGACCTGACGCTCCCCGACGACCCCGTCGTCTACGGTTTCGGCGGGCGCGTCCCGAACTGGACCGACGAGTTCACGGAGTACGCCCGCTCCGTCGAGAGCGAACTCAAACTCCGGTACGGCGGCGCGATGATCGGCGACGTGAACCAAGTGATGACCTACGGCGGCGTGTTCGCCTATCCCGGACTCCAGTCACATCCCGAAGGCAAACTCCGCCTCCAGTTCGAGGGGAACCCGATGGCGTACATCATAGAATCCGCGGGTGGGCGGTCGTCCGACGGTGCCAAGTCGGTGCTCGACGCTGAACCCGAGGAACTCCACCAGCGAGTGCCGGTTCACCTCGGCAACGAGGAACTCATCGACCGACTGGAATCGGCGCTGTAGGCTACTTTTTCACGCCGTCGTCCCGTTCGGCGCGGTTCCGGTCGGTGGCGGCCCGGGATTCGTGCCGACGATTGGCGTCGTCGTTCCTGTCGTCGTTTCGGCTACCGTCGTCTGCTGACCAGTCACCTGCGTCGCGGGCGTGGTCGGCGTCGCTTGCTGCGTCGGAGACTCCTGTTCGAGACACGCCTGCACGTCGTCCTGTTCGACGGTGGCGACTTCCTCCCCGTTCGCGTCGAACACCGTCGCGTTGAGGAAGACGAACCCCTCGGCGTCGAGGTCGGTCGTCGTGTTCGTCCACGTGACGTTGCCGTCCGGTGCTTGCTCGAAATCGTTCGCTGAGATGTTTCGGGTCACCTGAATGCCCGACTCGGGATTCGAGACGTTGACTAGCACTGCAACCAGTTGAAGGTCTCTCGGTTCCGTCGCGTTGACCGTGACGTTGGTGCAGTTCAGCGTCGCGGAGAGTTGGGCCGGTTGCGTGGTGGTCGTGGTCGCGTTCGGTGTGGTGGTCGCGTTCGGCGTCGTAGTAGTCGTAGCAGTCGGCGTCGTGGTTGTCGTCTGCGTGGTCGTGGTTGCCGGTGTAGTGGTCGTAATCGTCGGCGTTCCCGCGATGGTCGTCGTGGTCGTGGTTCCCGTCGCATTTTGCGTCGGTTGCGGCGACGTCGGCGGTGCCACGGTCGTCGTGGGCGTCGTCTGCGTGGTCGTCGTTTCCTGCGTGGTGGTCGTCACTGCCGAAATACGACTCGACTCGTCCCGTGCGACCGAGCGAATCTGCTGTGGATCGACGGTTTCCGTCGTCTCGATGCGCTCGCTTGCCTGCGCAGTGCCTTCGATTGCGGCCTGTCGAATCTGGCCCGCGTCCGTCACGCTCTGTTCGGCGGCGGCTTGCGCCGCTCCCGCTGCTGCTCCTGTAGAGGCGGCCTGCGTCTGCTGGATGGTCGCTCGCTGAAGTTGCGTGATACCACCCGTGGCGGCACCGCGGGCCGCGGACTGAATCTGGATTACGGTGGCTTGCTGGCTCTGGGCAACCGCGCCACTGGCCGCACCCTGCGTGGCGGCTTGCACCTGTCGGACGGAGGCTTGCTGGCGCTGGCTCGCGCTCACGCCGCCCGCCGTGGCACCTTGGGCGGCGGCTTGCACTTGGGTCACGCTCGCCTGCTGACTCTGCGTGACTGCTCCCGCCGCGCCACCGATACAGGCGGACTGAATCTGCTCGATTCGCACGGTCTGCACCTGCGTGATTCCGCCCCGTGCCGCACCCTTCGCGGCGGCCTGCACCTGCTGAACCTCGACGACTTGTTTCTGGACGGCACCCTGAACCGCACCCTGTGCCGACCCCTGCGCGACGATTTGTATCTGGACGATGCTCACGATTTGAATCTGTGTGACGCTGAGCGCTCCCGCCGCCGCACCTCGGCACGCCGACTGCACTTGCTGGACGGTTGCCTGCTGTATCTGTGTGATGCCGCCCGCCGCCGCACCCTGCGCGGCGACCTGAATCTGGACGATGCTCGCGCGCTGAATCTGCGAGATCGCGCCCGCCGCCGCACCGCGCGTCGCGGCCTGCACCTGTCGAATATCGACTCGTTGTACCTGCGTCACGCCACCTTTCGCCGCACCCAGTGCGGCCACCTGCACCTGCTTCGCGTTCGCGCGCTGGTTCTGGAGCGCACCGGTTGCCGCACCCTGCGCGGCGACCTGAATCTGCCGCACTAAAATCTGCTGGCGCTGGTCAAGCGCGCCGTACGCGGCACCTTGTGCGGCCTCCTGAATCTGCGATACGCTCGCCTGCTGTTGCTGAATCGAACCCTTCACGGCACCCGTCGCCGCGCCCCGTGCGGCCGTTTGCACCTGCGTGACGTTGGCCTGCTGGCTCTGGGCGACCGCGCCGTGTCCAGCACCGAACGCCGACGCCTGTATCTGTTTCACGTTCGCGCGTTGTGCCTGCTTCGTCGCACCGGTAGTCGCTCCCGTGATCGCTCGCTGAATCTGCTGAATTTCAACGTCCTGACTCTGGAGGAGCGTGCCGTGTGCCGAACCGCGAGCGGCGGATTGAATTTGGGACACGTTGGCCTGCTGGCTCTGCGAGACGGCTTGGACGGCACCCCGAACCGCGGCCTGTCGCTGCTCCTGCGTGATAGAAACACCCTGTTCCTGTGCCAATCTCACCCCTTGCTCGGCACCGCGTGCGGCCGCCAGTTCGCGCTCGGAGAGATTCTGCTGGAGGGAACGCTGGCGAAGATTCGTGACTGAGTTATCGGGTTGGTCACTCGGTGGCAACAGTTTCGGCGCGTCCATCGACGCTGTCGCGGACGACGCTGTGGGCCGCACCACCGAGACGATGCCTGTGCTCGCGAGGCTGAGGACGAGAACGAGCACGAGTACTGTTCGTACGAACCGTCTCATAATCGGCCAGAAGACGGCCGATTCGGATTTCAACCTTCGAGACAGTTAATTCCGTTTTCCCCGAGTGTCCCCCGTTGCGGGAGGAGAACGGGAAAATTACTTCCACGGGGTTACCGAACTACGGACGGCACATCGTGGTAATCGTCGTTTCGACGGCCGCGTTCACCATCCTCGACCGAGGCCAACCGACCCGAATATAGTCGGTGTCCCAAATATTAGAAATAAAACTCTTTGGGCCGATGTTTTCATTTCAGCTGGCAATTTTCTAGGTGTCTAGATTCACCATTCTTTATGGACGCTGGTCAACTGGTGATGAGCGTCGCATGAGCAATGAGTCACCATACCGTGACGACTCGGGGAAACGACCGTCCACAGACCCACCCCACGTACTTCGCGCAGAACCAGCAGTGAGCAGGCCGTCCTTCGACGATATTTTCAAGTTGCTGTCGGAGAAGCGACGACGATACGCTGTCCATTACCTCTCATCGACACCAGAGGGCGTAGCGACGCTATCCGACCTCGTCGAGCAGGTTGCCACGTGGGAAACCGAAACGTCGGCAGGCGACGTTCCGGAGGATTACCGGAGGCGCGTCGAAGCGTCTCTCCACCATACCCATCTCCCGAAGTTGGACGATGCGAACATTATCGACTACGACCCCCGAAGCGAGTCGGTTCGCTACTGGGGCCAGCCTGTCCTCGAGGAGTACGCGGAGCACGTCGCCGCGATGGAACTGCCCGAACAGTAACTTTTGCTATCCCGCTCTGCCAGCCCCGCTGACGCTTCTTCTACGACTCTCTCCTGCGAAATCGCGCGCCGTACTGTGCGGCGCGCGACCGTTTCGCCGCGTGCGAAAGGGAAAACGGTTTGAAATCGCCCCACGGACACGCAGACATGAAAGTCCGCATCGGTGGAGGGGCAACCGACGAAGAAGCCTCGGCCATCGCCAGCGCACTTGCGAAGCACGTCGGGAGCGAGGTCGAAGTGTACGTCGGCGACGCGGAGGAGCCGACGGTGACGCGGAACGAATCCCAAGGAACGGCCGAATCCGCCGCTGATTCCCAACCCAGTGACGTTCCGGCCGACGACGACCTCGAACCGACGGAACGCGAGAAAGAGCTGTGGGAAGAAATCGAAGCCATCGAGGCTGGCGGTCCCGAGAAGTACAAAGAGCGGCTCGCTGAGAAGGGGAAACTGTTCGTCCGCGACCGTCTCGACCTCTGGTTCGGCGAGGACGGTCTCAAATTCGAGGACGGCAAGTTCGCCGAGTTCGACGCGGAGGACAAGCTTCCGGCTGACGGCCTGCTCACGGGTGCGGCGGAGTTCGAAGGCCGAGACGTCCATTTCATGGCCAATGACTTCACGGTCAAAGCCGGAAGCATGGCCGCGAAAGGCGTCGAGAAGTTCCTTCGAATGCAACAGCGCGCGCTTCAGAGCGGCAATCCGGTTCTCTACCTGATGGACTCCTCGGGCGGACGAATCGACCAGCAGACCGGCTTCTTCGCTAACCGCGAAGGCA
>CAYNQM010000161.1:0-6847 GCA_964399275.1 uncultured Haladaptatus sp.
GCGGCCCAACTGCTCGCCGACGTTGATGGCCTGCTCGCCGAAGTCCCACGCCAGAACCGTCGCCATGGTACCCGGAATCAGGAGTTCGGGCGGGGCGGTACCCAACCCGCCAGCGAGTACGCCGACGAGGAGGACGAAACTCCCGGTCGTGACGATTTTGCGCGACCCGCGGACGACGCCGAGAGCGACGAGGACGAAGCCGAGAGCGCCGCCCGTCAAGCCAATAGTACCGAGAAACGCGCTCGACGCGAGCGCGACCGACGCCGCGATGATTGCGAGGAGTTGGCTGGTGCGGGCGGGCGAGCGGTCGATTTCGTTCGTCGCGCGGTCGGCGTCCGCCTCGGATGCCGCGGTATCGCCATCTACCGTCGCGTCGGTCGCCGTCGATTCTTCGCCGGGTGATTCTTCGTCGGTCGTCTCGGGTTGCTCTGTTTGCAGGCTCATCGTCGCCACCTCCGGTTTGCGCGGGCCAGTGTGATACCGAGCGAGTCGTCGGTGTTCCAATCGACGACTCGGATGCCGCCCGCTCGAAGCGACGTGATTCGTTGCTGGCGCTCAGCCCACGCCAGTCGCCGCCCCGTGGTATCGTCGTCTGTTGGATCGGGGCTGATGACGGTGACGGGGTGGCCGGTGGCGTCGAGTCGTCGCGCAACCTCCGGTGCGAAGGCGTCACAGAGCGGTGAGAAAAACACCACCTGCGCGTCGGCGGGCACTCGTCGCCTGAGCCAGCGCAGTTTCAGCGTCGAATAAAACGTCTCCGTGGGCGGTCGCTGGTCGAACGCCGTCGCGTGCGAGAGGAGTTCGCGCGCTTCGGCCCGATGGTACTCGCCGGTGCCGGGCGAGAGCCACAGTTCGTCCGGGCCGAACGCCGCGATTCCGACGCGATCGCCGTTGTCGAGCAGGGCGCCGAAGGCGTCGCCCGCGGCGCGAACCGAGTGCTCGACTGCGCCGGGATCGTCGGCGTCGTGGGCCAGATACGCCTGCTTCCGAACGTCCACGAGCAGGACGACGGTCGCGGTCTGTTCTTCCCGAAATTCGATGGTCGTCAGTTCGCCGGTCTTCGCCTTTCGGTTCCAGTCGATGCGCGAGAGCGGGTCGCCGGGACGATACTCGCGGGTGGCGAAAAACTCGACGCCGGTTCCGCCTTCGCGGGTCGCCACGCGGCCAGTATGCTGTATCGTCTGCTCGCGGACGGGAACGTCCTCCGCCGTCGTCTGGAGGTGTGGCGTACAGGTGATCGTCGTCTCGTCCGCCAGTTCGAACTCGTGCTCGACCGCGCCGCTGAAATCGCGAACCAACGCCTGCGCCGGTTCGAACTCGTGGTCGCCCCGAACCGATTCGACCGTGTAGGTGAACGTGGCCCGTTTGCCGGGGCGGAGTGCTGTTCCGAGACGCGGCGACCCCGAAATCACTCGGAGGCTATCGGGGATGCCGTCAACGATTCGAAGGTCGGGCACGGTTCCGTCCCCGGCGTTCTCGACCGTCACCTCGACGTGTACCTCGTCGCCGGGTTGCGGACTCTCGCCGTCCACGACGCGCGTCAGTTCGATGTCGCTGGGCGGGGCCGTCGCGGTTCGGGCGTACGCCGCGAACGCGACACCGACGACGCCCGCGAGGAGCGTGACGGGGCTCCCGGCGATGGTGCCGACTGCCGCCGAGAGCAGTGCGATTGCGCTCACGCCGTACCAGCGATTCGTCTCGCGGACGGTCATCGGTCGTCCTCCACGTATGCGACGACGGCGTTTGCGGTTCGGCGCGCCCGCTTCTGAAATCGCGTCTCGCCGCCGAACGATTGCCGAAGCCACTCGCGCCACGACCGGCGGGGTGCCGAGGGACCGCCGAGGAACGACGCCGCCTCCGCGTCGTCCGTCCAACTGCCGGTTTCCAACTGGGCACGTGCGTCGTCTTCCGAGCAGTTTTCGCGCTGGGCGATTGCCTCGACCAGCGAGCGTTCGAGACTCCGTCTGAGTCGTTTTCGCGCTCGGAATTGCTTCTGTCTCGACATAGCGTGAATCGTCCGCAGATTCTCGTCGAAGTCGGCACCCGGCGTCGGAAGCGTCACGTTCGTCTCCGGGTCGCCGGTTTCCGCCTGCTTTAGGTCGCGCCGTCGCCTGCTCTGGACGACACGCAACCCTTGGACGAGCGTCAGCACGCCAACGAGTTTCACGAATATCGCCCCAGTCGAAAACACCGACGCGAGTCCCGGTGCGAAGACGACCGCGAGCCCCCACGCGACTGCGAGGATGCCGACGACCGTCAGCAGTGGCCTGTCTTTCATTCGCCGTCCTCCGCGTAGGTTCGCTCGATTCGACGGAGCGCGGAGACGGCGCGTTCCTCGCGCTCGCCGGTCGCGTCCTCGCCGCCGTATCGAACTTCTTCGAACAGATTCGTTAGCTCGGTCACGTCCTCGCGGGCGATTCCGGCGTCCACTGCGGCCACGGCGAACTCGCCCGGCGTGCTCGATTCGGGGGCGGACACGTCGAGGTGTTGCGTCATCTCGCGCCACGCGCGGTACACTTCGTTCTCGACGCTCTCGGCGGATTCGATGCGGTCTGCCGCCTCGCCCGCCATGCGTCCGATGGCGGCGACATCTTCCTCGTCCGGCGGTGTGTCGCCCGTTTGCGTCTCCGGTTCGTCGCCGCTGGAACTTTTGACGAGCAAGACGAGCGCGCCGACGAGGGCGATACCGAGCACGACGAACAACACGACCGACGGGGAGGTCAGCGTCGTCGCGCCGTCTCCCGGCCCACCCGACCCACCGGGCGGGAACGAGAAGTCGCTCCGATTTGCGCCGCCGAGGAAACTGCCGTTCGGTCGCTGTAGCGGCGACACTGCACACGCAGTGAGCAGCGCGTGAATCAGCAGTACCGGAATCCCAACGGGGCCGACGATGGCGATGGAACCGAGTAGTCCGGCCCGCCAGTAGGCGATGGCGACCAGCAGGAGGAACCCGCCGAGAATGGCGAGAATCGCCGGAGCCGTCATGAGGACGGGATAGCACGGCAGATCGATTGGCGCGGCCGCCGTCGGTGCGACGGTTTGGTTCGACGACGACCGGTCGCTCTCGCTAAAGCCAGTGCCACCGGAACCGTAGCCGAATCCGGTGCCGTCGCCGCCGGTCGTGACGGCGGAGTTCAGCGTCGCGGCGGCGACGGCGATAGCGAGCACGCAGAGGAGAGCGATGACAATGGGGCGGGCGGTGTCGATATCCACGCTAGCAAGTAGCGTGATTGATAACTTAGGTGTTCTGTCTTCTGGTTGAATGTTATTTACAGGTACGAGTCGTCGTACTCCTCCGTCGAGCGCGAGGCGTGGGTGTTGCCACAGTCGCTACACTCGATTCGCTCGACGTTGCCCATGGACGTGTCCAGCGACCCGCAGTTGCTACAGTAGTAGCCGAACTGCTCGTCGTAGGTCTCGTCGGTGTAGGCGGGGAAGAAAGCGTCCTCGGTACCCGACTCCGGGGCGTCCAAATCGAGGTACACTCGTCCACTGTCAGTCGCCACGGTCGTCTCTCCGCCGTCCGATTCCGTGTTCGGAAGGTCGTCCGTTCGCACCGTATCTGCGTCCTGCGAATTGGCCGAATCCTCGTCGCCCGATGAGGATTCGGCGTACACGTACTGAACGAGCGATTCGTCGCCCACGTTCACTTGGCGACGTCCCGTCTCCTCGAACCCGAATCGCTCGAAGAACTGATGTCCCTCCGTATTGCTTTCGAGCGCCGTCGCTCGAAGCTGTTCCGCACCGCGTTCCCGCAGCGCTTCGGTGGCGGCTTCGAACAACTGCTGACCGATGTCCTCGCCGCGATGTTCCGGGTCAACGAACAGCCACCGCACTTCACCTGCGTCAACGTCACCCGTGTCGTCGTGTTCGCCGACGACGACGCCAACTATTGTGTCCCACTCCTCGTTGTCCGCGACTCGGACGACTGCGTCTGAGTCGTCCAACTCGCGGCTCAATCGCTCCTCGCCGAACTGCTCTTCTGCGAGCGTCTCTATCTGTTGCGGACTGAGTGCGTACGACGTCGTCAACGCACTCTCGGCCAGTTCCCGCACTCGCTCCATGTCGTTCGAGGACAGTTCGCGGATGTTCATTGTCCCGTTTTCGTCTTGCCGAGGGAAAAGTGCGCGGGCAAAATGAGAGAACCGTCCGTCGGTTCTGAACGTTCGTCCGCGCGAAGGCAAATCCAACGACGGTAGGGACGTAACGCAACGGCCAACCGTTATGCCTCCTGCGTCCGTGTCACCTGTATGCGAGGTGTGGGGGCGGTCGTCGTCGTTTTACTCGTGTGTGCCGCACCGGTGTTCGCAGTGACTGCTGGCGTGAGCGATGGAGAACGAGCCGTAACTGCACAGAATCGACCAGACTCGCAGTCAGACCGCATCGGTTGGGAGAACGGCTACTGGCACAACGAGAGCATCGCAGTCGATCAGAGTGACGGGCTGACCGACGCCGAACTGAAAGCGTACGTCGGGCGGGCGATGGCGCGCGTCGAGTTCATCCGACAAAAGGAGTTCAAACGCCCCGTGAGCGTGGAAACGCTCAAGCGAGAGCAGTACAGCGAACTTGTTCGCTCGCAGACGGGATACACGCCGAGCCAGCGGGCGTGGGAGAATCAGGTGTGGGAAGCCATGTTCGTAACGGGCGAACAGGCGGACGCTGGCCGTCAGCAAACCAAACTCTTCCAACAGCGCGTCGCCGGATTCTACTTGCCGGGCAAGGACGAGATTTTCGTCATCTCCGACGGGAAGCTCGTCGTGGACAACGCGACGCTGGTGCACGAACTCACACACGCCCTGCAAGACCAGCACGTCGGATTGGCGTCGTCGCAGTTCGGAGGGACGACGATGGACGGCCGACGCGGAAGCGACGGACTGACCGAGGGCGAAGCGGCCTACGTCGAAGCGCGATACGTCCAACGCTGTGGCGACGAATGGGACTGCGTGGAAACGCCGGGTGCAACGCAACCAAAAACGCCGTACGGCGGCGGTCGGCTACCGGACTTCAATCTCGGCATGCAGGTCAGCATCATTCAACCGTACTCCGACGGCCCGGCGTACGTCGCGTCGAAAGTCGAATCGGGGGGCTGGCAAGCGATTCAAGAGGCGTACCGCAACCCGCCGAAGTCCTCCGAGCAGGTCATCGACCCCAACGAGCAAAACGACGCGCCGACTCCGCTCCGACTCGGTGGACAGGCCCGAAACGGGTGGGAACTCTACGGCAAGAAGGGACAGAACGGCTCGCAGACGGTCGGCGAAACCGGCATCTACACGATGTTCTGGTATCAGGGGCGTACCGCCAACAACTCCGTCATCGAGTGGCGACAGTTCGAAAATCCCGAATCCGGACAGTTCGACATCTTCAACTACACCAGCGTCCCCTCCGACGGATGGGCGAACGACCGAATCTGGCCGTACCACAAGGGTGACAAACGAGGCTACGTCTGGCGAACAGCGTGGGACACGAACGAGGACGCAACCGAGTTCGAGCGCGCCTACCGCGACCTGCTCCGGGGACGGAACGCCACGCAGGTCGCACCCGGTACGTGGGTCGTGGAAAACGGGACGTTCGCCGACGCCTTCCGAATCGTCCGCGACGGCCGAACCGTGACGATAGTGAACGGGCCGACGGTGAACGGCGTGAACGACATCCGGCCCGGTACCAACAACAGTTCCAGCGAAAAGACGGGTCGCAAAGCGACCGGAGTGTGAACCTAACAACCGCAGGAACTATCGGTGTACTCGCCCGTCGAACACCGGAACGTGCAGACTTCGGTGAACGCGTACGAGTCGCAGTTGTAGGGGCTGCATTCACAACTTTTGATGCACTGTATCGTCACGTCTCGGACGCCGTTTTCGACGTCGAAGAGGTATTTTGCGTCCTCGCTGTCCGGATCGTGGATGGCGTACGAACGACCCGTATCGGGTTCGACGGTGACGGTTAGGACGCCGTCGTCAACGTGCCGGACGCTCACCATTTCGTCGGGGCGGTTCGCCGCTTCGACGTAGGCCGTGCCCTCCTTCTTCGACGCCATGTCGCTGACGCCCATCGGTCGCCGAGTGTGGAGTTCGGCGTAGAGGTCGTCGGTTTCGAGCACGCCCTCCGACGAGAGCATCGAGAGCAGGTCGTTGGCGTTCGATTCGAATACCGATTCGGTCTGCAACGGGTCTGCGTACCGCTCGGTTATCGGCGCTGCGGATGCGCTTCCCGTAAAACCGCTCGCGCCGACACCGACGGAGACGGTCGCGGCGGTACGTTTCAGGAGACTTCGACGTGTCGTTCCGTACTTCGAATCATGCGTGTCTTTGTCAACCATGACCAAGTGCTATTGATAGTTAAAACAATTTAAATCTTCGCCTGAATTTAGCTCAGGCCGAGGCTTCGTCCGCGCTCGCGCTGGTCGGGATGGCGTCCGCCTCGCCCGCCACTGACAGCAAGTCGTGATAGCGGTTGCGAATCGTAACGGTGCTCACGTCAGCCACTTCGCTGACGTCGTCCTGCGTCAGCCCCTCGTTTTCGAGGAGGGACGCGGCGTAGAGCGCCGCCGCCGCGAGACCGATGGGTGACTTCCCGCTGGTGACGCCCGACTCCTTCGCCGTCTTGAGCAGGTCGTGGGCGCGTCGTTTCGTGGCCGGGGCAAGGTCGAACTCGCTCTCGAATCGCGTGAGATACTGCTCGGGGTCGGCGGGTTGAACCTCCAGACTGAGTTCCCGAACGACGTAGCGATACGTTCGCTTGAACTCCGTCTCGTCGATTCGGCTGACGCTGGCGACTTCGTCCATGGTGCGAGGAACACCCGCCTGTCGCGCGGCGGCGTAGACGCTGGCCGTCGAGACGCCTTCGATGG
>CAYNQM010000162.1:0-6845 GCA_964399275.1 uncultured Haladaptatus sp.
GAGTTCCCACTGGAAGTACAGCGTCTTGAAGTGCTCGCGGGCCGGGCCGAAGAATTTGAGCGATTCCAATATGTCGTCGAACGCCTCGTCCACTTCCTCGGTCAGCGCGTCGGCGTGGTCGTTTCGAATCTTCCGGGCGAGAAAAATCTTCCACGAGTAGTTGAAGTTGAGAATTGCCGATAACACGTCGAACGTCCCGAACTGCGTCCCTTCGAGCGTTTCGCTCACCTCGTCGGCGTTTTCGGACAGGCCATCGACGTAACTTCGAATCTTCTCCTTGAGTTCTTCGTCCCGACTCTCCTCGACCGCGTCGGCGAGTTTGTTCGCGCGGTCTTCCGTTTCGTCCATGAGTGTCTGCATGAACGACGCCGGTTCCGGCGGCGCTGTGGGCAGTTCCAGTACCTGCTCTACGTCCCGGCGGAACTCCATCGCACCCTCCATGCGACTGCGCTGGTCGCCGACCGGGCCGAGTTCCTGCGAGAGAACGAGTTGGTTTAGCGTGACGACGAGCGTCACGCCCGTGATAATCGCGCCGATGAATCCTTGAAAGAGCGTGTCCACGGCGTCGTCGCTTGGGCCGATATACTGTTGGAGCGGCGACGGGTCGAGAATTCCGAGTGCGAGCAAAGAGAGAAAGAACGCGACCAGTATGCCGCCTGCGACGACCCAGCGGTTGGCTTCCATCAGAATCCACAGTTTCGTCCGACTCTCGTCTATCCGCTCGCGCATCGTGTCGCCGGGTTGTGAACTCCCGCCTTCCTCGCTCATACGGGATACGAAGGTGAGCGGATTTAAATAGGCATTCGCCGGATAGGTTACGAGTTGTTCTCTTCTGTGGCCTGCTCGGTTTCAGTTTCAGTTTCCGTTTCGGTCTCGTCCGCGGCGACTTCCGTTTCGAGGTCGGAGAGGTCGATTTCGTCGTCGCCGGACTCGGTTTCGGTCGCCGTTTCGGTTTCAGTCTCGGTCTCGGTTTCCGCCTCGGGTTCGTCCTCGATACCCATCTCGGCTTTCAGCGTGTCGAGTTCGGAGTCAACTTCGCCGCCGGTTCGCATCTCTTCGAGTTCGCGGTCGAGTTGGTCTTTGTCCGAGAGCACGTCGTCGAACGCGCCCGTGTCGTGGAGTTCGTCCATCGCCTCGGCGCGCGCTTCCATCTCCTCGGTGCGCTGTTCCGCGTTCTCGATG
Source organism: uncultured Haladaptatus sp. (assembly GCA_964399275.1). Classification (GTDB taxonomy): domain Archaea; phylum Halobacteriota; class Halobacteria; order Halobacteriales; family Haladaptataceae; genus Haladaptatus. Next base: position 1,183 of record CAYNQM010000162.1, read on the forward strand.
GAGCGCGAAACGTCTTCCATCTCGTCGCCGACGCCCGTCATGGCCTCCGAGACGCGACTGTTGGCTTCGGCGGCCTCGTAGCGGGCTTTCATGCTCTCTTTCTTCGTGCGGAACTCCTCGATGCGGTTCTGAAGGGTGTCTTTCTTCTCGACGAGGTTGTCCTGCGTGTTCTGAAGTTGCGCGATTTGACCCTCCAAATCCTCGATTTGGTTCATCTTCTGCTTTTTCTTCTCCAGCGCCTGCCGGGCCAAATCCTCGCGGCCCTGCTTGACGGCCTCGCGCGCTTGCGAGTTGTGCTTCTCGACGTTCTCTTCGAGATTGCGCTTCTGGATTTCGAGGCGCTTTTTCTGGGTGGTCAGGTCGGCGATGCCCTTCTTCACGTCCTGCAGTTCGTCTCGCATCTGCTCGTAGGAGTAGTCGAGCGTCTCGGTCGGGTCTTCGGCCCGGTTGAGGACGGCGTTTATCTTCGAGCGGATGACGTACGACATGCGTGAAAGTACTCCCATACATCTACATTCAGAACCCGACCCTTAAAATCCTCACCAAGCTAACACGCCCTCATGCAGTCGAACAAAGTCGTCGTCCCCGGCACGCGGGACGTTCGCGCGACGCTGGACGCGCCGAACTGCGAAACGGACGGTTCCGAAGCGCGCGACGCCTGCGTGGTCGCCTGTCCGCCACATCCGCAGTTCAACGGCAACCGAAACGACAACCGTCTCGTCGCCCTCGGCGAGTATCTCGCAGGGCACGGCATTGACTGCCTGCGATTCGACTACGGCGAGTGGGACGAAGGCTACGGGGAGCGCGAGGACGCCCGGAACGCCCTGCGCTGGGCGAAGGATCGATACGACGCTGTTGGCATTTTTGGGTTCAGTTTCGGCGGCGGAATCGCGGCGTTGGCAGGTGCGGACGAAGGCGCGGACGTGATTGGCTTGCTCGCGCCCGCGTCTCGGCTGGCCGGGGATTTGGACGCAGTCGAGGTGTTGGACGAAATCGAGGTTCCCCTGAAAATCCTCTACGCCACGCGGGACGACACCGCGAACTGGGAACCGCTCGTGGAGCGCGCGGAGGAACTGGGATTCGGGACGGAGGCGTTCAGTGCCGACCATTTCTTCGTCGGGCAGGAGCAGAAGGTGGCGAACCGGTTGGGCGAGTTCTTCGTTGAACAGTTTTAGGGAGAAATTGAGTCGTCCTGCCCAATGCCGCGATTTCCTCGTAGTGATGGTTCGTACTCTGTTTTCTTCGTAATGCAGAAGATGATTGGTTTTCTTAGTGAGGCGCGGATGCACTCCCGCGCTGGCGGGAAGGACACTGGCGGTGGTGGAACCTGGTGGATGAAGGGCGAACGAGCGTTAGCGAGTGAGGGCCGGAGAAAATCGGAGATTTTCACGGCCGCGGAAGACGTTCCGTCTTCCGCAGGCTTCGTTTGTTGTCGGCACTACCTAGCGGCAACCCCATCCCATCTCGCTCGTTTACTGTCGATGTTATCGCAGGCTTCGGTCGGAATCAGCGTCAATTATCGTTTGGATTACTACCTTGCATCAAACCTCGCCCATGTGACCAGAGACGGTTTAGCCACGGAGTATGACTTCCGCCAAGTTCGATGACGTGCATCTTCGCCATGCAGAGATAGATTGCCAGCGAAAGAGCGTAAATGAGTGGTGGTATGGCCAGTTGCCAAAGAAGCGTCGAGGTAAGGTCCATCCCGATTTCCGGACGCCAAACTCTGTTCATTGTCCGGAGGAGACGCATTACCGGAACGTGAAGCAGATATATTCCGAGGGCGTGCCGCCCCACTTTCGGGAGAATCGTACTCTTCCCCCACTGCGGGTTCGAGAGCACGTATACGAAGAGTGCAAGCACGAAGAATATCGTCGAAATTGTGTACTCTGTCATGTAGATCTCTTGGGAAAGACTGTGATTACGAATGATGTAGCCGACCGCGTACTGCTCGACGAGTTGGACTCCTGCGAGGACGCAGACTGCCGCAAAATAGATGCGACGACGCCCCTCCTTCGGTGTCCAGTCAACCGAACTGATGTGGTATCCGAGAGCGACGTAGAAGAATCCAAAGAAGAGGGCATCCCGTGTTCGAAACGGTAGGCTGACGAGCATTCCATAATTCGTTCCGATGAGGCCAACGATGTGGAAAAGCCCAGCAACGGGCAACAGATAACGGGTTTTTTCGAACTTGATGAAGCAAGCGACGAAAACGAGGGAGTAAATCAATGCTGTCAGAAACCACAGTGGAACGGAGAGCGCACTTCCAAAGTACAGGAGGTCGATTGCGGTGATGTTGTCGAGGCCACGATTGACGAGGGCAGTCGCTACAGGAACGCCTTGGAATAGCGCGAGACCGATTACTGCCGTCACAGAGAGTAGTCTCCCGAACACGTAAATCGAACCGAGTTTCCGGACGGAACCACTCACGGTCGATTTGACGTTGTCGGCATTCACCGTCTTTGCGAGAAAGTATCCGGACGTGAGGAAAAAGAACGGAACGTCGAACTGACCGATGGTGTCCAACACGAAGTAGATGTGATTTCCGTACGTTCCGAAGCCTCGAAACGGGTGAACGTGTCCGATGACGATAAAAAATATAGCGACTGCTCGCAGGGTATCTATGCTGTGAATTCGATTACTCATCGTATCTCAAGATTCATTGATAAGTCGCTCTTTTCTATTTAAAACGCCTTCGATTATGGCGGGAAAGTCGAGTTACTTCGTGGCCGGTTCAGTAGCGCCGAAGTTCACGCATCCGAGACGGACGAGAGTGCGATTGTACTCACGCGAACGTCGTGCCACGCGAACGTCGTGCCGAGGGGCGGTGGTCGTTGGCCTTCTCTGATTTAAGTGGTTCTCGCGACAAGGAGTAGATACGAGGAAGATTTTCGCGGACTCCTGCGCTCTCTGAGCGGCGAGTAGCGTCCCCTGTGGTCAGCGTATTCTGCGGTCTGTACACCGACGCGAATCCGGAGTCGAGTTCTGTAGAATCTAACATATGCTACCCGCTCCCGAACCGGCCTGCCTCCGAAATGGTTTTGACGAACGATTGCGGAAACTCAGTATGCCGACTGACCCCGAGACAGGCTACGACCCCGAGATGGGGGAGAAGTTCATTTTCGTCACAGGGGGCGTCATGTCCGGACTCGGAAAAGGCATTACCGCCGCGAGCACTGGCCGACTGCTCGCTAATGCCGGGTTCGACGTGACCGCCGTGAAAATCGACCCGTATCTCAACGTAGACGCGGGGACGATGAATCCCTACCAGCACGGAGAAGTGTACGTTCTGAAAGACGGTGGCGAGGTTGACCTCGATTTGGGCAACTACGAGCGATTCCTCGACATCGACATGACGTTCGACCACAACGTCACCACTGGAAAGACGTACAAACACGTTATCGAGAAGGAGCGCGCAGGCGACTACCTCGGAAAGACTGTCCAGATTATTCCGCACATCACGGACGAAATCAAGCGCCGAATCCGCGAGGCCGCCGAGGGACACGACGTGTGTATCGTCGAAGTCGGTGGCACCGTGGGCGACATCGAGAGCATGCCGTTTCTCGAAGCACTGCGCCAGTTCGCCACGGAACAAGACGAGGACGATTTCCTGCTGACCCACGTCACGCTCGTTCCGTACTCGAAAAACGGCGAGCAGAAGACGAAACCGACCCAACACAGCGTGAAGGAACTGCGAAGCATCGGCCTGCAACCCGACGTGCTTGTCGGGCGCTGTGACGACGAACTCGACGAGGAAACGAAGGAGAAAATCGCGCTCTTCTGCGACGTGCCGACTGACGCCGTCTTTTCGAACCCCGACGTGGAGGACATCTACCACGTTCCGCTGGTGGTCGAGGAGGAGGGCTTGGACGAGTACGTCATGCAGGAACTCGACCTCACGAACCGCGCAGTTTCCAGCGAGGAGCGAAGCACGGCGTGGCGCGAACTCGTCACGCAGGAAACCGAGGGCGAAGTCGATATCGCGCTCGTCGGGAAGTACGCGCTGGAAGACGCCTACATGTCCATCCACGAGGCGCTGAAGCACGCCGGACTGGAGAAGAACGTGGACGTGAACGTCCTCTGGGTGGACTCCGACGAGATGGACGACGACCACGAAGAACGCCTGAAAGAGGCCGACGGAATCGTCGTCCCCGGCGGGTTCGGCAGTCGAGGAACCGAGGGGAAAATCGAGGCGATTCGCTACGCCCGCGAGAACGACGTGCCGTTCCTCGGCCTCTGTCTCGGTTTCCAGATGGCCGTCGTGGAGTACGCCCGAAACGTCCTCGGACTGGAAGGCGCGAATTCCACGGAAATCGACGACGACTCGCCGCATCCCGTCATCGACATCCTGCCCGAGCAGTACGAAATCGAGGACATGGGCGGGACGATGCGTCTCGGCGCACACGAAACGGAAATCGAGGCGAACACGCTCGCCCACGAAGTGTACGGCGACACGAGTTGCACGGAGCGCCACCGCCACCGCTACGAAGTGAACCCAGAGTACTTCGAGGATTTCGAGGACGAAGCCATCGTCTTCTCCGGACGTGCCGGCAACCGGATGGAAATCCTCGAACTGGACGACCATCCGTACTTCTTCGGGACGCAGTTCCACCCCGAGTTCCGTTCCCGCCCCGACAGGGCGAGTCCACCGTTCGTCGGCTTGCTCGAAGGAATCCTTGCGGAAGCAGAGGAATTCGAGGAGGTCGAAGCCTGATGGTCGAAACCGGCAAATTCATCGAGGAAGCGGTCGCCGAGATTCGGCAGAAAGTCGGCGACGAACACGCCATCATCGCGCTGTCGGGTGGCGTGGATTCGTCCGTGGCCGCCGCACTCGCCTACAAGGCGATTGGCGACCAACTCACGCCAGTCTACGTCGATACCGGCTTGATGCGGAAAGGCGAAACCGACCAGATTCGGGAGACGTTTTCCTACATGAGTTCTCTTGAGGTCGTGGAAGCGGAAGACCGATTCTTGGACGCGCTGTCGGGCGTCACCGACCCCGAAGAGAAGCGCGCCGTCATCGGCGAGCAGTTCATCCGCGAGTTCGAGCGCGAAGCGAAGGAGACGGACGCCGACTACCTCGTGCAGGGGACCATCTACCCCGACCGCATCGAGAGCGAAGGCGGCATCAAATCCCACCACAACGTCGGCGGCCTGCCGGACGTAGTGGATTTCGAGGGCATCGTGGAACCCGTCCGCGACCTCTACAAAGACGAAGTGCGCGAAGTCGCTCGCGCCCTCGGACTGGAAGAAATCATCTCCGAGCGCATGCCGTTCCCCGGCCCCGGTCTCGCGGTTCGCGTCATCGGCGAAGTGACGCGAGAGAAGGCGCAGGTCGCGCGCGAAGCGTGTCACGTGGTCGAGGAGGAACTGGAAGAGTACGACCCGTGGCAGGCGTTCGCCGCCGTCGTCGGCAAAGGAACCGGCGTGAAAGGCGACAACCGCGTTCACGGCTGGATTGTCGCGGTTCGGTCGGTCGAGTCGCGCGACGGCATGACCGCCAGAGCGCAGGAAATCGACTGGGAGACGCTCCAGCGAATCCAGTCGCGCATCACCGGCCAAAACGAGAACGTCGCCCGCGTCGTCTACGACGTGACACATAAACCTCCGGCGACCATCGAGTACGAATGATGCGCGCAGTTATTGCAGGTCCAGACGCAGAC
>CAYNQM010000163.1:0-6801 GCA_964399275.1 uncultured Haladaptatus sp.
GGTCTCCTTGACCCGGCGCTTGATGGTGATTTCGTCCACGTCGCCGACGTTGTCCGTTCCGGCGGCGTTGACGACCTGCGTTCGGTCAAGCGTGCCGTCGGAGTTGTCCAGCACGACCTTCACGGAGGCTTCCAGCGGGCCGTTGTTCGTCGCCTCACCGTCGTCGTGACCGGGGTTGTAGATGAGGTCGGTCAGTTTCTCGGCGCGGATGCCGCGCGTTCTGGCCAGTCCGAGCGCGAACAGAACGCTGTCGATGATGTTGCTCTTTCCCGAGCCGTTCGGCCCCGTAACGACGGTAAAATCCTCGTAAAAAGGGATTTCCGTCTTCCGGCCGAAGCTCTTGAACTTGTCGAGGACGAGCTTTTTGATGTGCATGGATTGCTCGTGGGAGAGGGTCGTCCCTACGCCACGATGATGTCGTCGCCCAGTTCGGACGAACCCTCGTCGGTGTCGTCAGTGTCGTCGGTGCCGTCTGTTTCGTCCTTAGCCTCCTCGGTTTTAGCCTCTTCGACCTCGTTCGATTCCTGTTCGGCCTCCAAATCGCGGATTCGCTGATTGGCGTCCACGAGTTCCTCCGTCAGTCCGCGAATCGTCGCGTCGAGTTCTTCGACCCGCGATTCCAGATTTGCGATTCGGTCGCGCTGGCTAGTCATATCACGTATGCGTCACGGTTTCCTCATAAATGTGCGTCAGACACGCGGCAGACGGTTCGCGGATATCGGCCGAAAGACGCAAGACGAGGCCAGTATCAACAGACCAGCGACAAGAATTGGGACGACGACCGATTCAGATTCTGCTTCCGGGAAGTCGTGCGAAATCGAAGGGGGATACACAAAACATATTATCGCGGACGAGTGGAAGGAACGGTAGATGGCGGAATACGACCGGACACGTCGCTCAGTTCTCCGATACTGCAGTCTGGGACTCGTCGCTCTCGGCGGCTGTGTCTCGGGAGACCAAAATCCCGGCAACTCACCGACGCCGACCGAGACTACCGGAACGCAGGAGACGGACGAGCGAGCGACGAAGACGGCAAAAACGTCGAAATCCGCAGATTCGGCGGACGCGCATCCAGTGCTGTTGGCAGTCAGCAGTTACGCGAACAGCGACCACGAGGTTGCAGTGACGGTAAGAAAGGCAAAATCGACTCTGCTGAACGAAACCGTCACGGTGCCCGTGAACGGCACGGTTACGTTCGAAGACACGCTGGTCGTTCCGAAATCGGGTTCCGTAAAGTACGAAATCATGGTGGCAGTGCAGGATGGCGCGACGGCGACCAAGAAATTCACCATCAAGAGCAGTCACGACGTGCACGCGATTTCGGCGGTCGTCATGTCCGCGAACAGCGTCCGATGGGGGACGAACGGTCACTGACGACCGGCGAGCGACCCCATCCCGTAGGTTTTTAACACGTACCGCGCCAATCAATCAGCAATGACTGCTCAGGCTGTTCAGGAGGGCGAACTCGTGGCCGTCATCGGCCTCGAAATCCACGTCCAACTGGAGACGGACACGAAGATTTTCTGCGGCTGTTCGACGAACCAAGACGACGCCGAACCGAACACCTACACCTGCCCGGTCTGTCTCGGTCTGCCGGGGTCGCTCCCGGTATTGAACGAATCCGCCGTCGAGTTCGCGGTCAAAGTCGGCAAAGCCATCGACGCCGACATCCCCGAAGAGACGCGTTTCCACCGGAAAAATTACTTCTACCCCGATCTACCGAAGGGATTCCAGATTACCCAGTACGACGCCCCGATTTGTCAGGACGGCGAGTTGGAGTTCCGGCACGAAGGCGAGACGCGAACCGTCGGCATCCACCGTGCACACCTCGAAGAAGACCCCGGCAGTCTCCGCCACGTCCGGGACGGAACCGGCGACATCGACACCCGAACGGTCGGAATCGACCGTGCGGACTACACGCTGGTCAACTACAACCGCGCCGGAACGCCGCTGATGGAAATCGTCACGGAACCTGACTTCCGCGAACCGGGCGAGGCGGTCGCTTTCCTCGAAAAGTTGGAGGAAGTGCTGGAGTACCTCGGCGTCTTCGACGCCTCCCGTGTCGGCAGTCTGCGCGTGGACGCCAACCTCTCCATCGTTCCCGCAGAAGACGTGAACGAAGACGGGACGATTTCGGACGACGTGCTGGCGGACGCGAACCGCACCGAGGTGAAAAACATCTCCAGTCACAAGGGTGCCGAAAGCGCACTCGCGTACGAGGAGAGTCGCCAGCGAAACCTCATCCAGCGCGGAAAGGCGGTTCAGCAGGAGACGCGCCACTTCAACGAAACGCACGGTTCGACCGTCTCGATGCGGTCGAAAGAGGAGGAGAAAGATTACCGCTACTTCGCCGAGGCCGACCTGCCGCCCCTGCAAGTGAGCGACTGGAAGCAGAAACTCGAAATCCCGGAACTACCCGACGCCCGTCGCGAGCGATTTCGCGAGGAATACGGTCTGAGCGCGGAAGCCGCGAGCAAACTCACGTCGAGCAAGCAGGTCGCGGACTTCTACGAGGACGTTGCCGAGTCGTTCGACCCCGACCTCGCCGCGGCGTGGGTGGCCGACAGCCTCCTCGGCGAACTCAACTACCGCGACATGGAAATCACGGACGTCGAGGAGCGACTGGACGAGTTCAAGACGCTCGTCCGCCTCGTCGCCGAGGACGAGATTACGGCGAAAAACGCCGAAGAGACCGTCCTTCGAGAGATGCTGGACGAGGGCGACGACCCCGAAACCGTCATCGACCGAGAGGGACTCGGCAAGGCCGACTCGGGCGAAGTCGAGCAGGCGGTCGAGGATGCTATCGAGGAGAACCCAGACACGGTCGAAGACTACCACGCCGGGGAGGGCGGGGCCATCAATTTCCTCGTCGGGCAGGTAATGCAGAAGACCGGCGGTAGTGCAGACCCGGGTTCCGTGAACGGGATGCTCCGCGAGCGATTGGACGAGTAATCGGCCAGAGAGGGCTTCAGAGTTTTCTGAGAAGGTTCGCTCCCAAGAGTACCGCAACCCATTCGAACAGCCGCTCGGTTCCGGGTTTTGCACTCAAATCCGACTGCCGTCCCGACTGGTAGACGAGGAAGTAGCCCTCGCTGGTCTTCACGACTCGGTTCGCGTGCTCGATTTTTCTGTCAGTCGTCACCGATCCCGTTTCGACGGCAGTCACCATCGGTTCCGGTGCGTGTCGTTTCTCCAGCGCAACGTCGTTCAGTGCATCCCGCGCCGAAACGCGTTCCAGTCCGAGGACGTACGACCCGTATCGCCAGTCGGCGGTGCGCCGGAAGACGCGGCTATCTGCGTCGAACGACACGTACTGCTCGTCGTTATGGACGTGTGCCGAACCGCTGACTGAGACGACGTTCGGGTGGTCGGCGGCAACGGTTCCGTTCAAGGCGCGTGCCTCGTACACACAGCGTCGAGAGATTCGGCCCTCGAGGAAGCAGTCGATGCCCTCGATACCATCGCTGCGACGGGCGTCGTCAATGACACGGAGTTCGTCGTTTTCGACCGCAATCTCGGCACTTCAATACTCGTAACTCGGGCCAGTGAGGTGCAGAAGTGGCGCGTACAGTGGAACCGTGACGAGGATGAAACCGACAGCAAGGAGGGCGAGGCGGCGCTTCGAATCGACCATATTCTCACACCTATCGAGTATTGTATAATTCTTCTGGATTTTCGAACGTGGAGAGATATTACTACAGTCTTGAAAAAGATATATTAATCAATGAAATAATAAAATAGACGCATCATGCCATCACGACGTAACATCCTCAAGAAGCTCGGTGCAGCAGGAACGACAGCAGTTGCCGTTTCGGGATTCTCCGGCTCCGCCACCGCGGCCGGTGCCATCCCGTCGCACTATCTAAACGAATACCAACAGACGGGCAGTCAGTACGGGCTCGACTGGGCGTATCTTGCGGGCATCGGTTGGATAGAGACCCAACACGGCCAGTACGAGGCGGGCTGTGACGAGTCGTCGGCGGGCGCACGCGGCCCGATGCAGTTCATGCCTGCCACGTGGGACGCCTACGGTATCGACGGCGACGGCGACGGCTACGCCAATATCTGCGACTATCAGGACGCGATTCCGTCCGCGGCGGAGTACCTCATCGCAAGCGGCGCGCCGGAGAACTGGGACGACGCACTGTACGCTTACAACCACAGTTGGAGCTACGTCAACGACGTAAAGGCCGCCGCCGCGGACTACCGAAGCCAGTACGGCGACGGCGGTGGCGGTGGCTTCGTGGACGGCGACCAAGTCACGCCAACTGCAAACCTGAACACGCGCGAACAGCCCGGAACCGGCCAGCCAATCGTCGCCACGATTTCGCCCGGCGAAGTCGGCGAAATCATGAACGGGCCGACGGACAAAGGCGGCTACACGTGGTGGGGCGTCCACTGGCTCGACCGCAACGTGTGGGGCTGGTCGGTCGAGCGGTACCTCACCGACGCGTAGAGTCGAAACCCCGTTTTTTCCAGTCCGCAGTCAGTCTGCCGTCGTCGGTTGTTTCTCCTCTTCGAGTACCCCCTGTCGCCAGTGGCCGAGGCTGAACCAGAGGACGCCCGCGACGAACGAACCGATGGCCGAAATCGACCACGACCACCAGAGACCGCCAACGCCCCACGCCAGTCCCGAAACGGCGACCGGGCCGAGTTGGAACGTCCATCCGTAGGCGAGCAGGAGTGCGAGCGGGATTCGGAGTATCCACCGCGAGAGGAACGACAGCACCATCGCAACGCGGGTATCCCCCGCACCGCGGAAGCCACCCTGAATCACCATCAGACCGCCGAAGAACGACAAAAACGGCCCGATGATGCTGAGGAAGTGGACGCCCGCATCGACCACTTTGGGGTCGTCGGTGAACACTTGGATGGCGGGGGCAGGGAACGCGACCATCAACCCGCCCGCTACGAAGAGGACGGCGAGCGTTCCGACGGTCGCTTTCCACGTGACTTCGGCGGCCCTGTCCGGTGTCTTCGCACCGAGGTTCTGACCGACGCCGGTCGCGGTGGCCTGCCCGACCGCACCCGAAATCGTCCACGAGACGGACATTAGTCTGACGCCGACGCCGTAGGCGGCGGTCGGAACAGCCCCGAATCGAGCCACCAACGCGGCCATCGCCACCGCGGCGAAGCTCCGGGCCGCGCCGTCGATAGTCGCGGGATAGCCGATCTCCACGAGTTTCTTCAGCACCGGCCAGTCGGGAGTGAGGTCTTCGAGTCGGAGTTGAATACCCCAATTTCCGCGGAGAAGCACGTAGACGCCGACGATGGCGGCGAAGATGCGCGCGATGAGGGTGGCGACTGCCGCACCTCGCGTCCCCATCCCGGTTATCGGCCCCCAACCGAGGATGAACAGTGGGTCGAGAACGACGTTCAGTCCCGCCGAGAGAACCATCAGCCACATCGCAGTTCGGGTGTCGCCAGCCCCGCGAAGCACGGCGCGGAAGACGAAAAAGAGGAACGTGAACGGAATCGAAAAAAAGAGCACCTCGATGTACTGAAGCGCCTGCACGTAGACGGCACCCTCGGCACCCACGAGTTCCAGCAGTGGCCGTCGGAAAAGGTAGCCCACCGTCGAGAGGACGACCCCGACGAGAGCCGTGAGAAGCGTCGTCTGCGCGACGACGTTGTCCGCGGCCCGGTCGTCACCGGCACCGACGTGCTGTGAGACGAGTGCGACAGAACCGGCGGTCAGCCCCATGGCGAGCGAGACGAACAGCCACGAAACCGGAAACATGAGCGAGACGGCGGCGACGGCGGCGGTTCCCACCCGACCGACCCAGAACATGTCTGCGAGGTTGTAGAACGTCTGGAGGAGATTGCCGGCGACGAGCGGCCACGCTAAACTCGCCAGTTTCGGCGTGATTGAACCAGTCGTCATATCGACACGGCTCTCCGTTCGTCGGGACACGCATCACCCCAATGGGCGAGCGAGGCATAAACGCACGTGTTTGGGTCGTCCCCTGCCGGATTTTCGGTCGGTTTTTCGCATCTGAAAAGAGTCATTTTTACGTGATTCGCGTCTGGCGAAACGTTTACCAGCGGCATACTCGTAGGCGAGGGCGATGACCGATGCGAAACGGGGTGGTGTGTGAGTGGAACTCATAATCACCGAGAAAGACAACGCCGCACGTCGAATCGCCGACATTCTCTCCGGCGAGAGCGCGAGCGCCGACCGACAGAACGGCGTCAACGTCTACAAGTGGGGCGGGAAACGATGTATCGGGCTCTCGGGCCACGTCGTCGGCGTCGACTTCCCACCGGAGTACAACGACTGGCGCGACGTGGAACCGGTGGAACTCATCGACGCCGACATCGAGAAACAGCCGACCAAGGAGAACATCGTCCGCACCCTGCGCCTGCTCGCACGCGACGCAGACCGCGTGACGATAGCGACTGACTACGACCGCGAGGGCGAACTCATCGGAAAGGAAGCGTGGGAACTGGTTCGTGAGGTGAACGAGGACGTGCCGGTCGATAGGGTGCGCTTCTCCTCGATTACCGAAACGAGGTCAAATCCGCCTTCGAAAGCCCCGAGGAGCTCGACTTCGACCTCGCGGCGGCGGGCGAAGCGCGCCAGATTATCGACCTCATCTGGGGGGCCGCGCTGACGCGATTCCTCTCGCTCTCGTCGCGCCAACTCGGGAACGACTTCATCAGCGTGGGGCGAGTCCAAAGTCCGACGCTGAAGCTCATCGTTGACCGCGAACGCGAGATTCAGGCGTTCGACCCCGAGGAGTACTGGGAGCTGTTCGCCGACCTGAAGAAGGACGACGAGGAGTTCGAAGCCCAGTACTT
>CAYNQM010000164.1:0-6734 GCA_964399275.1 uncultured Haladaptatus sp.
GTTGTCGGGCCAACTGTTGAGGGGCGCGAACCGCTGCGTGCCACCGGTCGCGCCGCCACGGCCGTCGACGGTGCGGTACGTGCCGGCGCTGTGCCACGCCATCCGAATGAAGAGCGGACCGTAGTGGCCGTAGTCGGCTGGCCACCACTCTTGCGACGTCGTCATTACCGCTTCGATGTCCGCCTTTACGGCGTCGAGGTCGAGTTTCTGGAACTCCTCGGCGTAGTCGAACTCCTCGCCCATCGGACCGACCTCGCGGGCGTTTTGGTCGAGGATATCCACGTTCAACGCGTTCGGCCACCAATCATGATTCGAGTTCTTCATCGTCGGGCAACCTCCGAAATCTCGTCGGTCGCCTTCTCGTAGTCGGGCTCGCCCGTGCCGCACTTGGGTGTATCCTCAGACATTAATGGTATCTCCTGTAGTTAATTGATACGAGCTATTATTTATAAACGTACCGATGAGATTTTCTATTTCGTGTCTTCCGTTTTTCTTCTGGTGTTCTTCCTTCCCTAGTCCCGCGAATATGTTTCTCTTTCAAAATCTATTGTTCAATAGTTGGGAATTATTTTTGTCTTTTCCCTCTGAAAGTCGTCGCTTTCGACCCCATTTCGACCGCGTTTCGACGGGATTCGATTGGTCGCTCGGCTCGTGTAATTTTTCGGCGTCGTATCGTGGCAGACGCTACGTGATACACGATTTTGCTTGTGGCTTGCTAATAGTCACATAGTGGATGGGGATGGAAACTGTAGACCACCGGCAGACCGACGGACAGACACTTGACGAGGAGTTTCGGGGGGAACTGATATACCCCGGAGACGCCGGATACGACGACGCACGAGCCGTTTGGAACGGGATGCGAGACGCACGGCCGGGGAGTATCGCGCGATGTACCGGCGTCGCGGACGTAAAAGCCGCCGTGAACTTCGCCCGTGAACACGACCTCCCGGTCGCGGTACGGGGCGGCGGGCACAACGTCGCCGGAACAGCGGTTCGTGACGACGGCCTCGTCATCGACCTCTCGGAGATGCGGAGCGTCTCCATCGACCCGACGGGACGCCGCGTTCGCGCACAGGGCGGCGCGACGTGGGGCGACGTGGACTGGGAGACGCAATCGTTCGGCCTCGTCGTTCCGGGAGGCGTCGTCTCCGACACGGGCATCGCAGGGCTCACGCTAGGCGGTGGGTACGGGTGGACGCGCCGGAAGTGGGGCCTCACCTGCGACACCCTCGTCGCGGCGGACGTGGTGACTGGCGAGGGCGATTTCGTCCGGGCGAGCGAAGATGAGAACGAAGACCTGCTCTGGGCACTTCGGGGCGGTGGCGGTGGGGTCGGCATCGTCACCACCTTCGAGTACGACTGCCACCCGCTCGGCCCGGAGGTGTTCCTCACCGGGGCGCTCTATCCCCTCGACGACGGGGAGACGATTTTCCGGGAGTGGCACGAGTTCATGGCCGATGCGCCGAATGAGATAACCGCCGACGTGACCATCTGGAGCGTTCCCGAACAGCCGATGTTCCCGCCGGAACTTCACGGAACGCCCTTCATCGGGGTTTTCGGGATGTACGCCGGGGAAGTCGAAACGGGTGCGAAAGCGATGCAACCGCTCCGCGAGTTCGGAACGCCACTGCTCGACATGAGCGGGCCGATGCCCTACCTGCAAGCCCAGTCGATGTTAGACCCGATGTTTCCGGACGGCGACCGCTACTTCTGGAAGTCGCACTACCTCACGGAGTTCGGCGACGAGGAAATCGAGACCATTCTGGAGTTCGCTCGTGACCGACCGTCACCACGTTCGGTCATCCCGGTTCGGTCGCTCGGCGGCGCGATAGCGGAGGTTGACGAGGACGAAACCGCCTTCGGCGACCGAGACGCCGAGGTCTTGCTCAGCATCGACGGAACGTGGGACGACTCGGAAGACGACGCGGAAAACGTCGCGTGGGTGCGGGAGTTCTGGGACGCGACGGAGCAGTATTCGACCGGCGCGACCTACGTCAACTTCTCGATGCGCGAGGAGGACGACGCGAAACGCGCGTCGTTCACCGCCAACGAGAAGCGACTGAAGATGATGAAGAAACTGTACGACCCGGACGACTTGTTCGGAACCGAATCGCTCACCGTGGAGTAGTTCGGGCGTCGAGGTCGGGTCGGTCGTCGCGCTGGCGACGACCGACCCCGTCGCTGGGCGGCGATTCGTCGCCGTTCCACGAGTCGAAACCAGTGCCAGAACCAACGTCGCTATCGAGCATCGGCAGGAGACGCCTGAGGTCGGTCTCCGGGCCGTCCGCCTGAAGCAGTTCGATAGCTTGCTCGATACGCTCGACTTGGTGCTGACGGGTTCTGTATCGCACTTCGAGTTCGACCCGAGCCTCCCGAATCGCGGTTCGCCCCTCTCGAATCGCATCGCGTGATTCGCGGAGCGTCGCCATCGTTTCGCGCATCGTCCGAAGAACCATGTCCGATTCGACGTGCTTCACCGAAGTAGTCCTACCGGCTGTGCCGCGGTTACCGAGCGACCGCGGCGAACTAGCCACGAACGTTTTGCAATTTCGGGTCGTCCCTCCGTCGATGTCTGACTACGCAAACGACGTACTCGTCTCGGCGGACTGGGTGGAAGACCACATCGAGGAGTTCGAAAGCGACGACCCGGACTACAGACTCGTGGAGGTGAACAGCCCCGAATCGCCCGACAGCAACTTTCCATCGCGCTACGACGAGGGACACATTTCCGGCGCAATCGGGATGCAGTGGGACGAAGACCTCTCGGACGAGACGGAACGGGATATCCTGAAGAAAGAGGATTTCGAGCAGGTCGTCGGCGACGCCGGAATCAGCGAGGATTCGACGGTCGTCTTCTACGGCGACGGCTGGATTCCGAACTGGTTCGCGCTGTTCGCCTACTGGGAGTTCAAATACTACGGCCACGAGGACGCTCGCGTGCTCGACGGCGGGAAAGATTACTGGGTCGAAAACGGCTATCAACTGACGAACGTGGAACCCGACCATCCCGCGGTGGAGTACCACGCCAAGGGACCGTTCGAGGGGATCCGGGCGTACAAGGACGACGTGGACAAAGCCATCGAATCCGGACTTCCGCTCGTGGACGTTCGCTCGCCCGAGGAGTTCACGGGCGAAATCATCGCCCCGGAGGGATTAAAAGAGACGGCCCAACGCGCGGGCCACATTCCCGGCGCGAGCAACGTCCCCGTCGCCGAGGTCATCGCGGACGACGGGACGTTCAAGTCCGCGGACGAACTCCGCAATCTCTACGCCGACCACGACGTGGACGGTGAGGAATCGGTCATCGCCTACTGTCGAGTCGGGGAACGCTCCTCAATCGAGTGGTTCGCCCTGCACGAACTGCTCGGCTTCGACGACGTGCGGAACTACGACGGGTCGTGGACCGAGTGGGGAAATCTCGTTCGTGCGCCTATAGAGACCGGCAAAGAGGAGTGAGAATAAACGGTCGCGAGCGGTCGCTTTGCCCTGCCGTTTCGAACAGCAGAAAGTACTTATCGTGCGTGATTCGACAGCAGAGTATCGTGAATCGACGGGTAGTTCTCGGAACGAGTGCTGCAGTTTTCTCGCTCAGTGGCTGTCTTTCCGGAGGCGATATTTTATCCACGGACGCCGCGGCGACGGTCGAATCGAAATCCATCAGAGTGTTGAATCGACGCTGTTTGGAAAACGACGACGCCGAACACACTGCACAAATCGAAGTCGAGGAATCGGACAACCGAGTTCAACTTCGAGGAACGATTGCAACCCACCGCGAGTGTCTCAATCTCGCCCTCGTCTCGAAACGCGGTGAGATGGAGAACGGACGAACGACCGACGATATCGACGTGGACATCGAATTTCGAATCCGAAGCGACACGGGTGGAAACTGTGAACCGTGCCCGAGCGAACTCGACTACGAGGCAACGCTCGTTTTCGACCAGCTTCCCTCTTCGCTCGAAATTAGACACGTCGAGCTACAAGATGCCCAAAACAAAACGGTTCGTGTCGGCCCGATAGCCGAGAAATCGTTCGACAGCTAGCGACACACCGAAGGGAGTCGCCCACAAATTTCTGGTATCTCCGACATCCGCGAACTCGTCGCCGATTTGCACGACCATCTGGAAGCGACTGCATCCCTACCGGTAGCGACCAGACCGAGTCAGTATCTCGGCGAAGCCCAAGCAGTCGTCGGAGACGCGAGAAACGCACCCGAATCGGTAGTGAAAAAGCGCGTCTCGCAGGCCGACGAACTGCTTTCGCACGTCGATGGAACGGGAAGCGAGGAAGCGGACGAACACGTCGAAGAGGCGCAAAAACTGACGGACGAGATTTTATTAGAACTGGAATAAGCGATTCGAAGGTGTGGCAATATTTAACACACCACTGCGCGAGGTTCACTAGTAGGGAGTGTGGTCGGTATGACCTTAGCAAGTGTTTCGCGGTACGACAGCGACCAACTGTCCAAACGGGGTGGGAACGCAGTGGTAATCGGCGCGGGAATGGCTGGTCTGTTCGCGGCCCGCATCCTCGCCGATACATTCGACACGGTGAGGGTCATCGACCGTGATTCGCTCGTTGACAAACCAATCGCTCGCCGTGGGGTTCCGCAAGGTCAACAGCCCCATGCACTGTTGGAAGCGGGGAAAGCCACGTTGGAGGATTTCTTTCCGGGGTTCGGCGACGACCTCGTTTCGTCCGGGGGCGTGGTAGTCGATTTCGCAAGCGACGTACAGTTCTACGCCGAAGGTGATTTTCTGGCTGACGGGGCGACCCGCAAGGAGACGTTCTCCGCGACTCGGCCGCTTTTCGAGGGGATAGTGCGACGACGCGTTTCCGATCTCGACGGCATCAGCATCCGTTCGGACTGCCAGTTCATCGACTATCTCTCGGATACCGACGCGACGACCGTGGAGGGCGTCGTGCTCCGCGAAGACGATGAAGAGCGGGAACTCCCCGCCGATTTGGTCGTCGATGCCACCGGTCGAACGAGTCGGACGCCGATGTGGTTGGCGGAGCATGGATACACCCCACCCGAGGTAGAGGAGGTACACATCGACTTGGCGTACAGCACCGCCTTCATCGAACGGCCACCCGACGACCTCCGAACGTTCCTCGTTCCGCCGTCCGCGCCTCGAACCCGCGGCGGCATGGCCGCTCCCGTCGAAGGAGACCGCTGGATAGTGAACATGAACGGCGTACACGGTGATTCCCCACCGGCGGAGTTCGTGGACTTTCTTGAGTTCGCGGAGAGCCTTCCGACCCCGGAGGTGAAACGACTCCTCGACACGCATCCGCGCGTCTCGGAGCGCGTCGAGCAGTATCCGTTTCCATCCAACAGACGGCACCGCTACGAAACCCTCGACCAGTTTCCGAACGGTTTGCTTGTCGTCGGGGATGCAATCGCCAGCTACAATCCGGTGTATGCACAGGGCATGTCGGTAGCCGCACTCGAAGCCGTATTACTCCATCAAACATTGGCCAATGGCGGGCGCGAAAACCTCGCGCTTCGATTTTTCGAGCGCGCTGAACCGGTCATCGACGTTGCGTGGATACTGGCGGTCGGCAGTGATTTCGGATTTCCGCAAACGACCGGGCCGAAACCCCGCGGTACCGACGTTATGGGTCGGTATCTCTCCCGTTTGACCCGCAAAGCGCACGCCGATAGCACGCTCTCCGATGCGTTCAGTCGGGTGCTGATGATGGCAGACCCGCCGACCTCGCTGTTCCGACCGCGCATCGTGTGGCGAGTGCTCAAACCGACCGGTTGAATCGCTGCGTCGTTCGAGACAAAACTCGTCTCAGCCGCTCACTTCGAGGGTGAATCCCCAGACGAATTCCTCGTCCATCCACGACGGTTCGAATCTGCGCTCGAATCGATACTCGCCCACTGGCAGACATCTCCTGCGAGTCGGGTCGTCAGCCACGAGCAGGTCGTCGCTCCACGATTCGTTCGGTGTGTGACTCGGCATCGGTTGCGCTTCCTGGGACCAGACCAGTTTCCCCCGCGATTTTCCGTCGGTTCCGACGCAGGGCGGTGCGTAGTTTTGCAACTGACCGTCCGGCTGGTCGGCGGGATTGTCCGGCGCGTCCTTGGAGTACAGCAATATTCCCGCTTTCCCATCCCGCGAACTCGCACCTTTGTAGTACGGCGTGGCGAACTGCCGTTTTTCGTCGCTCGTGTTCTCGACGTGAATTCGGAGAACCGCCGACCGATCGGCGGAGATTTCGGCGTGCGCGACCGTCACGTCGAACTCGGCACCGTACTCGATCGGCACGGAATCGACCGCGTGCAAGGAAACGGTTCGCTGGTACTCCTCCGACGGCACTGGCTCCGATGAGAACGCCTGACCGAGACAGCCAGCGGAACCGGTGGCGACGAGCGTGCCGACGCCCGCGAGGAACGACCTACGTGTCGAGTTGGAGGAGTTGGAGGACATGGAGATACCTCGTTCGTAGTCCGTGAAATGCTTTCTGTGCGAATCGAAACGAAAACTGGGCCGAAATCGAACGAACCGGGAACTCGATCCGACAGCAAGGTCTGTCGCTTGGCGAGTCTTTAACCCCCGCGTCACCCTTACCCACAGTTATGAGCAACAGCGGCGAGAAAGACGAGCGATTGCGGAGTCGTGAAGTGACGGAAGGACCGGAACGCGCCCCGCACCGCGCGATGTTTCGGGCGATGGGATTCGACGACGACGCCTTCTCCTCCCCGATGGTCGGGGTGGCGAACCCCG
>CAYNQM010000165.1:0-6723 GCA_964399275.1 uncultured Haladaptatus sp.
GAACGTTCAGGGAACGAACAACGTCTTCGAGGCAGCGCGCACGCTCTCCGACCAAGTCGAGCGCGTGGCGTGGGCGTCCAGCGCGGCGGTGTTCGCTCCGCCCGCGAACTACGACAACGGCTGGGTAACCGAAGACGACCTCGTCTACCCCGATACGCTCTACGGCGCGACGAAGGAGTTCAACGAACATCAGGCGAAAGTGTACTACGAAGACCACGACCTCTCGCACGTCGCCCTGCGACCGACCGTCGCCTACGGACCGTACCGCGAAACCGGCGGGTCGGCGTTCCTCGCCGACATCATCGAAAAGCCCGCGCTCGGCGAACCGTTCAGCGTCGAGTACGGTGACCAAGTCATCGACTGGCAACACGTCGAAGACATCGCGCAGGCGTTCCGCCTCGCGACGTTCGCTCCCGAAGAGGACATCGAACAACGAGTGTACAACGTTCGCGGCACCGTGGCGACGATTCGGGAAGCCGCCGAAACGGTCGAGGAAATCATGCCCGACGCCGATTTGGAGGTCTCCGACGAGGGCGAACTGCCGTGGACCCAGAAGCTCGACATGACCGCGATTCAGGACGAACTGGGCTACGAACCCAAATACGACTTGAAGAGTGGCTTCCGGTCGTATATCAACGTTCTCCGGAAGGAGAACGGTCTGGAGACGGTCTGAAGACTGTTTTTCACTTTCGAGCGCGGTTTTCGGACACGCGACTCCGATGGATATGTAGATAGCCTTTCGAATAGATTTCTGTATATCTGTTCGGAAATCTATCGAGATAGCTAAGCAGAAACCCGACTCAGTACGCTACGAACACCACGGAATCCTCCGATTCGCCCTCCCCGTACCAATCGAACGTCTCGACCGACAGTCCGAGTACGTCGAGGACGCCCCTCACGAAGGCAGGGGCGTAGTCGGTCAGGTCGTGTGCGTCTGCGAAGAACTCGCCGTCGGGCGTGAACACCAGCGAATCCCAGCGGTAGCGTCGGTCGCCCATCGAATGCACCTGAATCAGGCGGGCGTACGTTCCGTCCGGGCGCGAGTGGGTTTGGAGTCCGGGTGCCGACCCCGCGAAGGAGTCGGTGAATATCTGGTCGAAGACGAGCAGACCGCCCTCGGCGAGTACGTCCGCGAGTGCCCGGATGCTCGGCGCGAACTCTTCCCGCGAGAGGTGGTTTATGACGGTGAAGGGGAGGAACACGAGGTCGAACGCCCCTTCAACGGGGAGTTCGGGAAGCGCGCCGACGCTAAAGGTAGCGTTGGATTTCGTCCGGGCGCGCTCGACCATCGCCTCGTATCGGTCGATGCCGGTCACGTCGAACCCGCGCTCGGTGAGTCGCTTGGCGTGTTCGCCGGTTCCGCATCCGACGACGAGGGCGCGTTTGCGGTTCGTGTCGCGTTCCTCGAACTTGGAGACGACGAACTCGACTTCCGCGTCGTACTCCTTGTCGGCGTACAGCGCGTCGTACACCGCGGGATGCTCCGCGTAGAGTGCTTCGCTCATGCAGGTAAGGACGAGGATGGGGAAAAGAAAGTTCCCGGTTTGACAGATAGACGTGTCACTTGGGATTGGGGTTCGGTCGGCTACTGGGTCTGACTGTACTCCTCGACCCACTCTTGCAGCGTGATTCCCATCGCAGACTGGGTGATGGCGTTCGAACTCGCCGAGTTCGCGCTCTTGACCAGTTCGGCTTCCAAAGTTCGTTTCGGCACTTCGCCGAGGAAGTGCGGAATCGCGCGCTGAACCGCCAGCGGACAGCCGACTTCGTGGGCCAACGCGTACCCCGAGAGGGAGTGGGGAACTTCCTCGGTCGCGTAGGTCGGGTCGGGGTCGAGCAGTGTCTCCTCGTCCACGAAATCGACGTACTCGTAACATTTGCCCACATCGTGGAGCAGACAGGCCGCGATGATGACGTCCTCGTCGGGGTCTGCGCCGTGGAACTCGCGCTGTTCTTCGGCGGAGCGCATGGCGATTCGCGTCACCCCGCGAACGTGCTCGACGTTCGTCTTCTCGTGGATGTTCCACGCGTAGGGGATGTCCTCGATATCCCGCCAGCCACCGCGTTCGAGGCCCAGTACCCACGCCTCGATGACCTGTTCTCGTAGGTCATCGTCCTCGATGGACTGGAGTTCCGGATAGGCGTTTTCGACCTGTGTTCGGTAGTCGGGAGCTTCGTCGCTCATGGTTTGTGGTTCGTTTGCTGTGACGTAATGGTTCGTGAATCAGAATCGTACCGCGATTAGTTGGCTACTTCTGTTTGTTTACTCAGCAACTTCTTGACATCCTCCCGACAACTATTTTCAGGTACGTGGTGCTAGCTGCTGCCGACTCCTATCATACCGCACCCGCCACCGCCGCCGCATCAGCCACACGCCTCTCCAACCGACTCGCTTCGCTCGTCCCTCGCGCGGACGAACCGGAGGTTCGCCATCGCGCGCCACACCGAATTCCAAATTAGTGATGTGCAAATCGCCACGAATTCCCGTCACACGCGCCAGTGTGAGTGCGAAAATTCAAGAAATTCGCATCTTTCACTGAGCACGCTGGCGATTCTAGCACCGCGAAAAATGTAATTTGTCTTCG
Source organism: uncultured Haladaptatus sp. (assembly GCA_964399275.1). Lineage (GTDB taxonomy): Archaea > Halobacteriota > Halobacteria > Halobacteriales > Haladaptataceae > Haladaptatus. The sequence continues at coordinate 2,586 of CAYNQM010000165.1, forward strand.
TTAGTTCAGCGAGAGGTTGACGGTCTTCGTCTGAGTGTAATGTTCAACCGCTTCGAACGCCGTCTCGCGCGCGATTCCGGACTGCTTGTAGCCACCGAACGGCTGTCCGGCGGGGAAATCGTTATACTGGTTTATCCAGATGTTGCCTGCTTCGATGTCCTTCGCGGTTTCGTAGGCCTTCGTCACGTCGTTCGTGATGACGCCCGCTGCGAGACCGTAGTCCACGTCGTTCGCCTGCTCGATCATTTCGTCGTAGTCCGTCCACTCGAACACCTCTTGTACGGGACCAAAGATTTCCTCCTGCACCGCCTCGTTATCGTGGTCGATATCGTCGATGAGCGTCGGGGCGACGAAACAGCCGCCCTCCAGTGCCTCGTCGTCCGGTGCTTCGCCGCCGGTAACGAACGTCGCACCGGAATCGCGAGCCGTCTCGATGTACTCCATGGTTCGGTCGACCTGTTCCTGTGTCACCTTCGGGCCGAGGTCGGTGCTGTCGAGGAGCGGGTCGCCGACGGTGAGGTCTTCCGCGGCACCCGCGAGTTTTTCGACGAATTCGTCTTTGATGTCGCTGTGGAGAAACAGCCGCGACCCCGCACAGCAACACTCGCCGGTGTTGAAGAAGATGGAAATAATCGTGGTCTGAACCGCCCTGTCCAAATCGGCGTCGGGGAAGACGATGAGGGGGCTCTTTCCGCCGAGTTCGAGTGTGAGGTCGGCGACGTTGTCCGCGGCATTCTTCATCACGGATTTCCCGACTTCGGTCGAACCGGTGAACGCGAGTTTCCGCACGTCGGAATGCTGGGTGAGCGGTTCCCCCGCCTCCCGACCGTAGCCAGTGACGACGTTGACGACGCCGTCCGGGAGCACGTCGTCTATCTCCTCCATCAGTCTGAGGACGGTCAAGGGCGTCTGTTCGGCCGGTTTCAGGACGACTGCGTTTCCGGCGGAGAGCGCAGGGCCCAGTTTCCACGCTGCCATCAGCAACGGGAAATTCCACGGGATAATCTGCCCGACGACGCCGTAGGGTTCGCGGAGAGTCTGCACGTGTCGGCTGTCGTCCGTTGGGACGGTCGTTCCCTCGTTCGTCCGCGCCGCCCCGGCGAAGTACCGGAAGTGGTCGGCGACCAGTCCCATGTCGATTCGCGCCTCGGTAATCGGCTTGCCGTTGTCAAGCGATTCGAGCGTGGCGAACTCCTCTTTTTTCGCCTCGACTTTGTCGGCGATAGTTTCGAGCACTTCCTGTCGGTCTGCGGTGGAGTAGTCCGACCACGTTTCGTCGTAAGCCTCCCACGCGGCCTCGACTGCGCGGTCGATATCGTCCCCATTTCCGGCTTGTACGTCGGCCAGTACCTCGCCCGTCGTCGGATCTCTCGTCTGAAACGTCTCGCCGGAGGCGCTTTCGACCCACTCCCCGCCGATGTACAGTTTCAGTTCGCTCGGGACAACTTCGGCGGCGGCGGTTTCGTGGCGTTGTTGAATCTCGGTTTTGCGTTCGCTGGCTGATTTCGTTGACATGCCACATTGAGAACCGTGACGATTCCCAATAAATGTATATTCAAAATTTTGATACATGTAACTTATTGTGATTTCTTTTTCGGCTAGATATAATTATTTGTAACCGGTTCCAGTTACGCCACCGTTTTTTCGAGAATGCCGAACGTACCACATGGCACACGCGCTGTGACGGGGCGGAGAGCACACCGCCCGGAGGCTTTCGAGGCCATCAGGGAGACGGAGGACATCGAAAGCGGATTCTATTCGTAACGAGCGTTATTAGAATTTTCAGAGAGACACGGCTCTCGATTGCAACACTCCCAAAAGAGATCCCAATTCGTCCCACCGTTTCGTATCGAAATCCATCTAAGTACTAACGACCAGATGCCGATAATGGCTAGCCGTCGTGATATCGCTCTTTATCTCTCGCTCGCCGCCGTGTGGGGGACCGCGTTCCCCGCGACGAAGGCGGCGCTCGACGGGTTTCAACCGGTCGCCCTCGCCGCCGTCCGCTTCAGTTTGGCCGCGTTCGTCCTCTTCGCCGTCGCCGCCGCGACCGGGCGCTCGCTCCGACCGCGTGGACGGGGTGACTGGACGCCCATTCTCGTGGGCGGCGTATTCAACATCGGCCTGCATCACGCGCTCCTCTTCGCCGGGCAGGAATACGTCACCAGCGCCGTCGCATCGACCCTCCTCGGCCTCGTCCCGGTTCTCACGCCCGTCGTCACCTCGGCGTTCCGGCCGGAGAAATCCATCTCCGCGCGGGGTGCCGTCGGCGTCCTCTTCGGATTCGTCGGCGTTCTCCTCATCGCCAACCCGAGCGCGGGTAACTTCTTCAGCGACGTGGGCGTCTGGTTCGTCCTCGGGGCCGCCGTCGCGTGGGTCGTCGGGGCCGTCTTCACCGACGAGGACGACGCCGGACTCTCCGGGCTTTCCCTCCAAGCGTGGATGCTCGCCGTCGGCGCGCTGGCGCTCGACGCCGCGGCGTTCGTCGTTCCGGGACAAGGCTTCGCCGCCGCCGCGCCGACAACGAGTTCGTACGTCTGGGTGCTCTACCTCGCCGTCGTTCCCGGCGCGCTGGGATTCCTCGTCTACTTCCGCTTGCTCCACCGCCTCGGCCCGATAGAGATGGGACTCATCGAGTACGTCATCCCGCCTTTCGCCGCCGTCTTCGGCTGGCTCGTCCTCGGGGAGGGTCTCACCCCGACGACCGGCGGCGGCTTCCTCGCCATCCTCTGTGGCTTCCTCCTCGTGAAGTGGCCGCGAGTCGTCGGTGGAATTCGGGGTTACGTCGATGGACGTGGCGGTGAGAACGTCGAGTCTTCGAACGCCGACTAGCTAAGTTGGTGAGTGGGGCATTTCGGAGCAGGTCAAAAAAGGAACGTAGAACGAGTGTGAGGCGTTATCTACGTAAATCTATGCACACGGTGTGGGACAGGCGTCGAGAGCGTAATGCTGCGGGCAGTCGGTACCGTCCGAGTAACAACGACATTCACCGTTTCGCTGATTACAGACGACATAGGCACGCTTTGCATAACAATTGGGCGGATCGCCGTCGACAATCCGACACCTGGTGTCCGTGCAGTACGAACTGTCCGAACAACTACTCGCCTGCACGTCCCCGTCGGTCGTCAGCGGGAATTTCGTCCTATCGAGCGAGGGGTCGATGGCGAACTCCTCTCCGGACGCTTTGGATTCGACGAGCGCGTACTCCTTCTCCGCTTGCGGTTGGATGTGAAGGGTGAGGTCGTACTCGTCGGTCGTCTTCGAGAACATGAGATGGGCCGTCCGAACGTCCTCCTGATTCGTGTACTCCGTGACGGTCCATCCGTCGGTGGCCCACGAGGCTTCGACCCGCGTGCTGTCGAGTTTCGTGTCCAAATCGAACACCTCGGGCGACGGTCGTGCGATGACGTCGTGTGCGGCCAGCTCCGCGAGCACGTCGTGTCCGCGGGAGGCGAGCGTACTCCGAAGTGCTCCCTCATTCAGATACTGCTTTTCGAGTTCCCGGTCGCGCTCCGGCTCCTCTGCCATGACGCCACTACTACCGAGGGCGACAGCGCCGACCACCGACGCACCAGCTTTTTTGAGAATGCTTCGCCGGTTGAATTTTTTATCAGACATGCACCTAGTTACCATTATCATAGGTATTTAAATATTATTCTAGAATCTACTATAATAAAAAAATTCTAGATAGATGTTACAGAGGAGCGAACACAAAACGAGGAAAACGAACAGCGTCGAACGCAGTTACTGTGACTCAGTACTCTATCTGCGTAATTTCCTCCACGGGCCACTGACTGAGAATCTCGACGCCGTTCTCGCGGACGACGACCATCTCCTCGACGCGCACACCCTGCCTGTCGGCGGGTTCCATCGTCTCGACGGCCATCGTCATGCCCTCCTCGATTTCGATGGGGTGGTCGGGCGAGATGCCGCGCCAGATGAGTGGAACCTCGTAGAGTTGCAATCCGAGGCCGTGCGCCCAGTGGTTCGTCGTCATCTGCCAGTGGTCGGTGGCGTCGTACCAGTCGGCGTGTTCGCCCTCCATGTCGGGGAAGCCCTGACAGATTTCGTCCGTCGTCGCGCCGGGTTCGATGCGTTCGAGCACGTCGTAGAGGTTGTCACGGGCGATCTCGTAGGC
>CAYNQM010000166.1:0-6617 GCA_964399275.1 uncultured Haladaptatus sp.
CGATGTAAAGGATGTCTTCCCACTCGGTTCCGTGCAAGTCGCCCCAGAGTTCGTAGGGCGGGTGGAACCGAATCTCGTCCAGTCCGGCCTCCGAGAGTCGGCGCATGTTCTCGCGCCCGCCCGTGATGCCGGTGTAGAGGTGCGTGTGGTGGTCGTCGCCGAACTCGTCTTTCAACAGCGAGAGGTACCGACAGGTCTTGTTCATCGCTTCCTGCGGTTCGCCACCCGTGATGGACGTGCCGAGGGCGTCCATCCGCTTCGCCTCGGTGATGATGTCCTTATCGTCCTCGACTTTCCGCTCGTTGGCGTACACGTCGGTGACGTTCTTCCGATTCTCGCCGAGCGGGCAGTAAAAGCAGTCGCGCTGATCGCAGTACCCGTAGACGAAGAGCACCATCTTGCCGCCTTTGGCGCACTGTTCACAGCCCTTGGAAATCATTCGTTATCCCGCTTTGTCTGCGGAGCCTCAAAAAGCGTGCGAATCGCGCTACTCTCCGCCACAGACTGTGTTCAGTAGTTCACTCATCAGCGACCGCACCGCGTAGTCCTGACTCGTGTCGAAGACGCGCTGGCCGTGGGCGCTCCCGCCGACCGTCTCCAACCGTTTCGGTTTCGGGGCGTTCTCGTGCATCTGCTTCGTCGTCCGCACGAACCTGCCTTTGTCCCCTCTGCTCACGACGAACAGCTTCCAGCCCTGCATCCGACTCGCCGCCTCCGCCGACTTTCCGGGCGAGAGCGCGAGCGTTCCGTCGATAGTACCTTGCTCCGCCTGAGCGTTCGCGCGAACGACCGCGTTCGCACCCGCGCTGGCCCCGATGAGCACTACGCTTTCCACTCCGACTCGCTGTCGGAGATACCGAACCGCAGAGAGAACGTATCCCGCGGTCGTGCTCCTGTCGTCCAGATTCAGGTCGATGGTCAGGCAGGTGTACCCCTGCTCGGCGATTTTTCGAGCCTGCGGAAGCCAACTCTTCCGGTCGAATCCGGCCCCGTGCGCGAACACGACGCCGCACGAACCCTCCCCCAGAAGCGTTCCCTGCACCGTCGCGCCCCCGTTGGTGGAGAACTGCACGTCGCCGCCTCCTTCCGGGGGTTCCGTTCCCGTCGTCGTCTCGGTCGTTTGGTCGGCTTCGGTCGTTTGATTGGCAGTTCCATCGTCCGTCGTCGTTCCACGTCCCGTCGTTCCACGTCCCGTCGTTCCGCCCGTCGTCGTTGCTTCGCCGGTTCCCTGTTTACTTGTCGTCTCCGTGCTGTTCGCCCCGTCGTTCCCGGACGAGCACCCTGCGAGACTGACCGCCGTGGCAACCCCGACCGCTTGCAGAAGGCGGCGGCGCGTCGGTGTCTGGGTCATGGTCGTGGGACTCGCGCATCGGGCTATAATTATACGCGACCTAATGTCGCGCGAGCAACTCTCTTCCTATCGTTTACGACGGTTTGAACCGTTCAACGTTCGAAGGAGTGGACAATTCTCTCTGCTCGTATTTCGAGATGGACTACATCTCGCTTTCGCGGGTCATGCCTCCCCGCTATTCCGAGGTAACAAATCACCTCGCTTCTCCCGGGTCGTTCCTCTCCGTTCGTATTTCGAGATGTGGTTCATCTCGTTTCTCCCGAAAACAGTTAAACGTGCCCCGCGTACCAGCGGTCAATGCTGTTGGTGCTGTGTGTAGACCTCGACGACGACCTTGGCCGAAAAACCGACTTCCAAACCCCGGTTATCGGTCGCGACGAGGTCGAGGCCGCCGCCGTCGCGCTCGCCACCGCAGACCCCGAGGACAGCGACGTGAACGTCATGTTCGAGGGCGTCCACCTCTACGACCGAATCGACGCCGAGGAGAGCGTCGAAGTCGCCGTCGTCACCGGAAACGAGGGTAGCGACATCAGTGCTAACCGCGAAGTTGGCGAAGAGGTCGATACCGTACTGGCGAGCATCAGCACGAGCGAGGAAATTACGACCGTCATCGTCACCGACGGCGCGCAGGACGAGAGCGTCGTCCCGGTCATTCGCTCGCGCATCCCCGTCGATGGCGTCCGGCGAGTGGTCGTCCGACAGGCCCAAGATTTGGAGTCGATGTACTACACCATCAAGCAGGTGTTGAACGACCCCGAGACCCGCGGGACGATTCTGGTTCCGCTCGGCATCCTCCTGCTCATCTATCCGCTTGCGCTCCTCGCGGATAAAAACGGAATGCCGGGTGCGGTCGTCCTCGGCGGTACGTCCGCCTTCCTCGGCTTGTACGTCCTCTTCCGCGGACTCGGTCTCGAACGAGTGGTTGACCACGTCGCCAGAAAAGCCAGAAACAGCCTCTACTCCGGTCGCGTGACGCTTATCACCTACGTCGTGGCCGCGGCCTTGCTCGTCATCGGCGGCGTCAGCGGCGTCGAGACCCTCGAAACGGTTCGGGCGGAGCGCGGCGGTGCCGACCTCGGCGTGCTTCGGGTGCTCGCGTCGCTGGTCTACGGTGCCGTGGTGTGGATTTCGGCGGCGGGCATCACCTCCAGTCTCGGCCAAATCACGGACGAGTACCTCGCCGACGAGTTCGAATGGCGCTACCTGAACGCGCCGTTCTACGTCATCTCCATCGGTGGCGTGCTGTACGCCGTGAGCGCGTACTTCCTCAGTCGCGTCTCGCTGGAGTTCCTCGCGGGCATGCTAACCGCCGGTACGCTGTTGGCCCTGACCAGCACGCTCATCTTTGCTATCGCCGAATCGCGCTACTCGCGATCAGGACAGGCGCGAGCGAGCTGATCGAAACGTCCCGCTCACTGCGTTCGCTCGCAGAAAATCACATGAAGTCCGCAATTCCAGACTGTTTGTTCTTGTCGTTCTGCACGCACCTTTTTACTTCGTCGGGTATCCTCGCTCACGAGACGCTTCGCGCCTCGTTCGCTGTAAGTACCGCTCCTCGCAAAAATCTGCACCAAAAACGTCCTGCTCGCTCACTGCGTTCGCTCGCAGAAAATCACATGAAGTCCGCAATTCCAGACTGTTTGTTCTTGTCGTTCTCGAACACGCTTTCCAGCGACCTGTCCAAAATCCGGAGTCGCTGTTTCGTGTACTCACGGCAGTCGTACTCCTCGGCGACCTGAATCGCGGTGTCCATGTACTTGTTCACCGACCCCTGATGAACCGTCAGGTTCACCCGACCGCCACACTCCCGGCACTCTCCCGTAAGCGGCATTCTGCGGTATTTTATCCCGCAGTCCAGACAGCGCGTTTCCTGCCGCGAGAAGGCGCGGAGATTTCCGATGAGGTCGGGCAGGAAGTGCCCCTCGATGACGCGCTCCGCCACGTCGGTCTGTTGCACGGCCCGCGTCTTCCGCGCCAGTTCCAACTGCGCGTTCATCTTGTCCATCATCGACCCGAGCGTCTTGTACGCCGAGAGGTCGGGCCCGAGAGCGATGTTCGACGTGTCGTGGGTGTGCCGGAAGTTGGTGTACTCTTCGTCCGTGCCGAGGTAGTCCTCCGCGATGGTGATGTCCACGTCCTCGGGGTCGGCCATCTCCAGTGTGGCCTCGTAGAACTCGCGGGGGTACTGCTCCACGATGTCCATGTTGTGCGCCTCGTCGTCGATTTCCGAAGGGTCGATGCGCGAGGACATCACCAGCGGGGCGTCCATCTGCCCCCCGCGCTTGTCCGGCAGGAACTCCTTCGAGAAGTTGAGCAGGCCGTCCATGAGGAGCATTACGCAGTCTTCGTCGCCGTCGCACTGCTTCGTCGCAATTTCATTTGCGACGAGGTTGTGCGTATCTGCGACAGTGACGCAGTAGGTGTGTGAAACGTCGGACTGCACGGTTTCGACCCGGGTTACTTCGTCACGTTCGAAGGAACCGCCATCCGCGACCGCTCCCGAATTTGCTCTGATTTCCGAGAAGTCGGTGCCCGGTTTTCCGAGGAAACTGGGCACTGACATACCGACTTCCAACTCTCGCGCTTCGATTTCTTCCACTCTGTTTCCGCGCCACTGGAGCATCGAGTGGTCTGGCGTCACGGTAATTTCTCGCCCACTTCGCGTCTCGATTTCGACCAGATGGTTCGACGCAGGATGCTTGGAAACTGCTTCGATTGGCTTTCGAACGACATTGCCATTTTCATCTATCGAGGGAACCAGAACTTCACTCTCCAGTTCCTCGACAAGCGCGCCGAAATCGTCTTCTCTCGGATTCTCCAGTCGCTCCTCGACCAACTGCTGAATCTCGTCGTACCGCCAGTTTTCGCTCTCGTCTCGATACCAAACCTTGGTCTCTGGGTGGAAACAGTTCCGTCGTTTCGCCGCGTGGAAGTACGGATGCGCGTACCCGACCGCCGCGCTCGTAAAGCCGATAATTCGCCCGACGACTGCGGCGGAGGTGTGGGGTGCCATCCCGAAGACGAGTTCGCCGACCAGTTCCTCGCGTTCGTCCAACTCGTAGAACGGGTCGAGACCGTAGTAGTCGGTGAGGAGGTTGTCCACGAAGTCGGCGGTTTTCAGCAAGTGTTCCGCCGCGCCATCGGAGAGGACGATGTCCTGCACGCGAAGTTCGACCAGTTGGTCGTCGTGGCGGAGCGGTTCGCCGTGGATGTCTTTCTCATAGCCGAGGGCGCGGAGTTGGTCAGCGCTCACGTCGAGTTCCCCGGCGCGAACCGCGGTGACGGGGAGGTCGGTCATGTCGTAGCGGACCGTCCCGTCCTTGAACGAACTGACGCCGTGTTTCGCGCGGAGAATCCCCTTCTCGATGGGTTCGGGTGTCTTGTTCGACGAGGTGAGTCCTTTGACGCCTTTCAGTGTGTCGAATACGTTCTCGCGCTCGCCGACGGACTCCATTGCGGTTCGGAACTCGTCGTTCAAATCGACTTTCCGTCGTTCGACGCTCGTGGCGGGAATTTCACAGCGCGGACATTCCGCACGTCCGGACTGGTCGGGTTCGACCGTCGTCCCGCAGTCGGGGCATTCGTAGTCCGGGTAAGTGTTGCCGCCGCAGTCGGAACAGCGACATTTGAACGTGAGGTTGCCACAGTCTTCGCACTCGCGCCGACCGATTTGAACCTCTATCTCGCCGCGCTTTCCGGACATTCCTTCGGTGTGTTTGGCGGCTTTCACCACGTCGCGCTGGTCGCCACCTGTCTCTCCGAGGGGGAACAACGTGTGAACTGCGGGGCTGAGGTCGCGCTTCTCGGACTTTTCGGGGCGGCCCATTCGGTTTCCGATTCGCGTCGGCGCACGCTCCCGGATGCGGAAGGGGGCGACTTCGTTCACCGCCTCGACGGCGTTGTCGCCGTCTTCCTCCTCGCCCCACTTGCGCGCCTTCTCCGAGAGGTCGTCCCACGTCCGATTCAGGTCGTCGTCGAATCCGAGCGAGCGAACGAGCGGTTTCCACTCCGAAATTTCGATTTTCTCCCCCTGCCAGTGTTCCACGAGCAGTGTTTCCAGCGCGCTCCGAACGTTCTCTGCGTTCTCGATGACGAGTCCTCCGTCCTGAATTTCGCCCGCTTCCACGGTGTCGGCCAGCGTCTCGAATTCGGCAACTGAGATGTCGTGCCAGAGGTAGGTGAACTTTGGATGAAGTGGTGCGTCGTACTCGACTGCCCAATCCATTGCTTCCTCGACGGACGGGTCTGCGAGGTCAACGTGCGGATTGTCGCGCATAGCCTGCACGTCCGCTCCCGCGTGTTCGAAGTCCTGTACCCACCATTCGAACGTGTAGGAGGCGGGTGCGAGTGGATGGTTGTTCTCCACGAACTCGCCGTAGTTGACGAGGTACTCGCCGAGGTCGAGGATTCGTTCGACGCCGTTTCTCACTTCGAGGGCTTCCTCGATGTCGTCGATTCGGCGCACGTCGCCGTTCGCGAGTCGAACCGTCGGCCCTTCGATGGAGTCCACCGGAATGACGCCCGCCGCTTTTCCTGGGCGTTCGGTCTTGATTTGGGTTCCGGTCGCGAGGAAGTCATCTACGAGGTGCATCGTCGCCGGGTGGACGCCAGCGGTTGCGAACCCGTGGTTTCGCGCTCTACCGTACCGAAGTCTGAATCCGCCGGGTTGGCACGGATGCGTAAAGACGGGTCGCCCGGCGATGAGGTCGCGGAGGAACTTCATCGCGGGTTCGACGCGATTCGGCCCGGTCACTTCGTCGTCCGCTTCTGCCTCGGATTCCGCCGTCTCCTCGATTTCCTCGCCTTCGGCGGCTTCCAACTCCTCGCTCTCGTCCGGGCTGTCGTCCTTGCCGATGGTTCCGTCGATGAGGTCTTGGAGCCACGGCCAGTCGATTTCGTCCAAATTCCGGGTGTATCGCTGAATTTTGGGCGCTTTGAGCGCGATTCCCTCCGCGAGAACGAGACACATACCACCCCGAGCGCTGTTGGTATCGACTCGCTCCAAGTCGCGGAAGCCCGAAACTTCCTCATCGCCCGTCGCCTCGCCGTCCAGCATGACGGGCATGTTTTTCGCGATGAACTTCGATTCTTTGTCCTTCGGCGAGTACTGCAGACCGGTTTCGGAGTCGTAGAGGTTGATTTCCTCGGCGTAGCGTTCTATCTCGTCGTCGCGGGCTTTGTACTCGTCCAGTCCAATCAGTGCGCGAGTGTAGTCGGCGACGAGCACGGAAAGCGCCTGTGCCGTCCCACCTGCCGACCGAATCGG
>CAYNQM010000167.1:0-6595 GCA_964399275.1 uncultured Haladaptatus sp.
AAGGTGGACGAGTACCTCGGCAAACTCCGCGACGCACTCGCGGACGACGTGACGATGGTCGTCGCCAGCGACCACGGGTTCACCAGCCTTGACCACGAAGTTCACTTCAATCAGTGGCTCGAAAACGAGGGGTGGCTCTCCTACGAGGACGACGACCACGAGGAACTCGGCGACATCGCCGACGACACCGTCGCCTACTCGCTCATCCCCGGCCGGTTCTACATCAACCTCGAAGGGCGCGAACCGCGCGGAAGCGTCCCCGAGGACGAGTACGAGGCAAAGCGCACCGAACTCAAAGAGAGCCTCGAAAATCTCGAAGGGCCGAACGGAAAGAAAGTCTGCGCCCAAGTCGTCGAGAAGGAAGACGCCTTCCGAGGCGACCACGAGGACATCGCCCCCGACCTCGTCGCCATCCCGAACTACGGCTTCGACCTCAAAGCCGGATTCAAGGGTCACGACGACGTATTCGGCCTCGGCCCGCGAAACGGGATGCACAGCTTCGACAACGCCTCACTGTTCGTTGACGACCCCGAAGTGACGATTCCGGAGGACGTCGATCTGCTCGACATCGCGCCGACCATCCTCGACCTGATGAACATCGATTACGGCGCGAGCGAACTCGACGGACGAAGTCTGACCTAAGATACCGACTTGGTTTTCTCGCCATCCGAAACAATGTTTCACTACGAGAGCTATCGACGTGCATGACTCTGTCCTCCCGAACCCGCACCACACTCCGAGACTACTGGTCGCATCGCCTCGGCGTCGAGAAAACCGCCTTCGACAGTTCGGGGGTGTCCGTCGGCGTCGCGGAGGAGGGCGGTGTCCAGTTGTTTCGCAGTGGCGACTCGCTCGTCGTCGGCGCTCCCGAATCGCTCGCTGACGAACTGCGTCAGCGAGCAACAGCCCTCAAGTCCCTCGATTGTACGAATTCCCAATCAGTTCGGACGTGGTTCGCGCAGTTCGGGACGGTGGCGGCAGTGCTCGGCCCCACGTTTTACGGATATACGGATGACGAATCGTTCGACCCACTTCCATCCGACGCTCGACTACTGACAGTCGGGGACGAACCGGCATATGACCGCTTTCGGGCGACGATTCCCGAGGAAGAGTGGTCGAACGGCGGAACGCCGTTTACTCCAGGCGAGACGGTTGGACTGTTCCAAGGCGACGACCTCGTGGCCCTCTCGGGCTACGAAGTCTGGGACGACTTCATCGCACACGTCGCGGTCGTCGCCCATCCCGACGACCACCGCGGCGACGGGAACGGTCGCGCAGTCGTCTCCCGGATGACCGAGCACGCACTCACAGCGGGACTGGTTCCGCAGTACCGCACCGTAGACGCGTGGCCGTGGTCGGTGGCACTGGCCGAAGGACTCGGATTCGAGCGGTTTGCGACCGCGATGCTGGTGTATTTCGAGTGAGTTCGGGCGATAGTTCGAGTACCGATTGCGAATCGATTTTACCGACGAACTCCGAACCCCGGACGAATGAGCGACAGAGTCGGAATCCTGTTGGTCGTCGTCTCCGCCATCGGCTTCGGTACCCTCGGTATCTTGGGCAAACTCGCGGCGGAGGCTGGGCTGTCGATACCGACGGTTCTCTTTTTCCGATTTCTGCTCGCCAGTGCGCTCGTCTGGGCAGGTCTCGCGGTTCGCGGGCGACTCCGCCGCTTTTCGGGGCGCGACCTGTTCGTCAGTCTCGGTCTGGGCGCGTTCGGCTACGCCCTGATGAGCGGACTGTACTTCTGGGGCCTGTCGTTCATGAGCGCCGGATTGGTCGGCATCCTGCTCTACACCTACCCCGTCTTTGTCGTCGTTCTCTCGGCGCTCGTCCTCGACGAGCGCGTGACGCGTCAGACTGCGTCCGCCCTCGTCCTCGCACTCACTGGCGTCGCGCTCATCACGGGCGGCGACCCGGCCGGTGCCGACCCGCGCGGAATCATCGTCGTCCTCGGGGCCGCCGTGGTGTACGCGAGCTACATCACTCTCAGTCGCGTCGCGCTGGACACCGTTCCCGCCGACCAACTCACCGCGCACGTCCTTCCGGCGGCGGCCTGCGCCTACTTCGTGTTCGGGTCGGCCGCTGGCACACTCTCGGTTCCCGGCACGATTTCGGCGTGGAGCATCGTCGTCACAATCGCCGTGCTCGCCACCGCGATTCCCATCTTCACGTTTTTCGCCGGAATCGACAGAATCGGCGCGAGTCGGGCGAGCATCGTCAGCACAGTCGAACCCGTGGTGACGCTCCTTCTCGGGGCAGCCATCCTCTACGAGCCAATTACCCTCGTGACGGTCGGCGGCGGCGGGCTGGTGCTCGGGGGCGTGCTGTTGGTACAAGTCGAGTGAGACGAATGCAGGGTGTCGAGGAGAGGGAATCGAAAGTCAGACGGAATCCGGCTTGTCGTGAACTTCGAGGTTTACGTCGCGCGGTTCACCTTCCAAATCTGCGACGATTCGCTCTACGACGGTTTCGGCTTCCTTCAGCACGAGCGGTTTTACCTTGTTCACGACCCACCCCAGCGAGACGAACCGCGGCAAGTCGAGCATACCCGAATCCGCCGAATCCGCGTCGAAGTTGATGGAGAGCCACACCCGCGAGGCGGTTTCTTTCCCCTCAGGGGCTTCTTCGGGAACTTCCTCGACTCGCCAGTGGCCGTGGGCGTGGATGTCCTTGATTATCTTCCATTCGATGCGCTCCGGCGGGTCGAGTTCGGTGACTTCGGAGCGGACTGTGTACTGAATCTTCCACCACTTGAGATGGATGTCGTACTCCGTGCCCGGCCCACCCTCGCCTTGGCGCGTGACGCCGGTGAGATGCTTCGAGTAGTTGGCGTAGCCCGGAAAGTCGATGAGGAACTCGTAGGCCTCCTCCGGCGGCACGTAGACGACGGTGCTGATTTCGACGCTATCCACGCCTTTCGGTTTTGCGTGGCTGAAAGTAAACATTCCGGCGAACAGAAGGGGGAGGAACGAACGGGAGGTTGCATTTGCCAGTAGAACCCTTTCAATGCTTCCGCGAAAACAAAGTCACATGGCAGAATCAAACGAAGAGTTCGCGTGTCCGGAGTGCGACGAATCGTTCGACCAAAAGGAGCAGTTGAATGAACACTTGAAGGACGCCCACGACATCGACCCGAACGAGGAGAGCGAACACGCCGCGGCGGCAGGGTCGGACGCCAGCGGTTCGACTGGCTCTATCACCGAGGAGACGAACGACTCGCCCTCGGCGGCGGAACCGTCCGAGGCCGCAGGGCCGTCCAAGAGCGATGCCGACGTTCGTCCCGACGAAGACGATTCGTAAACCGCGAACGACTGGTTTTTCTCGAACCATCGCCGATACCGACAGTTTTCCATCTGTTTATGCCACCCCGCTCACTACCTTTGCGCATGACACGCTACGACGTCGTAATCGTCGGCGGTGGCGTCGCGGGTCTCTCGACAGGCCTCTTCACCGCCCGTGCAGACCTCGACACGCTGGTCGTCAACGACGGAGTTTCGATCCTCCACCGAAACGCGATTCTGGAGAACTTCCCCGGCTTCCCCGCCGGAATCGACTCGCGCTTGTTCTGCCTCATGCTCGAAGAGCAGGCCGAACGCGCTGGATGCGCGCGCCTCGACGCCAAGGTTTCGGACGTGACTCGCGCCGACGAGGGCGGATTCTCGGTCGAAACCGACGCGGAGACCATCGACGCGGAGCGCGTCGTCGCGGCGTCGTGGTCAGACTCCTCGTACCTCGACGGACTCGGTCTCGATTTCGAGCAGTCGGGGAGCAAGCAGTTCGTTTCGACGGACGACACGGGTCGAACCGACCTCGACGGACTTTACGTCGCCGGGCGACTCGCGGAGCAGTATCACCAAGCCATCGTCTCGGCGGGCCACGGGTCGCAGGTCGGACTCACAATTGTCCACGACGCAGACCCCGATTTCTACCACGACTGGGTCGCACCGGAGAGTTATTTCACCAACCGCGACCGCGAGGTTCCGGTCGGCTGTGAGGAGATTTCCGAGGACGAACGCCAGCGCCGGGCGCGGCAGGCGCACGACCGCCTTCGGAAGTACGTCGAAGAGTGGGAAGACGAAACGCCCGTTCCGCATCCGAGTTTCATCGACGAAATGGACTAACGAACTGCATCGTTTTCACTCCGGCGCGCGGGAGCACAAGCGACTCGTGCGAGGTCTTCGTGAGCGACGACGAAGCGAACGAATGGCTCGTCAGAGCTCGCCTCTGACAGTGGACGACTGAGCGATGTTCTCGTGAGCGACCAACGGGAGCGAACGAGATCCTCGAAAATCTTCGATTTTTCGGGATGTGACGAAGATGGTTCGTAACCAACTCGGACGAGGTTCGCTCGTCCGAAGCGATAGAGGAGGCTGGGGAGGGAGAGGTGCGGTGATTAGGAGTCGGCATCAGCTAGCATCACAGTAGAAAAAACGTAATTTAGAGGACGCTAGCTGATACCGACTCCAAATACCGCAACCGCCACCGCACCGCAACAGCCACACCCTCCCCAACCGATTCCCGCCACTCGCTGTCGCTCGCTCTGGTCATCCCTCGCGCGGCTTCGCCGCTGGCGTCTCGGACGAAGAGTCCTCGACGCCACGCCAGCGCGCGCCGAGATTGTCTGTTCTTCTCCGATTCGGCAGGAAAAACGACCGCCCTCGATTCGTTTCAGTGTCCACCCGACGAAACGTGCAAACCGACGATGCCGACGACGATGAGGCCGATGAAGGCGACCCGAACCAACTCGGCGGGTTCGTCGAACAGTACAATGCCGAGCGTCGCGGTGCCGACCGCGCCGATGCCCGTCCAGACCGCGTAGGCCGTGCCGACGGGGAGGGTTTCGAGGGCCTTCGCCAACAGCACCATGCTGACGGCGAGGGCGACGACGGTGCCAGCAGAGGGCCAGAATTTCGAGAAGCCGTCCGAGTACTCCAGTCCGATGGCCCACGCGACCTCGAACAGTCCGGCGACGACGAGAACCTTCCACGACATCGCTCTCCCCTCTCGCCCGGCGAACACTATGCCTTCCGTTCTGTCGTCCACTCTGCCGACATCCAAGTGCCTTTATCAATCCTTCTGAACGGTCTACGAAATGAACGAGGACGAAAATGAACGGCGAGGGAGACGATGAGTGAGGACGAGGTAGATCCGGACGAGTTGGGTGAGTCGGTGGAGCGGCCGATGTATCGGCTCTTTACTGAGTACGGCGACGACCACCTCCACTGGTTCGTCATCGGTCTGCTGACGAGCATCATGGCCAGATTTCTCGCGCTGGTTCCACCCGTAGTGCTCGGCATCATGGTGGACGCCGTGTTCAACGAAGACCGCCCCTTCTCGCTCCCGCTCGTGCCAGACGCGTGGATTCCGGAGACGACGATGGGACAGTTTTGGTTCTCCATCGAACTCATGGGTGCGTCGATGGTGCTCGCCGCTGTCTGTAACTTCGCACGTTCGTCGACCCTGAATCTGTTCTCCCACCGCGTGAAACACGAGGTGCGGACGGCCACCTGTTCGTCCTCATCATCGTATCGGGTGGATCCTCTTTTCGATGAACGCCGAACTGGCGCTCGTTACGCTCTCGGTCATCCCCGTCGCGGCGCTGTTCACGTGGTGGTTCATGCGGCGCATCGAAGCGTTCTACGCCGACATTCGTTCGTCGGTCGGCGATTTGAACACGCGGCTGGAAAACAACCTCGCCGGGGTCGAGGTCATCAAAACCGCCGGAACTGAGGAACACGAGGACGAAAGAGTCAGAAAAGCCTCCTACGAGTATTTCCAACGCGACTGGCGGGCACTCCGGATGAACTTCATCTACCGCCCCGGAATGCAACTGCTCACCTCCGTCGCCTTCGTTGCTACTGTCCTCGTCGGTGGAATCTGGTTGCTCGTCGAACCGCCGCTCGGCTTCTCCGGTAAACTCGAAGTCGGTGAACTGGTCACGTTCCTCCTGCTGACCCAGCGCATGGTCGAACCCCTCACCCAGATGAGCGAAGTCGTGGATCGGTACGAGGACGCGAAAGCCTCGACTCGCCGAATCTTCGGCCTGATGTCGATTCCGCCCGCCATCCAAAATCGTCCGGACGCCGTCGAACTCGATTCGGTCGAGGGGAAAGTCGAGTACGACCGCGTGGATTTCGCCTACGACGAGGGCGAAGCGGTGCTTTCGGACGTGACCTTCACCGCCGACCCCGGCGAAACCGTCGGTCTCGTCGGGCCGACCGGGGCCGGAAAGTCCACGATTTGCAAACTCCTTCCACGCCTCTACGACGTGACGGGCGGCGAAATCCGGGTCGATGGAACCGACGTGCGCGACCTGCAAGTCGAGAGTCTGCGCGAACACATCGGCTACGTCGGGCAGGATACGTTCCTGTTCGACGGGACGGTGCGGGAGAACATCGCCTACGGCAGTTTCGACGCGCCGGACGAAGAAATCGAGCAGGCCGCGAAAGCCGCCGAAGCCCACGAGTTCGTCACGAACCTGCCGGAGGGCTACGATACCCACGTCGGCGAGCGCGGGGTGAAACTCTCGGGTGGCCAGCGCCAGCGCGTCTCCATCGCGCGGACGATTCTGGCCGACCCCGAACTGCTCGTG
>CAYNQM010000168.1:0-1021 GCA_964399275.1 uncultured Haladaptatus sp.
ACGGGGGTCACACCCGAGTTGCGCCCGAAGAGAAAGATTACCTCGTCATCGACGAAGTGCCGGACATCTTCCACACCGGCCACGTTCACAAACTCGGCTTCGGCAAGTACCACAACGTGCTCGCCATGAACTCCGGATGCTGGCAGGCCCAGACCGACTTCCAGAAGAGCGTGAACATCGACCCCGACGCCGGATTCGCGCCCATCGTGGATTTGGACACGCTGGACGTGACGGTTCGCAAATTCTCCTAACGATTTTTCGGGGTAGCTCGTCTCTGTCGCCCTATTCTCCAGTTGAAACGGAGGGGTTGCCTTCCCTCTGTGGGAGTAAAAAACTTTGAAAAAGTTGTAAGTTCTCTCGTCCGAATTCGTTCGGAACGACGCGATTACCGATTCAGCGTGTGAATCGCGTGCCCCAGCGCGTTCTCGGCACACTCCATCACGGCCTCCGAGAGCGTCGGGTGGGTGTGAACCGTGGCGGCAACGTCTTCCAGCGTCGCGCCCATCTCGATTGCCAGTCCCAACTCAGCAATCAGTTCGGAGGCTTCCGGCCCGACGATTTGCGCGCCGAGGACGAACCCGCTCGGTTCGTCGGCGACGATGCGGACGAATCCTTCGGCGTGCCCCGTGGTGAGCGCGCGACCGCTGGCTTGGAACGGGAACTTACCGACGACCGGTTCGAAGCCCTGCGATTCGGCTTCCTCCTCGGTCAGTCCGACCGTGCCGATTTCGGGGTCGGTGAACACCGCAGCGGGCATGGCCTGATAATCAAGGGCCGAGGGTTCGCCTGCGATGACTTCCGCGGCGACCTGTCCTTCTTTGCTCGCTTTGTGTGCGAGCATGGGTTCGCCCGCCACGTCGCCGATGGCGAAGATGTGTTCCTGCTCGGTTCGAGCGCGGTCGTCCGTCGGGATGAATCCCTTCTCGTCCGTCTCGATGCCCGCGTTTTCGAGTTCGAGGGTGTCGGAGACGGGTTGGCGACCGACCGCTACAAGCGCCTTCTCGGCGCCGAACTCGGTGAC
>CAYNQM010000168.1:1031-6583 GCA_964399275.1 uncultured Haladaptatus sp.
CCTCGGTCATGACGGTGATTCCTCGGCCCGACTCCTCCCACTCCTTCGCGGCCTGTCCGAAGTGGAAGTCGATTCCTAACTCGTCGGCCTTCTTCTTGACCGGTCGCGCGAGGTCGTCCTCGTAGCCCGGAAGTACGGAATCGAGCATTTCGACGACCGTTACGTCGGAGCCGAGTTTGGCGAAGACGCCAGCCAGTTCCATTCCGATGTAGCCCGCGCCGACGATGACGATGCTCTCGGGAACGTCGTCCAGCGCGAGCGCCTGCCGGGAACTGAGGATGTGCTCGCCGTCGAACTCGAAGCCGGGAACCTCGATTGCTCGGCTTCCGGTCGAAATAATGGCGTTTTCGAACTCGACGGTTTCCGAACCCTGACCCTCGCCGCCGTGGACGACGCGAACCGACTTGTCGTCCGCGAACTCGGCGCGGCCTTCCATCAGCGAGACGCCGTTCGCCTTGCAGAGCTTTTCGACGCCGCCGGTCAACTGCGAGACGACGCCGTCTTTCCACTCGACCATCTCGCCGAAGTTCACGTCGAGTTTCGTGTAGATGCCCATCTCCTCGGCGTTACTCGCTTCGTGGGCCAAGTCCGACGCCGTAATCATCGCCTTCGACGGGATACAGCCGTAGTTCAGGCAGGTTCCGCCGTAGGCGTCCTTTTCGACGAGCGTTACGTCCAGACCCAGTTGACCGGCACGGATGGCGGCGACGTAGCCGCCCGGTCCTGCGCCGACGACCAGCACGTCTGTTCCAGTCGAGATGTCTCCGACGACCATTAGGTAGACGGATGCGCTACCGGGTAAAAAATCAGGTGGATTACGAACCAGCAACTGGACGCGTGTTGGCAACCGCCACGATTTTGTGCGCGGTCTGCTAATACCGAGGGAAAAATTATGTTCCGTTTACAGTAACCTCCGGTATGAACCGCAATCTCCGGTACGCCATCGCGCTCGTCGTCGGTGCCGTCGTCACCGCCAGCGTGGCGTACTTCCAACCGCAGACGTCCGAGTCGGCAATTCTCCTCGTCGGCATCGCACAGGTGTACGTCATCGGAACCGCAGTCGTGCTTCGATACGGTTCGATTTTCCGGAGCACCGACGGTCCAAAGTGGGCGAGCGGCGTGTTCGCTGGCGTCTCGGCGTTCGGTTGTTTGAGTCTCCTGAACGGCGTCGAACCGTCGCCGAACTTCGCCGTGATGGTGCTCGGCTACGGACTCGCGATTTTCGGCTTTGCCACTGGAATCGCGTTCGAACACGAGCGAGAGTCGTAACTCCCCGAATCAAAAATCAAAATCTCTGACTCAGCCACCGTACACCGCGTCGGCGAGCGCGTTCCGATGAAGTTCGTTCGGGCCGCCAGCGATGGTCAACAGTCGCGCGTCGCGGAGATATCGCTCCACGTGGTGGTTCGTCGTGTATCCTTTTCCACCGTGGAGTTGCATGGCGTCGTTGGCGTTCTCGACGGCCGCCTCGGTCGCGTACACCTTCGCCATCGCAAATTCACGGCTCACGTCCTCTCCCCGGTCTGCCCTGTCCGCCGCCCGAAGTGTCAGCAGACGGGCGGCATCGACGCGCTGAGCCATCTTCGCCACGTTCCAGCGGACTCCCTGAAAGTCGCCGATTGATTGGTCGAACTGCTCGCGCTCGTCGGTGTACGCCACGGTGTCCGTCAGTGCGGCACGAGCGATGCCGACGCCCCGAGCGGGGACGTTCACGCCGTTGTGCAGTCGACTGCGTTGGCGATATGCCTCGCCTTCCTCGCCGACCATATTTTCGGCCGGAACGCGAACGTCTTCGAGGAGCACGCGCGGCGATTTGACGCTTCGCGCGCCGAGCGTGTCCCAGACTTCGTCCACTTCGAACGCGCTGGTCGGAACGACGAAGGCGCTGATGTCGTGTGGTGCGTCGGCGTCCGCCCCCGTCTTGGCGTAGGTCAGCACGAAGTCGGCGTGGTCGAAGTTCGTCACCCACTGCTTGTGGCCGTCGATAACCCACTCGTTTCCCTCCCTGCGAGCGGTCGTCTCCATCTCCAACTTGTTCGACCCCGCGTCTGCCTCGCTGAGTCCGAGCGCCCCGACTCTCTCGTAGGACGCCATTTCGGGGAGATACGTCTCTTTCTGTTCGTCCGTGCCGAACTGTTCGATGACGGTGGCAACGCCGAGATTGAGCGCGAGCGCACTTGCGACGGTCATCATGACTGCCGAGAGTTCCTCGGTGAGAATGGCGAGTTCGACTAGGCCATCCCCTCGCCCGCCCCACGCTTCGGAGAGCGTGATGCCAGCGTACCCTCGCTCGCCGATCTCGGAGAAAATCTCTCGTGGATACGCTTCGTTCTGGTCGAGTTCGATAGCCTGTGGCCGAATTTCCGATTGGGCAAGCTCTCGAACCTCGTCGCGGAGTGCACGTTGACGTTCCGTCAACTGGAATCGCATGCGCCAACACAGGACGAGGACGTTCTTATACCTTGATAGCAATCCGCGTCGCGCGCTGTAAAAATCGAATCAGACGACTACTCCAGCAGGAGCAGTCGCGGGTTGTGCAGGTATTCGAGCACCTGATTTGCGAACGATGCCACGACCGCGCCGTCGATGATGCGGTGGTCGATGGACATCGAAATCGGTAGCGTGTGGCGCGCTTCGACGTCGTCGTCCACGACGACTGGGCGCTTTTTCAGTTCGCCGAGTCCGAGGATGCCGACCTCGGGGTGGTTGATAATCGGCGTCGCGTACTCGCCGCCGATTGCACCGAAGTTCGTGATGGTAAATGTGCCATCCTGCATCTCCTCGCGGGAGATGGTGCGGTCGCGGGCTTTCTCGACCAGTTCATTCATCTCCGAGGAAATCTGGAGCATGTCCTTCTGGTCGACGTTCTTGATGACGGGCACCATCAGGCCGTCGTCGGTCGCCACCGCGATGCCGATGTTGTAGTAGTTTTTGAGGACGATTTCCTCGTTCTCCTCGTCCAGCGAGGCGTTGAGGTACGGGTAATCCTTCAGTGCCGCCACGATTGCCTTCAGCACGAACGGCATGTAGGTCAACTTGATACCGCGTTCCTCGGCGAGTTCCTTCAACTCGGAGCGCGTCTCCACCAGTTCCGTCACGTCGATGGAATCGTGGTGGGTAACGTGCGGCGCGGTGAACTTCGAGTTCTGCATCTGCTTGCCGATGGTGCGCCGAATACCGCGATACGGAATCCGCTCTTCGCGCGGGCCGGTTTCGCCCGACGCGACTGCGGCGGCGTCGGCGGCCTGTGCTTGCTGTTGTGCCTCGGTGTACTCCATCACCGCTTCGGGCGTGACGAACGCCTCGCCATCGCGCTCTTCGGTGGCGGGCACGGCGTTCAGGTTGACGCCCTGCTCGTCGGCGAGTCGGCGCGTCGCTGGCGCGGCCAGCGTTCGGTCGCGGTCTGCGGGCTCAGTCGTCTCGATTGCTGGGCCGCTAGCACTCGCCCCCTCGTTTACTGGCTGGACATTGATCTCTTCACCCGGTTCGACCACATCGGAATCGCCATCTCCGACCTCGTCCGTGATTTCTTCAGTCGCACCCTCCGCCACCGTGCGAACGTCGTGTTCGGTCACGCGGCCACTCGGCCCGGTGCCTTCGACGCTTCCGATATCGACGCCGAGTTCGCGGGCGAGTCGCCGGGCGCTCGGGGCCGCGAAGACGCGGCCTTCTGGTGTTTTCGTCTCCTCCGTCTCGTCAGAGACTTCCGGCTCCTCGGCGACCTCTTCCTGCGATTCGGTCGGTTCCTCCGATTCGGCGCTCTCCGTGGCCTCTTCGTCGTCTTCGCCTTCCACGTTGAAGGTGATGATGACGTTGCCGACGGGGACGACTTCGCCCTCTTCGGCGCGAAGCTCGCGGACGCTCCCGTTGACTGGCGAGGGAACTTCCACGATTGCTTTGTCCGTCTCGACCTCTGCGACTGGCTGGTCTTCGCTGACCTCGTCGCCTTCTTCCACGAGCCAGCTAACGAGCTCGCCCTCGGCGACACCTTCGCCAACGTCGGGAAGTTTGAATTCGCGTACCATGTTAGAAGTCCACCGCGTCGCGGATGCCCTCCTTGATGCGGGTCGGTTCGGGCAGGTAGTAATCTTCGAGACTGTACAGCGGGAACGGCGTGTCGAAGCCAGTGATTCGCTCGACCGGCGCTTCCTGATACAGCAGCGCTTCTTCCTGAATCGTCGCCGCGATTTCTCCGGCCAGACCGCCCGTCTTCGGCGCTTCGTGGACGACTGCGGCGCGTCCGGTCTTCTTGAACGACTCGATGATGGTGTCCTCGTCGAGCGGCGACACTGTTCGAAGGTCGATGACTTCCACGTCGATTTCGCCGTCGAGTTCCTCGGCGGCTTCCATCGTCGGTCGGGTCATCGCACCCCACGTGAACACCGAGATGTCGGCCCCCTCTTTGCGCACTGCGGCCTCGCCCAGCGGTACTTCGTAGGATTCCGTTGGCACTTCGTCGCGGAACGCACGGTAGATGAGTTTCGGTTCGAGGAAGATGACCGGATCGGGGTCGCGGATGGCCGACGTGAGCAGTCCCTTCGTGTCGTAGGGCGTGCTCGGTATGACGACCTTAAGACCGGGCTGGTGGGTGTAGAACGCCTCCATCGACTCGGAGTGGTGTTCAGGCGCACGGATTCCGCCACCGTACGGCGCGCGAACGACCATCGGACAGGTGTACCGACTCCGCGAGCGCGTGCGAAGGCGCGCGGCGTGCGAGACGATTTGGTCGAACGCCGGGTACATGAATCCGGAGAACTGCATCTCCGGCACCGGCTTCAGGCCGTATGCGGCCATCCCGATTGCAGTACCGACGATGCCGGACTCCGCCAGCGGCGTGTCGATGACGCGGTCGTCACCGAACTCCTCGTAGAGTCCTTCCGTGGCGCGGAACACGCCACCGTTCTTCCCGACGTCTTCGCCCATCACGACGACGTCCTCGTCGTCGGCCAATGCGTCGCGAAGGCCATCTCTGACTGCCTGTACCAGCGTGAGATTCTCGGTCTCGGTCTGCTGTTGCATCTCGCTCATTGTTAGTCCTCCAAGAGTTCCTCGTCGCCGTGGCGCTCGCGCAGGGCTTCGAGGTAGTCGCGTTGTTCGCGCAGTTCTTTCTGCATGTCCGCGTAGACGTAGTCGAAGATGTCCGTCGGTTCGGGGTCGGCGGCCGACTCCGCCGCGTCGATCGCGGCGGCGAGGTCGTCCTCGACCGACTCCTCGATCGCCTCGACTTTCTCGTCATCGAGCAGGCCGCGGGCGCGGAGGAACTTCTCGAGGCGCGGGATCGGGTCCTTGGCTTTCCAGCGCTCTTCTTCCTCCTCGGTCCGGTAGACGGACGGGTCGTCCGCGGTCGTGTGCGCCCCGAAGCGGTACTGGACCGCCTCGATGAGCGTCGGCCGCAGTTCGTCCTCGCCCGGGTGTTTCGCCTTGTCCAGTGCTTCCTTCGTGACCTTGTAGACGGCGAGCGGGTCCATCCCGTCGACCTGTACGCCATCGAAGCCGTACGCGGTGGCTTTCTGGGCGATGGTCGCGCTTGCAGTCTGGCGTTCCCGTGGCAC
>CAYNQM010000169.1:0-6573 GCA_964399275.1 uncultured Haladaptatus sp.
TCGGTGCGACGAACCGCGTGGACGCCATCGACCCGGCGCTCCGCCGCGGCGGCCGCTTCGACCGCGAAATCGAAATCGGTGCCCCGGACGAAGTCGGTCGGCGCGAAATCCTCGAAGTCCACACGCGCGGCATGCCCCTCACGGACGACGTGTCGGTCGAACGACTCGCCGCGACGACCCATGGATTCGTCGGTGCAGACCTTCACGCGCTCGTCACCGAGGCCGCGATGGCTGCCCTCAGACGGGCCAGAGACGCGGGTTCCGACGATGAGGAACTCCTCTCGGTCGAGGTCACGCGCGAGGACTTCAACACCGCGATGGCGAGCGTCGAACCCTCGGCGATGCGCGAGTTCGTCGCCGAGACGCCGGAAATATCCTTCGACGACGTGGGGGGGCTGGACGAAGCAAAACAGACGCTCATCGAGGCGGTTGAGTGGCCGCTCTCGTACACTAACCTCTTCGAGGTGACGAAGACCGAACCGCCGAGCGGCGTCCTGCTCTACGGACCGCCCGGAACCGGAAAGACGCTCCTCGCGCGAGCGTTGGCGGGCCAAAGCGACGTGAACTTCGTCTCGGTCGCCGGGCCGGAACTGCTCGACAGGTACGTCGGCGAGAGCGAGAAGTCGGTTCGAGAGCTGTTCGAGCGAGCGAGACAGGCCTCCCCGGCAATCGTCTTCTTCGACGAAATCGACGCCCTCGCAACCCAGCGCGGCGAGTCGCACGAAGTCACCGAGCGCGTCGTCTCCCAACTGCTGACCGAACTCGACGGTTTGACCGAAAACCCCAACCTCGTCGTCCTCGCGGCGACGAACCGCCGGGACGCCATCGATCCCGCGCTCTTGCGCCCCGGACGCATCGAGTCGCACATCGAAGTTCCGTCACCCGACGAGGCGGGCCGACGCAAAATCCTCGACGTTCACGCGGGCGACAAACCCCTCTCGGAGAACGTGGATTTAGACGGCCTCGCCGAGGAACTTGAGGGGTACACGGGTGCGGATTTGGAAGCTCTCGTCCGAAACGCCTCCATGCGGGCCATCCGCGAGGCTGCCGAGGAGTGGAGTCCCGAGGAAGCCAACGAGCGTGCGGACGAAATCGTCATCGAACAGCGTCACTTCGACGTGGCGCGGGAGTTCGTGCAACCGACGATGCGGTAGGCGCCGTGCACCTCGGCCTATCGCTCTGAATACCACGACCGCTTTTCCCTCTCACTCTCGTTGCGTTCGTATTCGTTGATGCTCTCCTCTATTTCCGCGACCTGCTGTTGGAGGTCACTAATTTCCTCGTCGAGGGTGGTAATCGTTTCACAGAGCATTCCGATCACGGCTCGCGTGTCGTCATCGATGCCACGAACTGCCTGCATTTCGTTCAATCGCTGTAGCAGTTCGTCTTGGGAGTCCGTCATAGTTTCACTGTGGAATTCGACCATCTCAAATTTGTGGGCCAGTTATCAAACCCTCGATCATATAGGAAATCCAATAATTATGCTGGAGTCCGCGCGAGAATCGAGAGCTTCGTGAACTCGTTCTGCTGTGCACCGTTTGTCCCATTGGGCGCAAGAAGCACAAATTTCGCGTCTCCGGAGCGCCAAAGTGTTCCAACTGACGTACTCTCGCATCTTCGATAACCGCATCCGGATGTCGATCAGGGTTGCCAGTAGATGTCCGTTACTCGATGGCGTTCGTCGTAAGCCGTCAATTCCTCGCCGAGCAACCATCTGAGGTGTAAATCGTCGGTGAGGGTCGAATTTCGGTAATCCACGAACGTCATCGGAATGACCAGATTTCCGTTTTCGCGGACGACGCTCGCCACTCCGACGTAGACGTGCCCGTGACGGGCATCGACCACTTTCGCGCCGAGAACCGGCGGGTGTTGACGATGCGCGGAACCGCATGCAGTGTCTCGATAGCACGCCATGTGAAGTCCCAACACAGACTGGCCTCCGTCTCGCCCGAGTCGAGCGCGGTGGCCTCACTGGGAGACGCGTACCGCGACAGCGTCTGCGTCTCCTCGCTGTCACCTCCGATGTGAACCTCGTCGTCGCGGAATCGGAGTCGACGAACCGAAACCGTCGTCGCTTACGACGACGGTTCGAATCGCTCCCGCGCTTTTGGAGCGAGGTTCTGCTCGCGGAGGTTCGTTCCCGAGAGGACGCCGAATCCGAGAACCGCGTTATCGACCGCTTTTCTCGCAGCGAGGGCCGCTCCGCCGACGAACAGTTGGCGGCGGGTGAGGTCGCGGTTCGCGGGGGAAGGTAATCACGGCCGGTTCACGTCCTAGTGTCGGTCAGGGTCAGTATAAGTCTTCTATTCCGCGGAGTTCCAACTGACTGCACCGCTGGATGAGCACGAGTGCTGGACGAGTTCGACCCTGTTGGTCGGTTCCGGGCCGTTGAGTCGAGTCGATTGTTTGACGTAGTAGACCGTGATGTTGACCAGTTCATTTTGGTAATTTCTGTTCCACTCGTGACACAGGTAGCCAGCGAACTGGTGGCCGAGTTCCTCGTCGCTGGCCTGTTGTAGGTCGAGCAGATACACCAGCCAGCGATGGGTTGGGTACGTCCGTGCAATCTCTTGCGGTTGCTCCCACTGAACTGATGACCGATGAAGCGCATCGACTCGCTTCCCGGATTCGAGTCGTCCCGGAACCACGTACCACCCGTCCGTCCCCCGTGGTTCCGGGGCGAACATGTCCCAGCGACGTTCTTCGGGATTTACCGCCGATTCAGCACTGTCGGGCATGTCTGCGTAGCCGAGCGACGCGGCGTTCCAGACGAGGACAAACAATAACAGCCCAGTCACGGCCGTAGGAACGGCTCGCCGTTTCCACCGCTCAGCTGCTGCCGGAAGTCCCGAGTGAGTCGTTCTCGGAACTGCGTCGCGGATTCGGTTGCGCCAGCTGTATAACCGGGAACTATCGAAAGAGAACCGTCTTTCCGCCACGTCCCAGACGATACTTGGTACGAACGGAATCAGTGCGGCTATCGAAATCAGCGGGAAGAGACCGAGGTTCATCGTCAGAAACATCCCGAAGTGCATCGCCGCGAACAGCGCGGCGAACAGCGCACGCGACCACCCCGTCAGCACCAGCAACAGCACTGACGAGAGAATCATCACGAGCCAAACTTTGCTAAAAAGACGAAGCAAGGTGGGATACTGAGCCAGATAATCACCGAACAGCACGGTCAGTTGGTCTAAACTGAACACGTACCGAATCGCGTCGCCACGCATCCACAGGTCGCCGCGAAGTTTGAGCAGGCCATTCACGGTGTAGATTATCACCACCTGCACCAGCAGTGCGGCGGACGCGACGCTCGCTACTCGTCGTCGGAGACTCTCGTCACGGAGGGAATCGACCGACCAGCGTTCACCGAGGGGTAAGAACAGTCCCCAAATCAGCAGTCGCCGGAGAACCGAATCTCCCGCGTTCAACACGAGGGGATTGCGCGCCTGCAACGACACTAACAGAACGAGCGACACGAGGGTTGCAAGTGTCGTCCGATCGCCGAGCAAGAGCGACAGGGCGAACGCGCCAGCAGCGAGAAACAAAAGCACCTGTACCCACGCCGCACCCGAGAGGGCGTGAATCGAAAGTCGGGCGAATCCGGGGAACTGCTCGAAGAGAACCGAGCGCGGTAGGACACCTGCGTCGGTGTAGTGGGCCACGAGGTCGCGCGAACGAAGGAGCAAATCCGCAAGGAGGAGAATGCCGAGCGAAATCCGAAGGGCGGCGAGTGCGCGCGTATCGATACCGAACCGGCCGGAAAGCGCGTTTCGACCGCGAACCCGCATTTTCGCTACGAGTGCGCGACCGTTCATAACCGGTGGTTGTAACGAATCGGAATAAGTCTTCTATCTTCGATTAATCGGGGCGAACGATTCTGCTGAAACAGCTACCGGCCGTGCCATGGTACGTCCCATGCTATCATGACTGACGCATTCGTTCACATCCGCGCCGAATCGAACTCTGTCCTACACGCCGCGCGCGAAGTCGCCGAAATCGAGGAAGTGACCTCGGCACACGTCGTCACGGGAGCGCACGATGTTATCGCGCAAATCGAACTGGACGACCCGGACGACCTCCCCCACGTCGTCGCCGAGAAGATTCAGAACGCGCCGCCGGTCGAACGAACGATGACGAGTGTGGCGTACGAGGCGGAGTAATCAGTCGTCCGCGAGTGTCACCCGAAACGTCCGTCGAATCGCCTCGGTCTGCATCGCCAGCGAGAGGCTCGGATTGACCGAGGCACCGCTCGTCCCGTCTCCCTCGCGCGCTCGCTCGGCGGCCATGTCGGGCGTGCAGGGGAGGTGGACGAACCCCATCGGAACGTCGCGGCCCTCGGCGTCCAGATGCGCCCGCGTCGAGTAGAGGACGTTGTTGCAGAGGTGGGTTCCGGCGGTGTTCGAGACGTGCGCCGGAATCCCGCGTTCGAGCAGTTCATCGACCACCGACACGACGGGAAGCGTGGCGAAGTAGCCCGCGTTGTCGTCTGGCCGAATGCGTTCGTTTCGCGGTTCCGCGTCGGCGTTGTCCGGCGTACTCCCGCAGTCGTTGACGTTGATACCGACCCGCTCGACGCTGATGCCCGCGCGTCCCGCCGCGAGTCCGGTAGCGACGATTGCGGTCGGGTCGTGGGATTCGACCAGATTTCGCATCTCGTTCGCAGTTCTGTCGAACTCGACCGGGAGAACGTGGCCCGAAATTTCGTGGCCCGAGATTTCTTCCCCGTCGAGTTCGCGGGCGACCATCGCGCTCGGATTCTCGTCGTGGTCGCCGAACGGTTCGTAGCCCGTCAGGAGCAGTGTCATGGGAATTTATTTTTGGGAGAGGGCTTAGATTGTTGGCTCGCGGAAGGATAGGATTGTTCGAACGAGGTACTTTGTATCTCGGTTTTGCGGCAGTAACCGTGACGTAGAAAGCCCTCACGCGCTCCAGTCCCGCGAACCGCGCTGCGCGCTTCAGTCGCTCTCTGCGGTCGCTCCTTGCAGTGCTTGCGGGTTCGGGGTTCCCGGAGCGCGTTCGCCCTTTCAGTCCACCAGGACATCGAAGGTCGGACTGCGCGATTCCAGGCGGTTGATCAGTGTGCGAAATCGCTGGTAGGCCTGCCGAAACCGTGATTGAGGAATTGCTCCGAGAAAGTTGATAGCAGAACAGCTTGATACCTTGACCATGCATCCTCTCGTCGGCCCCGGCGGTTCCACGTTTTCGGGCGCGGAAACCGCCCTCGTTCTTATCGGAATCTGGCTCTGCTGGCGAGCGATTCGGTGGGTGAACGACCGAATTGGCAATCGCATTTAATCCCAAAACGCCTGCGTTCGGGCGTACTGGCGTTCCTTGGAAAGAATGTCCCGATAGAAATCGTCCTCGTCCTCGCGCAGTTTGGCGATGATTCGGGCGGCGTTCTGCGGGCCGACGCCGCGGGCCGCCAACGCGACGATTGCCTGCTTTCCGTGGCTCTGGACGAGATTCGCGGATTTGTAGGCGCGTCTGGTCATCTTCTCCTGTTCGTCGTCCTTCTCGTTCGCCCGGACTGCTTTGATGACCTCGTCGGTCCACGGGTTGAGCGCGGCGATTCGCGTCGAACCGCAGTGGATGCATTTCGGCTGGTCGTCTATTTTCTTCACCGCCGTCTTCCGCCGCCAATCCTGACAGTGCAAACAGAACAGGAGCATTCGGTCGTTTCGAATTCGCTCCTTGACCGTCTCGATGACGCTGGCGTCGGCGTTCTCGGGCGCGAGCAGTTCCCGCCCGGAGGAGCGTCCGCCGCTTCCGACTGGAGTTCGGCCACCCGTGGTGGCGACTTCGATGTTACCCGACTGAATCTCGCGGAGAATCGCCTCGGTTTGCCCGACTTCGAGGTCGTCGTGGAATACCTCGCGGACCGCCTCGTCGTACATCGGGGTGTCCTCCAGCGCGCCCAACAACCGACCCATCGACACCTGTCCCTGCCCCTCCCAGCGGTTCAGGGAGCCGAACTTCGCGGCCACCTGCGCGAGCGTAAATTTCAGGGTATCCGAACGCTTGAGCGACAGTTCGATGAGCGGGCCGACGTGTTCGGGATCGGTTTCCTCCAGCACTTCCACGACCGTCCTCCCATCGACTTTCGTCGGAACGTCCAACTCGATTCGGTAGGGGTCGATTTCCATCCCGACCGACGACCCCGTGCGCTGGCCGACGAGCGACGAGAGCATGCGCCCGAGCGTTTCGTTGACCTTGTGGCCGAAACAGGCGTTGACGACGATTTTCCCGGCGGCGTGCTCCACGACGAGCCGGTCGCCCGTCGGAATCGGCGTCTCGGCCTCGGCCTGTCTGTCCGCCTGTTCGAGCGCTGATTCGGCGGTGTGCTGGTCTGTCGGATAGCGATTCGCGAACTCGCGTGCGACTCCTTCGCGGGGCGCGCCGCGCTCGAACTGCGGTTCGGCCACCGCCCGCATTTCGCCGACTTCTTGGGCGACCTCGAACGGAACCGGAATCTCTTCGCCGACCCACGACGGCACTTCCCCGCCGGGGTCTTCGATGGGCGAGACGTTGACGCGACTCTCCTCCTCGTCGATTTCCGCGATGCGCCACATCTCG
>CAYNQM010000170.1:0-5888 GCA_964399275.1 uncultured Haladaptatus sp.
TGCGGTCGATTTCGCCGAGCGCCTGTTTCAGGTTGCGCTCCTTGCTGTCGCGGGTACGGAATCGCTCGTCCCACGTCCGCAGGCGTTGCATCGTCTGGCGCTGGCGCGGACTCAGCGACCGACCGTAGGCGTCCTTGTCGCGCCAGCCAATGTTGCTCGATAAGCCGTCGTCGTGCATCATCTTCGTCGTCGGTGCGCCGACGCGCGATTTCGAATCGCGTTCGTCGGCGTCGAAGGCGCGCCACTCAGGGCCGCGGTCTACCGCGTCGGCTTCCACGACGAGACCACAGTTCTCACAGACGGTTTCGGCGTGCTCGGCGTCAGTGACGAGGGTGCCGCCACATTCGGGGCAAACGTTCTCGTCAGCGTCTTCGCGTTCGCTTGCCGTCGTCCGCTTTCGTTCCGTTGTCGTTACGGCCGACTGTTCGGGGTCGTTGATGTTCGTGCTCATGATGATGAATCGGCGACACCGATAGAAATACCAGACCGGCGTCGAACCCTACTAACCTGTAGTTAGTGAATCAACTATATAACCATTTCGCTTGAAAATGAAAGACTAGCTAGCAGATCACAAATTATTGGAAATAAATCCGTATTTCGAACGGATAATACGATTCCGTATTAAATAGTTCATAAGAATATACCACCCCCGTCTCCGGAATGTC
The DNA here is from genome assembly GCA_964399275.1 of uncultured Haladaptatus sp. Taxonomy (GTDB): domain Archaea; phylum Halobacteriota; class Halobacteria; order Halobacteriales; family Haladaptataceae; genus Haladaptatus. The sequence goes on from CAYNQM010000170.1 coordinate 666, forward strand.
AAGGATGACGAAACAGAGTCGACGGGCGTTCGTTGCCACCGTAGGGACGGTCGGTTTCGCCGGTTGTTCTTCGCTGGCCGAGCGCGTATCGACCAGGAACGACGGGTCGAACTCTCAGATGAAGTCGGGCGCGCCCGCGACCGTCGCGGACGATTTCGAAGCCCTCGACCACTGGCAGGCAGTCAAAGAACAGGGGTCGCTGTCGAAGTCGACCGACGCCTACGAAGGCTCGCAGTGCGCACTGGTGAAAGGGGGCCAAAAGACGAAGGAAGGCCATCTGGCTCGGTCGCTCTCCGGAACCGACTTGCGCGGGACGAACCTCTCGATAGCGGTCAAACACACCACGCACGACTTCTTCAAAATCGCCATCGAACTCCACGCGCCCGACGGCGATCACGTCGTGCAGTTGAAACGAACCATACTCGGGCCGAAAGACCGCTGGGTGCGCGTCAACTGCGGTGTCACGGAGGTTCCTGACGGCGCGGATCTCTCGTCGGTGGACGAACTTCGTATCGTCGGCAGACCGGTAGACCCCAACGCTAACGACCCAGTCGAGTTCCTTGTGGACGACCTCCGGACGGTTTCGCGGCCCGAGAAGGGTTCCGTGCTGTTCACTTTCGACGACAGCCACGCCAGTCACTACCGGGCCTACGAACTGATGCAGGAGTACGGCTTCGCTGGCGTCGAAGGCGTTATTCCCAAGAGCGTCGGGCGCGACGAGCGCCTCACGGAAGACCAACTGGCGACGATGGCGGACGACGGCTGGGACATTTCGGCCCACCCCAACGTCCAAGCCTACTACTTCTCGGAGTACTCGCCCGACGAGCAGGAGGCCCTCATGAAGAAGACGCAAGACTACCTCCGCGACCGCGGATTCGAGGACGGCGCGCGCCACCTGCTCGTCCCGAAGAACGTCGTCGGGCCGGACACGTTCGACCTCGCGCGGGAGTACTACGATACGATATTCAGCTTCGGCGGGTGTCCGAACGCGATGCCGCTGGCCAACGAAGACACAATCGTCTCCCGCGTCAACGGAAAGGAAATCGAGGAGACGAAGCGATACATCGATTACGCCGCCGACAACGGCCAACTCGTCGTCCCCCTCTTCCACGAAATCAGCGGGGACGGCAACGTGAGCGAATCCGACTTCGAACATCTGTTGAAATACGTCGAGAAGAAAGACGTGAACGTCGTCACTGCCTCGGACTTGCTCTGACGAACTCGCGCTGAACGGCACCGCTCCGTCGTTCATTCCGTTCAAATCGTAAGCAGTCTCGACGCCGCTCCGATCGGCGACGGATTGGCCGCCACCGGTGAGCCTTAACCGCTCGGCGACCAAGAGGTATGTATGACCGAGAGCGCAACACTCGCTGGCGGTTGCTTCTGGTGCATCGAAGCCGCGTTCAAGGAACTCGACGGCGTGAAGTCGGTCACGTCCGGTTACGCCGGTGGGTCGGTCAAAAACCCAACCTACGAGGCGGTCTGTTCCGGCGATACGGGCCACGCCGAAGTCGTGCAGGTCGAGTACGACCCGGAGACAGTTAGCTACGACGACCTGCTGGAAGTGTTTTTCACCATCCACAATCCGACGACGCTCAACAAGCAAGGCCCCGACGTGGGGACGCAGTATCGCTCCGCCGTGTTCTATCACGACGACGAGCAGAAAGAAATCGTCGAGACGTTCATCGAGCAACTCGAATCTGCGGATGCGTACGACGATCCCATCGTGACCGAGGTCGAACCGCTGGAAACGTTCTACGAGGCGGAGGAGTACCACCAAGATTACTTCGAGAAAAATCCCAACGACGCCTACTGTACCATCAACGCCGGGCCGAAAATCGCGAAGGTGCGCGAGCAGTTCAGCGAGAAAGTCGAACAGTAACCACCCGAACCGTTTTGTCTCGCCGTCTCGTGACTGGTTTTAATGCCAGTTCGACCAGCCTACGCGAAGAAGGTGGGAGACTTGCTGTTGGAGCGATACCCGAAGGCGTTCACCGACGACTTCGAGCAAAATAAAAAGAGCGTCTCTGAACTGACGAACGTCGATTCGAAATCCGTTCGCAACCGAATTGCAGGGCACATCACGAGAAATCAAGGGGTTAGCGACGAAGGGCCACAGGGGTGAGCAACGAGGGACGACGGAGATGAGCAACGGGAGTGAGACGGTACCCTAGATTCAGGCATCTACGACACGTAGTCGCTTCTATGGAATTGTACGCCGCGATGCGAGGCGGACTGTTGGTCGCAAACGGGGAGACGACGGACGTTCGATTGAACGACCACGATTTAGAGTGCGTGGCCGCGACGCCCGACCACGTCTTCTGTGGAACCTTCGACGCCGGTCTCTTCCGGAGCGACGACAGCGGTGAAACGTTTCACTCGGTCGGGAGCGAGACGATTCAGGAGTCGGTGATGTCGCTCGCTATCGACCCGGACGACCCGCGGACGGTGTGGGTCGGCACCGAACCGAGCGCGGTGTACCGAAGCACCGATGCCGGTGAGTCGTGGGAACGACGCGAGGGACTGACCGACCTCCCCTCCGAATCACAGTGGTCGTTTCCGCCGCGCCCCCACACCCACCACGTCAGGTGGCTGGAACCCGACCCGCACGACACAGACCACCTCTACGTCGGCATCGAGGCGGGTGCGCTCGTCCAGACCCACGACGCAGGCGAGACGTGGGAAGACCGCGTTCCCGACGCCCGTCGGGACAATCACTCGCTTGCCACGCACCCCGACGCCCCGAATCGCGTCTGGTCTGCCGCGGGCGACGGCTACGCGAAATCCGAAGACGGCGGCGAGACGTGGGAGTATCCGCAGGATGGACTCGACCACCGCTACTGCTGGAGCGTGGCGGTCGTCCCGGACGACCCCGACACGGTTCTCCTCTCCAGTGCGACCGGCCCCCGAACCGCGCACAACGCCGACGCCGCAGACTCGTTCGTCTACCGCAAGCGCGACGGCAAAGCGTGGGAGCAACTCGACGGATTGCCGACCGGCGAGGGGGTCACGCGGGCCGTGTTCGAGGCAGGCGACTCCGGCGGCGAACTGTACGCCGTCAACAACCGCGGCATCTTCCGAACCGAGGACGCGGGAGAGACGTGGGAGAGAATAATTGAGGACGAGCAGTGGCCGACGGAGTTCAAGCGCCAAACTGCTCGTGGGTTGGCGGTACGCCCGTAGTCAGGCCGAAATTCGTCGGTCGAGGAATTCGTCGATGAGTTCGAACGAGCGGATCGTCTGTTCGATGTCGGTGCTTCCATGCCCTTCCTCGCCGAGTTCTTCGTACTCGTACTCCTCGCCCTCTTCGAAGCCGTCGGCGTCGAGGGCGTCGCGGAACAGTCTGGCCTGCGAGACGGGCACGCGGGCGTCGTTGACGCCGTGAACCATCAACAGCGGACTGCTGAGGTTTTCGGTGTACTCGATTGGACTTCGCTCTCGGTAGAGGTCGTGGTTCTCCTCCGGGTCGCCCAGGTACTTCTCCATGAGGCCGGTTCGGTAGTGTGGCATCGTGTTCTCGTAGATGTCGTGAAGGTCGGTGACACCGACCGAGGCGATGCCCGCGGCGTACAGTTCCGGATACTGCACCATCTGCCAGTAGGCGCTGTACCCGCCGTAGGAACCGCCGTAGACGACGACCCTGTCCTCGTCAATCCACTCCTTCTGTCGAAGCCAGCGAACGCCTTCTGCGACGTCGTCCTGTTCGGCACCGCCCCAGTCGCCGATGAGACTGTTTTTGAACTCGCGCCCGCGACCGATGGAGCCACGGTAGTTGATTTGCAGGACGCTGTAGCCGCGATTGGCGAAAAACTGCACGCGCTGGTCGAACTCGTGTCTGTCCTGCCCGGTCGGGCCGCCGTGAATCTTCACGATGGCCGGGGACGGTCGTTCACCGGAATCGTACAGCAGACCGTCGATTTCCAGTCCGTCGTGCGATTCGAACGTGATGTATTCGGCGTTCGTGAACGATTCCGGGTCGATATCGCCGTACTCGGGTTCGAGGAGCGTCTCCGTCTCGCCGGACTCGATGTTGTAGACGAGCAGGGCGGGACGCTGCGTCGGCGTCGTCTGGTTCACGAGCACACGCCCGTCGCCGAGCAGGGCCGCCTCGCCGTACTCCGGGAACGACGCGACGCCTTCGGACAAGTCGAGTTCGGTCGCGTCACCCGTCTTGCTGTCGTAAACGAGCGGGACGACAGCGGCGTTTCGGGTTCGGAGCGCGAGAAAGCCGCGTCCGTCGGGAAGGAAGCCGACGGGGTCTTCGACGTAGTCGCCGGGGCCGAACCACTCGACTTCCTCCGTTTCGAAGTCGTAGACACCACACCGAGTTTTGTCCTCGCTGTTGTCCGAGACGAGCAGTCGAGTTCCGTCGGACGACCAATCGGCGAATTGAGTGTCGCTTCCGTCCGTCCCGAGTTCGAGGTTACGGGGATTCGACCCGTCGGCGTCGGCGACGTACACGTCCATGTTGCTCAGGTCGTCGGATTCGTTCGTCAGGTAGACGATTCGGTCGCCGTCGGGACTGAACGACGCGAAGTGAACGCCCAATTCGTATTCGGTCAACTGCTCGCTCGTCTCCGTCTCGCGGTCGTAGCGGTGGAGGTTCATCTGTCCGCCGACACTGCTGGCGTACAGGAGTTCGTTCTCGTGAACGTCGGTAAGGAAACACTGCCCCGAGTCCCGGACGACGGGCGAAACGTTCCCGTCGAGGTCGATTTCCCAGATGTCGTTTTGCTCGTCGCCCGCGTCGTCCAGATGGAAGTAGAGGCTGTCGCTGTCGGCAGTCCACATGAACGGCCAGCGCGCATTCCGCGGCACGTCGCCGTCGCTCACTTGTCGCATTTCGCCGGTCGCCACGTCGATGACGTAGAGTTCGTTTCTACCGGTTCCGTCGTAGTAGACCGCAACCCGCTCGCCGTCGGGCGAGGCGGCGGGGTGGTAAAACTCCGGCAGTCGCGCGAGTTCTTCGAGTGAGAAGCTTCCTGTCATCCACTTGTATTCCGAAACATCAACATATTAATCTTTTCCGCGGTGACGGCGACGCCGTAGCTATCGCGTCGGCGTCGAAAAAATCGAATTCCGTCGTCAGTGTCGGTCGTTCGGGCGGTCGGCGACGACAGGTGCCCCGGCACCTGTCGTCCAGTTCGAGCAGGCCGTCGTCCACGGCCATCAACCCGGATTCTCAGTTTATTCGAGGTCGAAGCGGTCGAGACTCATCACTTT
>CAYNQM010000170.1:5898-6446 GCA_964399275.1 uncultured Haladaptatus sp.
TTTGCCCCACGCATCCACGAAGTCACGCACGAATTTCTCCTCCGCGTCCTCGGAGGCGTAGACGTCCGCGATGGCTCGAAGCCGGGAGTTCGACCCGAAGATGAGGTCTACGCGAGTCCCCGTCCACTCGACTTCGCCCGTTTCACGGTTGCGCAGTTCGTAAACGTCGTGGGCTTCCGAGGACGCTTCTTCCTCCATGATGTCGCCGGATTCCGCGGGCGCTTCCCACTCGTAGTCCATGTCGAGCAGGTTCACGAAGAAGTCGTTGGTCAACGTCTCCGGCTGGTCGGTGAAGACGCCGAGGTCGGATCCCTGGTAGTTCGCATTCAGCGCGCGCATGCCGCCGACCAGCACCGTCGTCTCGGGAGCCGTCAGATTCAACAGATCGGCCTTGTCTATCAGCAACTCCTCCGCCGACTGGTCGCTCTCGCCACCGAGGTAGTTGCGGAATCCGTCGGCGTCCGGTTCGAGCACTTCGAAGGACTCCACGTCAGTCTGTTCCTGCGAGGCGTCGGTACGACCCGGTTCGAACGGAACCTCGACGTCGT
>CAYNQM010000171.1:0-6252 GCA_964399275.1 uncultured Haladaptatus sp.
GTGACGAGGCTCTGGAAGTCCTCGGCCTGTCGGGTCTTGCTCTCGGTGACTTCGACGCCGCGCTCCTCGGCGATTTGGGGCGCGTTGACCGCGTTGACCTGCCATTCAAGCGGTTGGAAGACGCCCTTTTGCGCGCTGGCAGTGACGAGGTCTACTTCTTCTTCCGCGATGTCGCCCTCGTAGTTCACCTCGATGCGCTCGATGCGTTCGTCCAGCAGTTGGGTGGCGATTTTGCCTGCCGTCTCCGCGAGTTCGATGTACGGTCGGACGCGGGGGAACGCGCTCTCTTCGACCGAGGGCGCGTTGAGCGCGTTGATGACCGGCTCTTCTTTGAGGGCCGCAACGACTTGGTCGGCGGTGCTGGTGGCGACGTTCTCCTGTGCCGCTTCCGTGCTTGCGCCGAGATGGGGCGTGACGATGACGTCGTCCACGTCGAGCAGCGGGTTGTCCTCGGGAAGCGGTTCCTCCGCGAACACGTCGATTGCCGCACCCGCGAGGATGCCGTCATCGACCGCTCTGGCCAGCGCGTCCTCGTCCACGACGCCGCCGCGGGCGCAGTTGACGACGTAGCCGCCTTCGATCTGTGCGAGTTCCTCGTCGCTGATGAGGCCCTCCGTTTCGGGCGTCAGCGGCGTGTGAACCGTGAGGAAGTCCGCACGGTTGAGACAGTCGTCCAGTTCGACCAGTTCCGCACCGAGTTGCCGGGCGAGGTCTTCGCTGATGTAGGGGTCGTAGGCGACCAGTTCCATTCCCAAGCTATCGAGTTTCTTGGCGACTTCCTGTCCGACTCGACCCAGTCCGACGATGCCGAGCGTCTTCTTGTTCAGTTCCGTGCCGAGGTAGTCGCCTTTCGCCCACTCGCCGTTCTTGAGTCGGATGTGCGCCTGCGGGATGGAGCGCGCGGCGGCGAAGGCCATGGCGACGGTGTGCTCGGCGGCGGCGCGGACGTTGCCCTCCGGTGCATTGGCAACGATGACGCCGTGTTCGGTGGCCGCTTCGATGTCGATGTTGTCCACGCCGATGCCCGCGCGCCCGACGATGACGAGGTCTGACGCGGCTTCGAACACGTCGCGGTTGACGTCCGTTCCGGAGCGAACGATGAGACCGTTCGCGTCCGCAACTGCGTTCAAAAGAGCGTCGCCCTCGACGTCGTATGCCGTCTCAACTTCGTAGCCCGCTTCGCGGAGCCGTTCGAGCCCCGCGTCCGCGATGGGGTCAGTGACGAGAACCTTCATTGATGGAGAGAAATAACCTGCCACCCGTTAACCCTTTCTCTCATTGCGAAGATTGCCAGTATATTTTCATCTATTTTCTCACGGAATTTTCTCTGGCTATCTGCTTCGTTCCACCTCCTCGAAATCTGTTCGCGTCTCGTCGCCTCTTCCTTCTGCTTTGGCGCATTCGACGCAGTAATCGTTGTATCCGCTCTCGACAAGTGCGATTGGAACGCCGTCCACGACGAGTTCTTTGACGAATCGTCGCCTGAATCCGGTTCGTTCCTCAGGCGTGCGACCGCAAGCCGAACAGTCCTCCGTGAGGGTCGTGCGTTCGGTGACGACACGCCGTCCGAACCCGTATCGCCCACGCTCGTAGGCGCGTCGTGCCTTGCTGAGTCGATACGACAGAAAAAACGCGGGGACGAGAACGACGAGGAGAAGTGCGAGCGCCTTCCAACTGACGAGTGATTTGACCACGACGCCGAGCAGTGCGGCTACCAGCAGGGAGATCGCGGAGACGAGCAGCCACTTCGCCAGTCGGGAAGCCATCTACGCCGACGACTGATTACCCGAATCGTTGTCGATGTTTCGGACGAACTGCGGGTAGCCCTCCTCGCCGACCGGGATGTACACCGTGTCGGTTTCGTCCAGTTTCTCGATGTATTTCTGGGTCAGGACGTTCTGGTCGAGCGACTGGCTCAGGATACGGTTCGCTTCGGCCTGTCCCTCCGCCTCGATTCGCTTTCGGTCGGCTTCCAACTTCTCGACTTCGAGTTCGTTCTCTTTCTGTTGTCTGCGCTGTTTCGTGATTTCTTTCTGTTCGACCGCTTGGGCGTACTCCTTCGGCAGATTGACGTTTCGAATCTGCACCGTTTCGAGGATGAGACCGTCCTCGTTGAAGTCCTTCTGGAGCGTCTTCTGCGCGGCCTCTTTCAGCTTCGTCTGCCCCTCGCCAGTGTAGATTTCCGTGACGGGGAGGTTCCCGGCCTCGGTTCGAAGCACCGACCGAATGCTCGGGCGAATGAGTCGTTGTTCGGCGGTATCGACGCTTCGATAATTCTTGTAGAATTTCACGGCTTCCACGGAATCGACGCGGTAGCGGACGCTGATGTCGACATCCACGCGAAGTCCGTCCTCGGTCAAGACGGTAATCGCGTCGTCGGTGCTCTCCTTGTTTCCTTCGCCTTGTTGACTCGACATGGTGTACGTCTGCGGGCGCGTCGAGAGCGAAACCGTGCTCTGGGAGACGGGGTTGACGAAGTGCGCGCCGGGTCCGAAGACGGTACCCGTCGCCGCACCCCACTTCTTGACGACTTTCACGTTCCCTTCCTCGACTGGTTCCCACGCCATGAATCCGACGACTGGCGCGGCGATGACGAGGATAGCGAGACCGATGAGGAGGGTGTTTCCTAAAATACTGCTGAGGTCGATGTCCGGAATCGGACTGGACGACCCATCTGGGTCGATTGGAATATCGTTGTCGGAACTCATGTAGAACGTCCGATCAGTATTCGTAGAACCGGCATAGCTCTTGTCATATGTCGTTCACTCTCCTGCGAAAATTCCACTCTCGCAGGAATTTCGGGAGAAAAGTTACCGCGACTCTCGACATCCATGTCTAAATCGAGAAATTCGACAACCTTCCGAAGTCGGCACACTGACCGACCACAGCCACCTGAATTTGGTTGGCCCTGCGTGTGCACACGCCCGACCTGCTGTTCGGGGGCGAACGAAGGAGCGCAGCTTACGCTTCGCAGTTGCAGACCGCGTGTCTTCCAAAGTTGCAGACTGCCGTCTTTCAAAATGGTCGAACGAAATCGAACGTCCCTACTGAAGCTGTTTTTCCATCACGATTTCGTCGTAACGGCGATACTCCAGTGGATACGTCCCCATCTGCTCGTATCCTCGACGCCGATACAGGTCGGGAAGATACGGATGCTTCTCAGGTGTCGTAAGCCAAATCGTAGCGTACCCACCGTCTCGAACTACTTCCTCGGCGTAATCGACTAACTGACTCCCGATGCCTTCTCCTTTCCAATCCTCATGAACGCCGAGACGACTGAGCTTGACGCGCTCGGAATCGGTCGCTTCGAGACGAACGCCACCAACGATTTCGCCCTCCATTTCGGCGACGTAGACGCAACTCTCTCGAATCCACTCCGAGACCTCGCGCTTCGTCGCAGACTCCGCTTTGGCGGGAAATCCGAGTTCGCTGTTTTCCTGATATGCACTTCGATACACTTGCGCGAGTGCTCCGGCATCGGCGACGGTCGCTCGTCGAAATTGCGGTTCACTCATGTGATCGTTTCTCTGTGTGTACCTGAGGTATTTAGGACTGATTTGGAGTTCGGTTCTCGTCCCTCGGCAATTTCCACGCCGACCACGCCGTTTTAACAACCCAAGGAACCAATCGGAGTTCGAATGAAGATTGTCGCGTTCGACTTCGACGGCACGCTTTCCGATTCGGAGATGACGGTGCTTCTCGGCAAACGAAAGAACGTCGCCGACCAGATGGCGGATATCACGGCCCGCGCGATGAACGACGAAATCAGCTACGCGAAGAGTCTGCGCGACCGGGCGGCCCTGCTCGAAGGCCTGCCGCTCGAAGAGGCCGAGGACGCCTTTTCCGAGGTGCGTCTGCGTCCCGGTGCGGCTGAGATTCTGTCCGACCTCGCCGAGAAAGGCACCCACGTCGCGATCTTGACCGGCGGGTTCGAGCGCGGCGTGCAGGCCGCGCTCGACCGCGAGGGCGTCTCGGTGGACACCATCATCGCCAATCGACTGCCGGACGACGGCAAGGTGCTGACGGGTGACGTTCAGGGGCCACTCATCGAAGGCACGAAAGACGAGGCACTGGAGTCGCTGGCGGACGAGCAGGGTGCGGACATGGTGAACACCGTCGCGGTCGGCGACGGCGCAAACGACTTGCCGATGCTGGAGGTCGCGGGATTGGCGGTCGGCTTCGACCCGAAACCCGCCGTTGCTCCAGCCTGTGACACCATCGTTACGCACATGAACGAACTCCACGACATCCTCGCGAATAAAAACGCTATCTGATGGATAGCGGTTCTGAGACGCGTGATATTCCGTGTCCCGACATCTTTATTATCTCACGAGTCCTCTAATATATTCGGTGATTGTAATGGAACGATACACCCCCTTTGAGGACGTAGACCGGATGTTCGAACAGATGCGCTCGCGCATGTGGGGCGTCGGCGAACCGCGAGGAATTGGTCGCCAAGGCACGCACATGAGCTTGAAAGAGCACGACGGACAGTTCGTCCTCGTCGCCGACCTTCCCGGATTCGAGAAAGAAGAAATCGATCTCTCGCTCCGCGACGACGTGTTGACCGTCTCCGCGAAACACGAGGTAGACGGCGACGACTTCAACCGTGCCCGAGAACTGTCCGAGCGCGTCACCCTGCCCAAGGCGGTCGAAAAGGACGACATCACGGCCACCTACCGCAACGGCGTCCTCGAAATCCGTCTCCCTATCGCGGAACAGGAGGAGACCGACGAGGACGACACGATCGAGATTAGCGACTGATTTTTAGTTTTATGGCTGCGGACGCGTCCCGAGCGTTACGTTCACGGTTCGACGGTTTCCGTTTCGAATGATCGTGAGTTCGACTGTTTCTCCCGGACGGGTTTCGGTTGCGAGATAGCTCGACAGGTCTTCCGACGAGCGAACGCGATGGCCGTTGATGCCGACGATGACATCCCCGCCGACCGGGATGGGAACACCGCGAACGCGTTCCGTCCGCTGGCTTCCCTGCAAAACGCCGCTCGCGGGGCTGGTGCCGACGACACCGGCGACGAGGACGCCTTGTGCCTGTTGGAGATTGTTCGCTCGCGCGACAATCGGCGAGACGCCCACGGATCGAATACCGAGGTAGCTGTGACGGTAGTTCCCGTTCTCCACGAGCGACGGGACGACTTGTCGGACGACTTCCGCGGGGATGGCGAACCCGAGGTTCTCTCCACCCCTGATACCGGCCGTGTTGACGCCGATGACAGCTCCGTTACAGTTCACCAGGGGGCCGCCGCTGTTGCCAGGATTGATGGCCGCGTCGGTTTGTATCACGTTCGGAATGAAGAAGCCTTGCTGGGTCGGAAGTGAACGATTGAGGCCGCTGACGATTCCCTCCGTCACCGATCCCTGCAGTCCGAGCGGGTTGCCCAGTGCGGCGACCGCTTCACCCTGATCCGCGGAGTCGCTCGCCACCGAAAGCGGTTCGACGTACCGCGGGACTCGTTGAACGCGCAGGACCGCGAGGTCGCTGTACGCGTCGGTGCCGACGACGCGTGCGGATCGCCACTCGCCGCGGTTGAACTGAACTTCGACCGTCGTCGCGTTCGCAACGACGTGGTTGTTCGTCACGATCAGGCCGGAACTGGGTGTCTCGCTCGTGCTAACCCGATAGACGAACCCGGAGCCTTGCCCGGATTGGCCTTGCGCGGTTCCGACGCGAACCGAGACGACCGAGTCTATCGTTCGGTCGTACAGTTGCGTGTAGTTACAGCTACCTTGCGTCTGTGTCGCGGTCGCGGTTCCGGACTGAACCGTGGTTCCCAACTGTGCGGGAACCGCTCCAATCGCCAGCGCGAAAACGAGTACGGTGACGAGCAGTCGATGTGTCATCTCACCACTCGGACAACGCGAGGGACAATCAAGTCGGTGGCCGATTCAGTGAGCGAACAGACTCGCGTGAACCGGGGCAAACTGGCCCGCCTCGGGTGCGAGGAATCGCTGAATCGGTGGGCCGATCGACTCCGGTTCGGTGAGGAAGGCGTCGTGTCCGTGGTCGCTGTCGATGACGCGATGGTTCACTTCGACGCCCGCGTCGTGGAACGCGCTGGTGAGGTGATTCGCCTGCTCGACCGTGAAGTGCCAGTCGCCGGAAATCGAGAGCACGAGAGCTTCGCCGTCGAACTCGCGCAACGCATCCGCGTCGGAACCGAAACCGGCAGAGAGTTCGTAGTTCTCCATCGCGTGCGTGAGGTAGAGATAGCTGTTCGCGTCGAACCGCCGGAC
>CAYNQM010000172.1:0-6247 GCA_964399275.1 uncultured Haladaptatus sp.
GACGACCACCGTCGCGACCGGCACCCTGGACATACGGGCCGTTCGGGTCACGGGGAGGAATGCGTGCCGGTCGTGTCGCGTTCGGTCGCCGGTCGCCGCCAAGCGCGGCAACATCGACGCGCTGAACGAGGCCGTGAAGACCCACCTGCACGACCAGAAGCGCGACGACTTGCTCAAATTTTTCTCGTAACGCTGGTCGGTTTGATCGTTTGAATCTGCATTTCTGCGGGCTGTTCTCGGGCACCGCCGGGTTTGGTCGCTCGATAGTTTATAAACCTTCGTGCGAGCAGTTGGATGAGAAGGTCGCCGAGAATAGATTACAGACGTGTCGGAGGAGATTCTAGTCCTGCTACTGCATCAGGGGTGAGTTATTGGTTTGTGCTAGCTGATGCCGACTCCCTCCACTCACTACGTTCGTTTCGGTGGTTGTAAACGCGAACCGTTTGCTCATCCCGAAAATCGAAGATGTTCGGAGATTTCGTTCGCTCGTCCGAAAGAAGAGCTGGGGAGGACGAGGTGCGGTGGCGGTATTTGGAGTCGGGAGTAGCTAGCAACACCGAGCAATCACTGAAAACGCCAGAAGAGAAACGAACAACACGAGAAACACAGAGCGAACCACTTCGGGCAGAAAACGAACGAGTTGAAAGCCTCGAACAACCTACCCTACAAACAGAATGCCTTTCGCGGAACACGACGGCGTCTCGCTGTACTACGAGACGGACGGCCCGACGAACCACGACACGGTCGCGTTCATCGAGGACGTGGGCTACGGCGCGTGGCAGTGGGGGTGGCAACACGCCGCCATCGCTGGCCCCTTCGAATCGCTGGTGTGGGACAATCGCGGCACCGGGCGCTCCGACGCGCCGGAAGGGTCGTACACGATTGCACAGATGGCGGGCGACCTCGACGCGGTGCTGTCCGACTACAACCTTCGAAAGGCCCACCTCGTCGGAGCAGGGTTGGGCGGGATGGTCGCGCTCTACTACGCGAAGCACTATTCGCGGGCCAAGACGCTGACTCTCGTCGGCACGTCGGCCGACGGTTCCCGCTTCGACGCCGACGTTCGAGAAACACTGCTCGCCGAAAAGACACCCGAGGCGCTCCACGAGTCGCTTCGTCCGGTCGTGAGCGAGCAGTCGTTTTCGCGCGGACTGGAGGACGTCGTGGAGTGGCGACTGGAAGACGACGCCTCGATTGACGCCCAACGCGCGCAATTTTCGGCGATGACAGATTTCGACGTGAGCGACAGTCTGTACGAAATTACGACTCCTGCGCTGGTGATTCACGGAGAAAATGACAAACTGTTCCCGGTCGAAGCAGGGCAAGAACTCGCGGACGGGTTGCCTCGCGGTGACTTCGTGGAGTTCGCGGACGCTCCGCACCTCGTTCACGTCGAGCAGTCAAAAGAAGTCAACGACGAACTACTCGAATTTCTCGATGCGAACGCGGACGAGACGGTCAACTGAACTCGAACGAAACCGGGAAAAGCATCGAACCTGGTTCAAGTTCGTGCCGACTACTCCTCTCGACAGTCCGGACAGAGATCGTCTTCAAGGTAGGCCACCAAAGCCGTTTCACCGCACTTTGCGCAGTCCTCCATCGGTTGTTCCGATTCTTCGTTCTCTTGGGTTGCCATCGTTCCTTGCCGTACTGACTTCAATGGCCTCCTTGCGTAATAATGTATCTTATTCGGCATGATACGACAGGGAAGTCCGCGCACCGAGCGAGATGCTCTCTTAACTGCGGGCAGAACTGCTAACAATCTGCACGATGCAGAGAGAGTATGTCGCTATCACTGGAGCGACACGCCGACCTCTGGGGAAGTCGGGTCGCAGTCGTGGCAGGGAACGAAAGCATTTCCTACGACGAGTTGGCCAGTAGCGTCCGAGCCACTGCGAACCGGCTCGTAGACCTCGGCATCGACGACGGCGACCGAGTCGCCGCCGTCTCCCGGAACCGAACGGAACTGCTCGTTTTACTGTTCGCTACGTGGCGCGTCGGCGGCGTGTTCGCACCCGTCTCGCACCGACTCACGCCCGCGAGCATCTCGCATCCGATGGCGACAATCGACCCCGACCTCGTGGCGTTCGAGTCGGCACAGCGAGACCTCGTCCGACAGTTCGAGGACTGCGAGGAGTTCGACTACGTCGTGTCGAACGGTTCCGGCGAACACGAGCCTCGATTCCCCGACCGAGACGACATCTGCCTACTCGTCCACACCGACGACGGCGAACGAGTCGTCCGATTATCCCGGCGGGCGGTCGAGTGGAACTGCATCACCGCCGTTTCGGGCTGGGGCCTCGGCCGAAAAGACTGCACTGTCACCCTCCTCCCACTGTCGCTTCCGGACTGTCTGCTCGGCTTCGTCCTGCCACTTCTCACCGCCGGCGGTCGAGTCGTCCTCCAGCGCGCGTTCGACCCGGAACACGCGCTGACGGCCATGGCACGCGAGAACGCGACCTGCCTCAGTGCCGGGCCGACCGAATTCCGCGAACTGGCCGACGCCGAGACGAATTTCTCGTCCTTCGACTCGCTCGACTGGATGACGACCCGCGCCCGGGTTCCGCCGGACGTGCGCGAAGCGTTTCCGGTTCCACTCGTCCGGGTGTACGGCAAACCGGAAACCGGCCCGGTTCTTCGTGGAACGCCAGAGGACGAACGCGTTTCCCATCCCTTCCCCGACTGCGACGTTCGAATCGAGGACGAGACGGGCGAACTGTTCGTCCGCGGACCGACGACCGCAAATGGCTACCTCGACGGCGAGCAGTTCGGCGACTGGGTTTCGACCGGCGACCTGTTCCGGCGCGACTCCGGCGGGTTCGTCTTCGTCGGGCGACCGGACGAACCGTTCGAGAGCGAGGGCGAACGGGTACATCCGCGAGCAGTCGAAACCGTCCTCGAATCGCATCCGGACGTTCGGTCTGCGGGCGTCATCGAAAGCGTCGCGGAAACCGGCGGGAAGGCACCGAAAGCGGTCGTCGTCGGCGACGTCCCGCCGGGCGAACTTCGGGAGTTTGCGGAGGAGCATCTCGCGCCCCACGAAGTGCCACGGGCTATCGAGGTAGTGGCCTCGCTTCCGCGGTGTGCGACGGGCGAACTCGACCGCGGCGAACTGCGACGACGGTTCGGGGGCCAGTGACGTTCAATAGCGGAGCACCGACGGCCCCGAACCGACGGCCAATCGAAAATCGGATTAGACCCAATCGACTCCGACGTGGCGTGTCTGCGAGGGTATCCGACGCGGGCGTGCCATTTCGAGCGACACCTGTACAACGGCGGCAACAGAATCGTCCCGACGAACTACCGGTTTCCGCACGCCGGACGAGAGTACTCCGTAGTGTTCGTCAACGGCCAGTTCTACGAACCGCGAGGTATCGAGCGAAACGGAACGCGGTACATGACCCTCGAATCGGCATCCAAGGAGGAGACGCTGACGCGAATTTCGACCGCCTACGCAGACGCACCAGCACCGATTCAGCACGCGGTTCGAACCGGTGCGGTGAGCACGCATCGGGAAATCGAACTGACGAATGAACTCGTGCGAAAGGACGGCAACTACTACGTCGTCACGCACACTGGGAAACAGGACGCCAGCAACGGTTTGTGGATTCTCAACAAAGTACTTCTCGTCGGGGGAATCGTCGCGGGAGTGTTCCTCGTCCTCCGGGGACAGCGCCTTCGATTGTCAGAACGGCGGCGAAATTCCCGGTAGCGAAATCCATTTGTTGGTTCCAGTTGCTAGTATCGTTCAATGAGTCGGCTCCGAATCGCATTTCTGAACGCCGCGCATGGGGACGAAAACACGCGGCGGAACTTCCGGAGAGAACTCGACGCAGACCTCACCGAGTTCGACGTGACGGAAGGCCACCTACCGAACAGTTTCGACTTCGACGCCGCAGTCGTCTCCGGGTCGCGGTCGTCCGTCTACTGGGACGAAGCGTGGATTCCGCCACTCAAAGAGTGGGTGGAGGTCGCAATCGAATCCGGCATACCCATGCTCGGCATCTGTTACGGCCACCAACTGCTCGCCGACGTGCTCGGCGGCGACGTGCGCGACATGGGCGAGTACGAAATCGGCTACCGAGAAGTCGAACACACCGGCGACTCGCCGCTGTTCGACGGCATCGACTCCCAATTCGTCGCGTTCACCACTCACTCGGACGAAGTCGCCGAACTTCCGCCCGGCGCGAAACCCATCGCCGAAAACGACTACTCGAATCACGGCTTCCGGAAGGACGACGTGTTCGGCGTGCAGTTCCATCCCGAATACGACATGGACACCGCCGAGGAGGTCACTCGCGGGAAAGACCTCCCGCGGGAACGCCTTCAAAACGTGCTGGACGGCATCAACGAGCAAAATTACACCGCGGCGTGCGAAGCGAAGGCAGTCTTCGAGAACTTCACCCAGTTCGTCCAAGACGATGACGGAATGTCCGCAGACTAACCAACCCCGGAGAAAATCTATATAAACGACCTGAATGGTTAACCACCAGAGTAACGTTCGTCGGTAGCGTGGTGGTATTTCATGGCAGACCCGACGACAGACGACGATAATTCGTCACGCGCTACGCCTTCGCCCTCGGGCCCGAGTGCAAACGTGCCCTCACTCTCGCAGGACGCCCTCTTCGACGCGCTCGCGTCCCGCAGAAGTCGGTACATCCTTCACTACTTGCGGTGCGAGGAAACGCCCGTGACGCTCGAAGACCTCGTGGACACCGTGGCCGCGTGGGAGACGGACAAGTCCATCGACCTCGTCTCCGACGAACACCGCAGGAACGTCTACATGTCGCTCCAGCACACGCAACTTCCGAAGCTTGCGATGGCCGGACTCGTACAGTACGACGACGACCGCGAACTGGTTGACAGAGGCGTTCACTCGGAACAGGCCGACGCATATCTGGACATCGCGGTATCGCGGGACGACGCAGTGCCGACGGACGAATAACGAATTTTTGCAGTGGAAACCCGAAACCGATAAGCAACATCCACAATCTCAGCAGGTTCACCGAGCACAGTATCTAATAGCGCTCTGATTCAATTGGAGGTATGGTTCAGCGACGAACGCGCGCTCTCGTAGAACTCGTTATGGCCGCGATAGGGTTATTCGTCCAACTCTATCTGTGGAAGTCTCTATGGGACGATGTGGAAGAGTGGGACGAACCAGTTCACGCGTCCGTGTCCGGACTCATCGCAGGTGCTCTCTATGGGAGTGGCTATCTCTGGGTACACGACCGTGACGTTGGCAACATTCGGACGAATCGCCGTCGTGGTCTTCTCATTAGTGTTTGCTCGCAGCGCGTCAGGCGTCGAATATTCCCACGCACGAAGGAGTTCAGAAGTAATTTCGGCGTCGGCACACTCATCGGTACGATTGGCTATCGGCTCTGGTACGGCCTTTTCCATCCACTTCCCAACGGTGACAAATGAACCACGAAACGCAATCGTGACATATCTCGCTAGGTCGTCTCTTCCCAACTCGAAGCGTGATTTTCACTGTCCATCCTCCCGGAGTAGGAGCGCTTTTTAGCCTTCCCTCCGGAGAGTTGTCCATGCTCGATTACGTGGAACTTGAGGCCGACCTCGGACAGGAAGAACGGATGGTTCGGGACACCGCCCGCGAGTTCGTGGAAGAAAACGTCAGACTCGACATCGGCGACCACTTCGAAGCCGGAACGTTTCCGACGGAACTCATTCCGGAGATGGGGGAACTCGGTTTCTACGCGCCGAACCTCGACGGCTACGGCCTGCCGAACCTAAGCGAGACGGCCTACGGCCTGCTGATGCAGGAGTTAGAGGCGTGTGACTCGGGACTGCGCTCGATGGCCAGCGTGCAGGGCGCGCTCGTGATGTACCCCATCCACGCCTTCGGCTCCGAGGAGCAGAAAGACGAGTGGCTCCCCGACCTCGGGGAAGGGAAGGCAGTCGGTTGTTTCGGCCTGACCGAACCCGAACACGGCTCGAATCCCTCGGGGATGGAGACCTACGCCGAAAAGGAAGGCGACGAATACGTCCTCAACGGCTCGAAGACGTGGATTACCAACTCCCCGATTGCGGACGTAGCAGTCGTCTGGGCGCGCGACCGTTCCGCCGAGGACAGTCCGGTTCGCGGCTTCCTCGTGGAGACCGAACGCGACGGCGTGACGACGAACAAAATCGACGAAAAGCTCTCGCTCCGTGCCTCCATCACGGGCGAAATCGGTCTCCAGAACGTCACAGTTCCCGAGGAGAACGTCCTGCCGGGCGTCGA
>CAYNQM010000173.1:0-4175 GCA_964399275.1 uncultured Haladaptatus sp.
TCTTCGCCCACCGCATCGACGGCTACGAGTTCAACGGCCCGGTGAAGGTGTGGGGTCACAACTACTTCGACAAGCCGAGCGTCGTGAGCGAAGTCGAGTACGACGAATCGTGGCTCGTGGACGAATACGAGTTCACTAGCGAGGTCGCGGAACGCCCCGTCAAGGTGCCGATTACCGGCCCCTACACGCTGGCCAGTTGGAGTTTCAACGAAGCCTACGAGGACGAAGAATCGTTGGCCTACGACCTCGCAGACCTCGTGAACGAGGAAATCGAGAAACTGGTCGATGCTGGCGCGCGCTACATCCAAATCGACGAACCCGCGCTGGCAACGACGCCGGACGACCACGCCATCGTCGGCGGGTGTCTGGAGCGAATTGCGGACGGAATTCCCGAAGACGTCTACCTCGGTCTGCACGTCTGTTACGGCGACTACTCGCGCATCTATCCCGAAATCCTCGACTTCCCGGTGGACGAGTTCGACCTCGAACTGGCCAACGGCGACTACGAGCAGTTGGACGTGTTCCGCGACCCCGAGTTCACCGCGAACCTCGCGCTCGGCGTCACCGACGCCCACACCGCCGAAGTCGAAAGCGTCGAGGAAATCAAGGCGAACATCAAGAAGGGACTGGAAATCGTCCCGCCCGAGCAGTTGACCGTGAGTCCGGACTGCGGCCTGAAACTGCTCCCGCGAGAGGTTGCCTACGGGAAGATGGCGAACATGGTCACGGCCGCACGGGAAGTTGAAGTCGAGTTGGATTCCGGCGAAATCGAGGTTCAGGGCGTGGCAGTGAGTGCGGACGATTAGCGACGACGTTCGTTGAAACTGGCTTTTCTCGGTTTCGTTCGGTGCTAGCTGTTGTTGACTCTTCTCGACATTGCCCAGTTTGTGGGATTTGCTTTCTCGGCTTGTACTGTGTTGATTCGATGGTGCTAGCTACTGCCGACTTCGCTCATATCGCAGGTAGTGGTTGATCTGTTTTATTCGCGCTAGCAACTGCTGACTTCGCTCGAACTGAGACGCGAAATGTGATTTTGGTTTATTCGAGTTAGCAGTTGCCGACTCCAATCATACCGCCACCGCACCGCAACCGCATCAGCCACACCCTCCCCAACCGATTGCGTTTCTCACTCCGGAAGAGCAAGTTCTTCCGTGCTCTCGCTCCTTCGCTCACGAGAACTTCGTTGCGATACTCATCCCTCGCACGCTGTCAGCACAGACCCTCGGACGACCGCTGTCCTCGGGGCTGTGCCAGCGCGCGCCGAATAGAAAAATTCGTCTTTCGTAAATTTTCACGAACCTCCCCGGCGCGCGGTAGCGAACCTCCGGCGGAGGTTCGCTCGCGCGAGGGACGACCGAATGGTGTTCTCGTGAGCGAACGCGAACGAGAACTCGGACGAGGTTCGCTCGTCCGAAATGAGGGAGAAGGTTGGGGAGGACGAGGTTCGGTGCGGTATTAGGAGTCGGCATCAGCTAGCGACATCACAACAAGATTTCTGGTGCAGTTTCGAAAGGAGTTGGCAATAGCTAGCGATGTTTCTGAAAACCCAGAACCAACGGTTGCTAGCGACACTCCTGAAAATCAGTCACATCTACAAACGGAGTGTGTTCACCGGAGAAGGACAAGAGTAACTTGGTTCCCCTCCGTCTCCCCACGCATGACCGACAGCGACGACTTCAGGTTCGAAACACGCAGTATCCACGCCGGACAGGAACCCGACGAGGAGACGGGGGCGCTGATGACGCCCATCTACGCTAACTCGACCTACGTCCAGGACGGCCCCGGCGACCACCGCGGCTACGAGTATTCCCGGACAGGCAACCCGACGCGCACCGACCTCGAAGACAATCTGGCCAGTCTGGAGGGCGGCGAATTCGGACGTGCTTTCTCCAGCGGGATGGGAGCCATCAACACGGTTCTGAACCTGCTCTCCTCGGGCGACCACGTCATCGCCAGCGAGGACGTGTATGGCGGCACGCACCGCATCTTCACGCAGGTCTACGCCGACTACGACGTGGAGTTCACGTTCGTGGACATGACCGACACCGGCGAGGTGGCCGGGGCGATTCGCGACAACACCGAACTGCTGTGGGTCGAGACGCCGACGAATCCCCTCTTGAACGTCGTGGACATCGCCGCGATGGCCGATATTGCCGAGGACGCCGACGCCCTTTGTGCCGTGGACAACACCTTCGCCACGCCGTACCTCCAGCGACCGCTGGAACTCGGTGCTGACGTCGTCTCGCACTCGCTGACGAAGTACCTCGGCGGCCACTCCGACGTGGTCGGCGGTGCGCTCGTCACGAACGACGCCGACTTGGACGAAAAGTACGGCTTCTACCAGAACAGCGTGGGCGCGACCCCCGGCCCGCACGACTGTTTCCTCGTCCTGCGCGGAACCAAGACGCTCGGCGTTCGGATGGACAGACACTGCGACAACGCGCGCGCCATCGCCGAATGGTTGGACGACCACGAGGCGGTTGAGTCGGTCTACTTCCCCGGTCTGGAATCCCATCCGGGCCACGCCCTCGCCGCGGAGCAGATGGACGACTTCGGCGGCATGGTGAGTTTCGAACTCGACGCCTCGCTGGAGGAGGCCGCGGACGTGGTCAGCGAGACGGAAATCTTCACGCTCGCCGAAAGCCTCGGCGGCGTCGAATCGCTCATCGAACAGCCAGCGACGATGACTCACGCCGCGATTCCGAAAGAGGAGCGACTGGCGGCCGGGCTTTCGGACGGTCTCATCCGCGCCAGCGTCGGCATCGAGCACGAAGACGACCTGAAGGCAGACCTCCAGCAGGCGTTCGACAGCGCGCTGAACTGAGCACCCCGGTTCTGAGAACCCGGCCACGGAGCCGAATAATTCAGGCGGATGGCTTTCGTTGGTCGATGCATGGAACTCGACCAGCACATCTATTCGTTCCCGCTCACGCTCGACCGCGGCGACCGAGAAGTCACCATTCATCCTTCCGGCGTCGAAACCGAAGACGGACTGATTCTGATCGACGCGGGCTTTCCCGGCCAAACTGACGACCTGGCGTCGGCACTCGCGGAACACGGCTTCGAACTGGACGACGTTGAAATTCTCCTGTTGACTCACCAAGACGGCGATCACGCCGGAGGCGCAAGGGAACTCGTCTCCCGAACCGGGGCGGCCGTCGTCGCACACCCGGGAGACACGCCCGTCATCGAGGGCGACGACGAACCAATCAAATCGTCGGGCGACCGCTATCCACCGGTTTCGGTGGACGTACAAATCGTCGAGGACGTGGTTTTCCGAACCGAGTCCGGCCCACTGCGCGTCGTCGAAACACCGGGTCACACGCCGGGGCACGTCTCGCTGGTGCTCCCCGCGGCGGACCTGCTCTTCGCTGGCGACGCGACGGTTGCCGACGAAGACGGTCTCGCGGGGCCGAACGAGCAGTTCACGCCGAAACTGGACGAGGCA
Organism: uncultured Haladaptatus sp.; assembly: GCA_964399275.1. GTDB lineage: Archaea > Halobacteriota > Halobacteria > Halobacteriales > Haladaptataceae > Haladaptatus. Next base: position 3,449 of record CAYNQM010000173.1, read on the forward strand.
ATCGATTCGCTCGGTAAACTCGCAGAGTTGGACGTGAGCCGAACGCTCTGCTACCACGGCGGGTTCGTCGAGGATTCGGACGTTCGAGCGACCTACCAGTCGCTCAGGGAGTAAAAACGCGAGAACGGAAGATGGTCGTTATATCCGGCCGACGTTCTGCACGTCAACGCTCTCGACGCCTTCGACGGTCGAGAACGACTCTTCGACGGCTTCCGTGCCACCCGCATCGTCGGGGACGATGACGGTCGGCAGGAGCGCGACGAGTCCGAACGCGACGTCGTCACGCTCGAAGCCGTTGATTTTCGCCCCTTCGGGGAGCGAGTCTTCGAGTTTCTCCTGCAAATCGTCGAGGTCGATTTCCGGGCTTTGCGGCATAACCTTGACTTTGGCGGCTACTTTTCCCATGGTTTACGGTCCGAGGAACCCACAGTCGGGGCACTCGTAGAGGTTGCTCTGTTTTCGGCACTTCGCACAGCGGTAGATGGTCTGCCCACAGTCGGGGCACTTGAACGACGCGGCGTTCGTGCCGGAGATGTTGATCCCGCACGAGACGCATTTTCGCGCCTGCTTTTGCGTCTGACTCATACCCCCACGTTCCGCCGCGCGGCTTTTAACGCTTCCCTTCTTGATTCGAAACCCCGCCCGAGAACGCGCGTTAGAACGCGCCCGTCTCGACGGTCGTGTCGGCGTGGAGGCTCTCTTTGACTGCGTCGTGAACCTTGCAGAG
>CAYNQM010000173.1:4185-6213 GCA_964399275.1 uncultured Haladaptatus sp.
TGCAGAGTTCGAACGCGCGGTCGATGACTTCCTGTGCGGTTTCGTCGTCCGTGTCGGCTTCCCACTTGATGTCGAACGCGACGGCGTCGAGTTTGTCGTCGTCGTTGAGGTCGCCGTCTACCGTGATTTCGATTTTGCCGAGGTCGCCAGCACCGCGCTGTTCGCCGCCGACGCGCAGGGCCGGGACGTAGCACGAGCCGTACGCCGCCAGCAGTGTTTCGAGCGTGTCGGGTGCGTCCTCGCCCGTTGCGTCGATGGTAAGCGAAAAGTCTCGAACGTCGTTCTCTGCGCTGTAGCCCTCTTCGGACGTGGTAGTGACTTCTGGCATTGCAATTTGGAAATCTGGCGCGACACTCCTAAGGTTTGTTCTTCCGGCTTCGTTTGACGGAGTGAAGTTCTCGAACCTCCTAGAATTTGTTTTCGAGTTGCGGTTAGCTATTTCTGGAAAGTTTGTGTTCGATTTCTCGCTGGTAATTTCTATAATATTTCTGCCTAAAATGGCGGTAGCAACTGCTGACTCCATCACCAGCGCGCGCAACGTAGCTTTCCTAACCAGCCGAAAGGATGCGCCAGCGCATTCGCACGAAGGGGGAGCGTCAGCGAGCACCGAGTGCACCTCTGCGCTGGCGGGGAGGTGTGGGGACACTGGCGGTTGCGGTGCGGAGGCTGTCCTTGGTGTCCTCGTTAACGGAGTTCTTGTGAGCGAAGCGGGCGAGAGCACGGAAGAGTTTCGCTCTTCCGGTGGCTTCGTTTGTTGTCGGTAACTGCTCCAGAAGTTCAAACGAATATTCTCAAGCCAGAGCTTCGACCACGACGATACCACCGACAGAATCACAAAAAGAATCCGCTCACGGTCTATTTCAGTAGGAGTTTTCGGAGAGGTCGAACGATTCGTCGCCGTCCAGAAGCTGAACGTCGGCATCGTTTCCTGCGGCATCGACCTCCCGTGCGAAGTCCTCGGGGTCTTGCTCGATTGGCGGGAACGTGTCGTAGTGCATCGGGAACGCCACGTCAGCGTTCAACCAGTCCACAGCGATGGCGGCCTGCGCTGGCCCCATCGTGAAGTGGTCGCCGATGGGGACAGCGACGGCGTCGGGTTCGAGATACGGCGCGATGACCTCGCGCATCTCCACCATCAGAGAGGTGTCGCCCGCGTGGTAGAACGTCTCGCTCTCCTCGTCGCTGACCTGCGTCGGCTTCGTGTCCGAGATAACGAATCCACCCGGCATCCCGGCGCTGGTGCCGTACCCCGTCTCGATACCGTTCGTGTGGTCGGCGCGAACCATCGTCACGTAGGCGTCGCCACATTCGACGGTTCCACCCATGTTCATTCCCATGCCGCCGACGGCGTCGTACTCGCCGAAGTTGTCGTTGCAGTAGCCGACGAGTTCCGGGGTTGCGACCAGCGTCGTTCCCTCGTAGCGGTCTACGTCGCCGATGTGGTCGGCGTGCCCGTGCGTGAGGAGGACGTAGTCCGGGTCGAGTTCCTCCGGGTCGGTGTCAGTTTTCGGGTTGTCGAAGAAGGGGTCGATGAGGAGGTCGGTGTCGCCAACCGTTACGTGCCACGTCGAATGGCCGTGCCAAGTGAGTTCCATAGTGCGTTCGGGGATAGCGCGCGATTCGGCATAAAAGATGTTGGCGACGTAGTGGGTGCGTTACCGCAGTCCGAACGATTTAGACGCCCCGGAAACGACAACCTATGCATGAAACGAGTCCGATTCCGCGACCCCGCTGGTTCGATTCGAACCGGCGAGTGGACTGACGACGAAATCCGATTCGCCGACGACAGCTACGACCCCGACGAGGTCGAAATCCTCGCGCCGACCGACCCCTCGAAAATCGTCTGCGTGGGTCTGAACTACGCCGACCACGCCGCGGAGCGAAACAAAAACCTCCCCGACCGCCCGCTCCTCTTTCTCAAACCCCCGAACGCAGTCGCCTCGCACGACGACACGATTACGCTCCCCGCTGACAAGGAGCGCATCGACCACGAGGCTGAATTCGCCATCGTCATCGGCGAGCACCTCC
>CAYNQM010000174.1:0-6042 GCA_964399275.1 uncultured Haladaptatus sp.
CACCACGGCGTCTGCTCGGCGGGCTTCCAGACGACGGTGTTGCCCTCGACCAGCGCGAGCGCCATGTGCCAGAACGGAATTGCGACCGGGAAGTTCCACGGCGTGATGCAACCGATGATGCCGCGCGGTTTGCGCCGCATGTAGGCGTCTTTTGCGCCGATTTCGCTCGGTACCACGTCGCCGTGCGGGTGGCGAGCGTTGCCCGCGGCCCACTCGACCATGTGCGCGGCCTCAACCACGTCGGCTTTCCCTTCCGAAATCTCCTTTCCGCACTCTTTCGTGATGATTTCGCCGAGTTCGTCGGTTCGCTCTTTCAGTTCGTGGTAGATGTCCCAGAGGTGCTCTGCACGGTCGATGTACGAGAGGCTGGCCCACTCGTCTTCGGCTTCCTCGGCGGCAGAGAGTGCGGCCTCGATGTCCGCGGGTGTGCCGCGGTGGAACTCGCCGAGCGTCTCCTTCGTCGCCGGGTTGACGCTCTCGAACGTCTCGTCTCCCTCGCCGTCGTACCACTCGCCTCCGATGTAATGACTGTAGACCTGCTCGCTAGCTTGCTGACTCATATCTTCAGGAAGAACTCGGACGGGTACGCTAAAAAAGACTCCCACTTCGTAGCGAGCGGCGGGGATTCGACCAGCCGTCTGTCCGACCGCTCGTTACTCGTCTTCACCTTCCCAATAGTCCACCTCGGCGTCGAGCGGAAAGTAGCCGCTCAGGGTTCGCTCTTCGTGGTCACCTGGCGCAGACCCGGCGAACACGCCGAACTTCTCCGAGTCGGGGTACACCGCGATGTCCGGTTCGTGCATGGTCGAAACACAGAGGTAGCGAAGCGCGTCGTCGGAGTCGTTGACGACCCGACGGGCGTACTCCTCGCCGACCGGAAACGCGACGTAGTCGCCCGATTCGAGGCTCGTTTCGCCGCCTTCGGTTCGGAGCAGTCCCGCTCCAGCGAGGACAAAAATCGCCTCCTCGTTACCGGTGTGATAGTGGTAGGGCCACGATTTCGTGCCCGGCGGGAGTTCGTAGAGGCTACAGCCCAATCGTTCCCCGCCCGACTCCGCGCCGAGTTGCTTTCTGCGCATCTGGACGTGCTCCCCGTGAGAGAGGTCATCCCAATCGAGGTTTGATTCGTTGACGACTCGCGGTTGCTCGCCGTGCATACGGTTTCCTCACGGACTGCAAGCAAGAGTGTTCCGCGACTAGCTGGCCGTTTCGTCTTCCGTGTCGGCCAATTTCTCGATTTCACCTTTCACGCTCGTGGCGTCGAAATCGTGGTCGGGGCGCATGTTCACGAAGTCGAGGAAGTCCTGCGCGGCGAGCAGTTCCTCGGCGGTATAATGCTCTCGGGCCGCCACCACCGCGTCGCGAGCGCCGATGAGGGGCGTGAGCGACGCCAGCGCGCAGGCGAGGTCGTACGACCGAGCCTCGTCGATTCGGCCTTCTTTGACGCTCGTCGCGTCGATAAAGTAGATTTCCTCGTTCGCAATAAGCACGTTTTCGCCCCGCAGGTCGCCGTGTGCAAGGTTGTTCTCGTGCATGCGCGAAAGAGCAGAGAACAACTCCGGAGCGAAGTCGTGCATCCCTTCGTCGGACAGTTCGTCGAACGTCTCGAACTCCGGCAGGTACTCCATGACGAGTACGCCGAGACCGTCGAACTCGAACGACTCTATCGGAGCGGGGACGTTCAGGCCGATTTCGCGCATCTTTTCCGTCGCTTCCAACTCGTGCTTGGCCATCTCCTTCGGGTTAGCGAAATGTTCGAAAAATCCCTCGGTGCCGCTGGAGAACGCACCCAGGTTCCGGGCACTGGTGAAGAGCGCGTGGACGAGCGAGTTCTGTCCGGACGTGATCTTGACGAACCACTGGTCGTCCACGACACAGGGCGTCGAGAGCCAGTTGTCGGCGTCGATGAACTCGACTCGAACCTCGTCGCGGTCGTAGCGCTCGGCGAGTTCGCGGACGACCGCTTCGATGCGAGGCCACTCTATCGTGCCACGAACCAGTTTCCGGATACCCATCGCGGTTCGTTTGGTTCCCCCGACTGATAAACTCTCCCGCCGACTGTGGTGAGGTAGAACGGTAGCACCGACAGCGCTCGTGTCCGCATGCGAGCACTGTTTTCCGAAGTATCGATTGAATCGACCACGTTATAAACACCAGTTCGAGGAAGGAGCGAACGACGAGGAGATTCTAGAAACATTTGTGAATGAGTTGGTGGGAAATTTATAACGAATTTGAAAAATCCATATATCCCATTCCAATCAACTCGTGAGTATGGTCAAACAGAAGATAGCGGAACTCGACCGGCGTCACTTCATGACAACAGCCGCGGCTCTCGCTGCGGGTGCCATCGCAGGATGCACGAATTTGGACGGCGGAAACGGCGGCTCCGACGGTGAATCGCAGGACGATTCGATGAATAACGACTCGATGGACAACGAATCCATGGACGACGACTCGATGGGGAATGAGTCGATGAACAACGACTCGATGGATAACGAATCCATGGGCAACGACTCGATGGGAGAAAACGAATCGATGGGCGATGGCGGAAACGAATCCATGGACGACTCGATGGACGACGAGACGACGACCACCGAAGGCTGACGGAACGGCTCGGTACCGCCCCAGTCGTAATCGACTGGTCGGTACGTCACAAGCACAGGGGAGACTCCGACACCGACACGAATACTCAAAACCAGTACGATGAATCCGTCGAACTTCACGAAAGAACTGCCAGCGTCACGGCGAGAAGCGATGCAGACGATGCTCACTGCCCTCTTCGCCGGTATCGGCGGCGTGGCTGGGTCATATGCCTACGCCGGGGACACGCCCTCGTTTGTCGTCGCACCGATTGCTGGCTTTCTCGCACGAGCGATGCCCGCCCCGGTCGTCTCCTTCGCCATCACGACCCTCGGTAGCTTCGGCGAACAACTCAACCTCGGAACCGCAGTCGTCCTCGCGGTTGCACTGCTCGCTGGAACGTCGCTGGTCGCGCTCGCCGTCGGACGACGGGTCGAATCCGCCGTCGCAACGGTTGGTCTGACGGCGCTCCTCGGATGGGTGGCGACAGCGTCCGTAACCGAAGTCCCCCTCCCTGCGCTTTCGGCCCTCAGCACCGGTCTCGCGAGCGCGACTGTCGTCGCCGTTAGCGAGTTTTTGCGAGAGACGAGTGGACGCGAGGACGAGATATTCGACGGCGAGCGCCGACAACTACTCGGCGGTCTCGCAAGTGCCCTCGGAATCGGCCTCTTCGGATACGTTTTCGGAAGTCGCCAAACGACGACGTCGCCGGAAAATCTCGGTGCGACACCGCGACGACAACGACTGTTCGAAGAAGCCACCGCGAAGTCCCTCGACATTCCCGGAATCGACCCCCTGATTAGCGACGTCGGGAGCTTCTACGAGGTCGATATCAACAACATCGACCCGGCCGTGGAGACGGACGAGTGGACGCTCTCGATTACCGGGGCCGTCGAGCGGGAACGAACCTACAGCTATTCCGACCTCACCTCGATGGAGGCCGACGACCGATTCTACACACTGCGGTGCGTCGGCGATTCGCTCAACGGAACGAAGATGGACAACGCGATTTGGACGGGAGTGCCGATTATGGACGTCATCGACGAAGCGAGGCCGCACGGAAACTACGTCGTTCTGCGTGCTGCGGACGACTACTACGAAGCGTTCCCAATCGAGGCGCTTCGCGGTGGCATGCTCGCGTACGGGATGAACGGCCGAGGCCTTCCGCGCGAACATGGAGCACCCGTCAGGGCGCTCCTTCCCGGTCATTGGGGCGAACCGAACGTCAAGTGGATTACCGAGATAGAGTTCTCGCGGGAAGCGGTAACGGGATACTGGGAGCAACGGGGATGGCACGGCACCGGCCCGGTGAAGACGGTCGCGAAGTTCCACGCTATCAACCGTCTTCCCGACGGTCGGGTTCAGGTCGGCGGTCACGCGTACGCGGGGACGCGCGGAATCCAATCCGTCGAAGTCTCCATCGACGGCGGTTCGTGGCGCGAGGCGACCCTCTCCGAGCCACTTTCCGGAGAGGCCGTGTGGCGACAGTGGGAGTACAAGTACGAACCGCCCGCGGAGTCGCACGAGGTCGTCGTTCGCGCGACTGATAGAACCGGAACCCTTCAAGCGAGGAAAAAAGCTGAGCCGTTTCCCAACGGTCCGTCGGGATGGGTTTCCAGAACGGTGAATATGACGGCGAACGAACGATGACAGCGTGCTCGTCCGTCCGCTTCCGTCGGGTGGATGCTCAGACGGCGGTGCCGTAACCGTGCGAACGACCGAACCACACGCTGGCGGTGCGGTAGAAAACAACGTTCGTAGCGACGGAGTCGCCGCCGTTCGTCGCATATCGGAGGTGATGGTATGAGAAAGACGCTGTGGCAATTACTCACCGCGACACGTGGGGGGACGAACCGCGTCCGAATCATCCGTGCGTTAGACGAACGACCGCGAAATGCCAACCAGCTTGCAGAGGACATTGGCCAAGATTACAACACGGTTCGATACCATCTCGACGTGCTCGTCGATAACAACATTCTGGAGACCGAAGACAGCGATTACGCGAAATCGTACTTCCTAACGGATCAGTTCGAACGACACAGGGAGGAGTACGAACGGATACTCCAGACGACTGACGCATGACCGACGTAGAACCGTTGATAACGGGCGGATTTGCGGGCGTGAACGTGTTACTGCTTCTCGTGTTAACTGTCATGTGGGTGCGAAACTATCGAACGTTTCGAACGTCCTTGCTTCTGGGACTGGTAACGTTCGGCGTCGTGCTTCTCATCGAGAACGCCCTCGCGCTCTATCTCCTTTTCAGTACGGGGATGGTGTACTCGATGGACACCGAAGTCCAACGTACGCTCGCAATTTTGCGCACGCTGGAGTTTATCGCCATCGTCGCTCTCACGTACGTCACGGTGAAGTGACGGCTCGTCTCCCTTCGCAGTCGTTGCAGCGTCCTCACGAGCGAAGCGAGTGAGACCTCGAAGCAGGGCATCTACTTCGGTGTTTTCGGGAACGGAGTGACCGAAGGCTCGCTACAGCATCGCTGTAGCGGTGTCTTTATACTCCAACCTGCGCAAAATTTGCGTATGGATTTCAATCTCCCCGACGAGCACAGGATGGTACGGGACACCGTCCGGGAGTTCTGCGACGAAGAAATAGAGCCGATTGCACAGGAAATCGAGAGCGAACACCGGTTCCCTGCGGACATCTTCAACCAACTCGCCGACCTCGACATGATGGGCGTTCCCGTCACCGAGGAGTACGGCGGACTCGGCGGCGACCAGTTGATGTACGCCCTCGTCACCGAGGAGCTGGGTCGCGTCTCGGGTTCCATCGGTCTCTCCTACGCCGCCCACATCTCGCTCGCCTCGAAGCCCCTCGAACTGTTCGGCACCGAGGCGCAGAAAGAGCGCTGGCTCACGCCGCTCGCGGAGGGTGACTACCTCGGTTCGTGGGCACTGACCGAACCCGGCTCCGGCTCGGACGCCAGCGACATGGACACCACCGCGGAAAAGGAGGGCGACGAGTGGGTACTCAACGGAACCAAGCAGTTCATCACCAACGCCAACGTCGCCGGAAGCGTTCTCGTCAAGGCCGTCACCGACCCCGGCGCGGGCTACGACGGCATCTCGACGTTCATCGTTGACCCCGAAGCGGACGACGGCTTTGAGGTCACGACCGTCTGGGACAAGATGGGTCTCAACGCCTCGCCGACCTGCGAAATCCAACTCTCGGACGTGCGTCTCTCGGAAGACCGCTTGCTCGGCGAGGAAGGCGAGGGCTGGGAGCAGACGAAGAAGACGCTCGACGGTGGTCGAATCAGCATCGCCGCGCTCTCGACCGGCATCGCGCAAGGCGCGTTCGAGGCCGCGAAGGAGTACAGCAAAGAGCGCGAGCAGTTCGGCCAACCCATCTCGAAGTTCGACGCCATCCGAAACAAGGTCGTGGACATGGACCGGAAAATAGAGCGCTCGCGCCTGCTGACCCACAAAGCCGCCTGCAAGTACGACG
>CAYNQM010000175.1:0-6018 GCA_964399275.1 uncultured Haladaptatus sp.
TCGGTTCCATCGCTAGACTCCGTCTGGCTGGCTGTCGAGTTCTCCTCGACAACATCGTCGCTGACGACGATGACGTGTTCGACCGAAGGCGCATCGTCCAGCGCCTTCTCGATGGTGTCTCGATTTCTCGGCGTCGTAACGACGACTTTCGCGTCGCAGTCGTCCAGACGGTAGGCGATGCCGTCCGGGCCGAACCGCTCGTTGACGCCGCCCCAGACGCCGCCCATTTTGAGCGTTCCGACGAGCGCGACGTAGTGTTCCGGAATCCGCGGCATGTAGGAGAAGACGCGGTCGCCAGCGTCCACGAGGTCGGCGAGGACGTTCGCGAACCGGTTCGACTGCTCGGCGAGTTCCCAGAAGGTGAGCGTCTCGCGCTCGCCGTCCGTCCCGGCGTAGTAGAGCGCGACGTTCCCGCGGTCGTCGGCGTGCCGGTCGCAGACTTCGTGCGCGATGTTCAGGCGCTCTGGTGCGTCCCAGTCCGCGCCGCCGAAAATATCGTCCCATTCGAACGTCTCGCGCGCTTCGCCATAATCGTGCAGATTGTGGACAGCCATCACACGAACTATCGAGAAGGCCCGGTAAAATCGTTATCACAGGTCGATTAGATGTTCGACCGACTCGCCTACGCAACGCGGTTCCAGCGTCCGCTCTGCGGGAGTCGTTCCAGAATGGGATCGAATTCGGCTTTCGGAATTTCGCGGTATCGCTCCCGCCCGACCGCCGTCTTCAGTCGGACAAGATACGTATCGCCATCCGGGTCGAAAACCGACAGCGTTCGCTTCGAGCGCGAATCGGCTAATTTCGAGGTCAGCGTCACGGTGTCGAGTCGCCGCAGGTGGTCGCCGAGATGCCAACTCAGTCGGCATCCGGTCGCTTCGCTCAGTGGATCGTACGAACTCTCACTCACTGAGTCGGCTTGGCATTCCCCATGGCTTCGCATGCCACATCGAACAGCGACGCGGTACTTAAATGATGTCGATTCGTCCTCGTATCTTCCGACGACGCCGTAGTACGGCGTCCGAAACGAATCGGTTCGCCACCGAGGAGAGCGGTTGAACTCCGTTCCGTCGCGGCGGTTCGATGTCTCTCGGCACCGACACCGGCCGCTCCGAACGCCACGAACGTCGGCGAAAAAATTCCCTCTCGGAAGTCGATTAATTCGTCGTAGTCGTCGTCTCCGCCGTCTCTTCGCCACCTGAATCGACCGCCGTGACGATGTCGAGCGACTGGGCTTGGTCGTTGGTCTGCACGAGACCGAGGGCGAACGCCGAGACGACGGTGCCCCCTTCGAGCGTCACGTCGGCCGTCGTGACGGTTTGTTCCTGCCCGGCGGGACGAACTTCGAGGGTGTACGACCCGGCGGGAACGGCCACGTATTCGCTCGCGTTGCCGAATTCGAGACCGTCCACGAGCACGTCGCCGTCCGCCGCGATATCGACCGCCGGTGCGTCCGGCGAGAGGTGAACCGCTCGGATACTCGCCCGATTGCCGGACGGCGGTTCGGTCTCGTCCATGAAGAGGAACGCCTGCGGACTGTCGGTCGTCCCCCCTGCCGCGACGGTGTAGTCGGTGTTCGGTTCGAGCATCGTTTGCTCTTCGATGAGCGCGTTCCCTTGTCCCTGTCCTGTGGGTGAAACCTGCAACGTGTGTTGGCCCGGTTCGAGTTCGAGGTAGTCGCTCACGTCTTTGAACGCTACGTCCTGCAGGACCCGGTTTCCGTCTACGAACACGTCCACGTTCGGTCCGCCGGGAATGGCGTGGACGATTCGGGCGCGCGCGACCTGCTGTTGGCCCCCACCGTTCGTGGTCGTCTGCTGTGCGCTCGTAACCCCACCGAGAAGGGCGATGCCACTCGTTCCAGCGATTCGAAGTACGTTTCGTCGTGTCTGTTTCATTTTTGTCCCCCGTCAGGCACACAACTGGTTGGTAAAAAATAATTTCCCCCAACGAGTTCGACTCACCCCGACCCGACGAACACGTCGATTCTCTCGCCCGGCGACCCGACGCTGAGGGTCGCGCCGTCGAACGCACCGCCGGATTTCGTGTAAGACACCGACTCGACGCCGCCAGCGACGCGCCCGAAGGTCAGTTTCGGTCGTCGTGCGTGAGGTTTGTCGAACCGCACTCGGACGACGCCCGACTCGTCGGCGACGAGGCCGCGGTGCACGTCGAACGCCGGAACGTGGTCGCGGACGAGCGAGGTCGCACTCTCGATGCGCCACGACGAGTTTCCGTCCGCCCAGTTTTCGGCGAAGCAGTTACCGCGGCCACCACGCTCCACGATTGCCAGACCACCGCCATTCTGTTCGATTCGGTTGCCGCGGACGACGTTGTTCCCGGTTCGAATCAGGATACCTTGGTAGTAGCCGTCGCCCTGCCCGTACCCCCGAACGTGATTGTCGCTGATTCCGTGGTACGTCTCGCCTCGACCACGGGCGACGATGCCCGAGTGCTCGGCTCGCTGAACGCGGTTGTGTTCGACGGTGACGGCGTTCGCCCCGTCGAGCAGGATTCCGGCGCGTCCGGTTCCCGAGACGGTGTTTCGCGCGACGACCCCGTCCGTCGCGCCGTCGATTCGAATCCCGTCGCTTCCGGTGTCGTGGAGGTTGTTTCCGGCCACGACGAACTCCGAGATGCCTCGTTCGACGTTGACGCCGGTTCCGCCGTAGTCGTAGAGGTCGTTGCCGGTGACGGCGACGTTCTGTGCGCGCTCGATGTTGAGCGAGACTCCCGCGAAGTTGGCGGACTCCTCTTGCACGCTCACGTTGCCATCGACGCGAACGTTTCGCGCCCTGCCGCCGAAGCCGACGTGGCAGAACGACTTGTGGGAGCCGAAGCCGAGGTTGTTCGCGACGAGGAGGTAGCCACCCGCTTGGAGGTCGTTGCCCCCGATGCCGACCAAACTGCCTTCGAGGTTGTTCCCGAGCATGTTCTCCACGACGGCGACGTTCCGGGCCTGCTGGTGGCCGTCGCGCCACACGTCGCAGGAAATCGACCGGTCGAGACCGTTCGTGACGACGTTGCCGGAGACGAGGACGTGCGCGCCCGCGACCTGAATCCCTCGGTCGCCGATGTCGTTGATGCGATTGCCGAGGACGCGGACGTTCCGGGCTTCTTTCTCCACGCTGATTCCGCTCCCCCCGGTGTTGTGCTCGTGGTAGGGATGGGTGCGCGTCAGGTAGTTTCCGGATAGGGTGACGTTCTCGGCGTTCTGCACGACGATGCCGTGACAGCGTTTCGCCCGCGAATGCTGTCCCTCGGGGTTGCCGTCGTAGCCGACGCCGCGAATCGTGACGTTCGAACAGCGGTCGTTGTGCCCGATTCGAAACCCGCCCACGTCGGCTCCGTCTGCTGGCTTGACGAGCGTCGATACGTTCGGGCCGACGACCGTGACGCCGTCCACGTCGATGTCGAGCCAGCGCGTCGTCCGGTAGGGCGCGTTCTCGCCCGTGATGACGATTGTGTCGCCCGCTGAAAGGTCGGCGAACACGGATTCGATGGCCGATACCGTCGAGACGACGGCGTCGGCGCGCGATGGTGGTCGCGTCGGCGCACCGCGAAACACGTCCCGTCCGACGAACGCCCCTGCGAGCGCGGCGGTTCCCCGCAACATCCCCCGGCGCGGAATTTCTCTCATTTCCATCCCAGTGACAACAGCGAGCAAGCACTGTTTTGTGGCCGACCGTCGCGGCCGTGATAACAGAAAACTGATAAAAACTCCGTTCTCCGAGCATTCAAGGTGGTTACGCCCAACGGACTACTCCACGCACGCGATTTTACGACCATGGCCGAACCCAACGATCATTACCGACCGACGACCGATTCTCACACCTCCGGCGTTTATCGCGTCGTTGGCACACCCGGCGACGTGACGCTTCTCCGCGTCACCGACGGCGACGACAACCGCGCATTCACCGGGGAGATACGCCACGTCTCTTCGGACGTTCTCGCTACCGAGTTCGAGCGCGCGGACGACCCGGACGCGGGGTTCTCCCCGACTGCCATCGTGCGAAATCTCGGGTCGGGGCTGTACTGGTCGGTGCGGCGATTTCTGTAGTCGGGTCTACTCCGCTAGCTCCGCCAGTTCGTCACCCATCGGAACGATGCCCAACTGTTGGAGCAGTCCCAGCATGTCCCAGTTAGCCCACGTCTCCGTGATGTGTCCGTCCTCGACGCGATGCATCGCCAGTCCCGTGATTTCGAACGTCTGTCCGGTCGGTTCGTGACCCATGAACTCTCCCTCGTGAGTACCACGTTCGGTCCCGTGGAAGACGACCAAATCGCCCTCCGCAATCATCTCGTCGATGTGAATCTCGCCGTCCGGAAACGCCGACTGGAGCATTCCTACCATCTCCTTGAACTCCTCGGGCCCCTGCACGCCGCTCGGCGCGTCGGGGTCGTACCGAACGTAGTCCGGCGCGAGCAGTTCGTCGGCGACCGATTCGTCACCCTCGTTGACGAACTCGTTTATCAGTCGGTTGACGACGGCCTTGTTGTCCTCTGTTTGTCCCATCTTCTTCCCCCGGCCGAAGCGACGATTTCCGAGTACAAAGCTATTATCGGAGTATCAATTTTTCGCCCCCAGACCCCGTCATTGGACGCTGTGCATCAGTCCGAGGAGTTCCTGCCGGTATGTGTCGCTATCTCGGTTCAAGACGGTTCGTAGCAACTCGTCCGCCGGTCGAATGCCTGTGGTGAGAAGGAGCGATTGACTGGAACGGGAAACGTCGAAGTAGAGCACCGTTCTCGCCTTCTCGTCTCGACGAATTCCCGGAAGTTTGGTGACGTTTTCGGTAGGCGCGTTCGTGTAGTGACCGATGTCGTAGTACCCCTCGTATTCGGTGAGCACCTGCGCCTGCGTGGTCTCTCGCTCCGCGGGCGTCCGTTCGCGTAACTCCGAAAATCCCCGTCTTCGTACCGTCTCTTCGAACCGACGCTCGGCGAGTCCGGCGATAAGCGAGGGTTGTGCAAGCGTCGATACTGGCGAGTCGAAAGTGATGCGAGTCGGGATGAACGCGCCGACGATACCCTCGAAGTTCGAACCGAGACGCTCGGCGAGCGTCTCCGTGAGTCGCGTATCCTTGTAAATCAACGTCGTCGAGTATGCGTCTCCGAAATCGATTCCTCGATTTTGGAGGTTGAATTGGTCAGTTTCCCGTGCCTCGATTTCCCATTGTTGGATGAGCGGGTCGGTGACGTTCGGGTTGCTGTAGCGTTTGCTCTGTCGCGCGCTAGCGATACCGCTTCCCGCGACGATGGCACCCCCCACCCGTCCGATGAACGTTCGTCTATCCACAGGGGATGAACGGTTCGCACTGGCAAATTTCTCTCGGCCACGGGCCGGGTCGTTTCGCCGACACCGTACCGACCGGCGGACATCTATCGTTCTGTGACAAAAACGTCATGGTGGTCATTGTTGTAGCCGTGTAATTGCGGGGTGGGAACATATGTCAATGGACGCGGTCGTCTATCAAGGACCGCACGACGTAGCGGTAGAATCGGTCGATGAACCGGGAATCGAACATCCGAACGACGTCGTCATCGAAATCACGACGACGGCAATCTGTGGCTCGGACCTCCACATGTACGAGGGGCGGACCGACGCCGACCCCGGCATCGTGTTCGGCCACGAAAACATGGGCACCGTGCAAGAAGTCGGCGACGGGGTGGAAACGCTCGAAGAGGGCGACCGAATCGTCCTCCCGTTCAACGTCGCCTGTGGCTTCTGTAAGAACTGCGAAAACGGCTACACCGGATTCTGCCTCAACGTGAATCCGGGATTCGCAGGCGGAGCGTACGGATACGTCGCGATGGGTCCGTACAAGGGCGGACAGGCGGAACGCCTCCGAGTCCCGTTCGCGGACTTCAACGCGCTGAAACTGCCCGAGGGAACCGAGCACGAGGATTCGTTCATCCTGCTCGCGGACATCTTCCCGACGGGATGGCACGGGACGGAACTGGCCGACCTCCAACCCGGCGAATCGGTCGCCATCTTCGGCGCGGGGCCGGTCGGACTGT
>CAYNQM010000176.1:0-5910 GCA_964399275.1 uncultured Haladaptatus sp.
GTCGGGTGATTCGCGCGCCGGACGACTACGGCGCGACCTACCTCGCGGACTCCAGTCTCCTCCAGTTGTTCGACCGTGCGCGCACCGACATGCCCGACTGGTTCGCCGAACAGGTGGACAGAATGGGGTATCCCGACCTGCCGGAGTTCGACCCGGACGGGGCGGGAGGCGGTGATGGCGGCGGTGGTGGCCATGGCGGAGGTCGCGGTGGTGGAAGTAGTGGGTCGGACGCACGCTCGCGCACGCAGACGCGGCGCTCGCGCGACCGAAAGAAGAGTCCGATGGCGGACGTGTGGGATACGGAATAACCGACTGCGAAATCCGAATGGCGTTCTGTGGCGCGCGATGGCGACCCTCCGGCGGAGGGTCGCCCGCGCGAGGGACGAGCGAACGAAGTGAGGGAGGTGGCTGGAGGTTCGAGGTGCGGTTGCGGAGGCGGTATATTTGGAGTCGGCAACAGCTAGTTCACCGACAGGACGGAAACACCGGAGTCGTGATGGGAACCAACCCGCTGAGTCGGCAGTCGCTGGCAATACCCAAACGCGTCGTCAAAGCAGCGTGACGGTGTACGCGACCGCCGAACTCAACATCAGGCCGACGAAAAACAGTGAAATAAGCTTTTGTCGAAGGTTTTCCATACGAAAATCGAACTATTCGAGCAAAATAAGTCTTCGGTCACGATCGATACTCTACGTCGCTTACTCGACGCGGGCGTCCACGACGACGTGCCAGACGCCTTCGCTGTGACTTTTCACGCGTCTCCTATCCAAAATTTCGACCCCGCGCCCCTGCTCGCTGGCCGCGTCTCGAAGTCGCCGCTCGGGGCGCTCCCAGAGCAGTTTTTCGGGCGTCGTCTCGTGCATGTGGACGACGCCGCCGGATTCGAGGGCTGAGAGGGCGCTGTCGAGATAGTCGTGAGCCTCGTAGTAGCCCATGACGACGCGGTCTACGGGCTCGTCAACTTCCACTTCTCGGCAGTCCGCTCGATAGGCGTCGATTCTGTCGCTGACTCCGTTCAACACCGCGTTTTCGAGGAGGAACTGGAAGGCAGTCGGGTTACGCTCGACGGCCGTCACGTGCGCCCCGGCGCGGGCCATGGGAAGCGTGAAGTAGCCGATTCCGGCGAACATGTCGAACACGCGCTCGTCGGGTTCGACCACCTCGCCCATCAGAGTACGCTCGCGCTGGTTGCCGGGGGCGAACATCACCTCGCGCAAATCGAGGGCGTACTCCGTCCCGTGCTCGGTGTGGATGGTTTCGGTGTCGCCCGACCCGGCGACCACGGTCATCTCGGGTTCGCGGTGCTCCCCCGAGATACCGCCGCGAGCGAGGACGGTGTCGGCCTCGCCGTGGAGCGAGAGGAGTGCATCTCCGACTTCCTCTCTCCGGGCGCAGTCGCCGAACTGCACCAGAATCACGCTTCCGACGACGGCCCACGATTTCGGTACGGCTTCGAGTTCGTCGTCGTCCCATCCCTCCGCCCGGAGATGGGATTCGAGGTCGGGCAGTCGACGTTCGGGATTCGACTGCTCGATAACGTCGCGGACGGCGGTCTGCTCGGGTTCCGCCGTCACCGGCAGTTCGACTGTCTCGCTGTCGTGTTCGTGCACTTTTCGGGCGTCGTCGTAGATTCCCTCCGCGGTGAGATCGGCGATGGCCTCCTCCGATCGTGGCTTCTCGACCAGCACTGCGAGATTACTCATTTGGAACCACGTAGAGACCGGAACGACTCTTGAACACCGACACCACGTCGGCGTCAGCGTCCATGTACGAGGGGTGTGCAATCGTCTTCGGTTGGTAGGTCTCGGGGTCGAGGACTTGCACTGCGTGCTCGTCCTCGACGGTGACGAGCGTGGTTTCCTCGGCGTCGCCGATGTGGCCCAACTTCTTCGCGTCGGGCGCGTCGCCGTCCTCGAACTGCGCCTCGTATTGCTCGCCGGTGGTGATGCGAATACCTTTCAGATTTCCTTGGACGCTTCTGACGAGTACCGGCCCCTCGTCGTCCGGGTCGATGATGTCGCCGTGGGTGAACGGCGGCAGCCGAATCGCGTAGGTAACGCGGTACACTTCGTTGCCGTCCTCGTCCTCCGTCACGAGCGTCTCGGAGTCGGTGAAGTTGCCGCCGAACTCCTCGATGATTTTGTTGGAAATCTTCTTCCCGATGTTGTTGGTCGAAACCTTGAGATTCAGTCCGTCCGGCGTCTCGTCCACTTCGGTGATGAAGGCGATTCTGTCGCCCGTTGCCACCATGTCGGCGACGATTTCGTTGTCGATTTTCTTGGCGCGCTCTTCTTCTTCCGGTGTTGGGATCCTATCGACGCCCCGCAGTTGGACGATGCTGGCGTAGTAATCGCCCGCGATGCGGCCACATCGCGTGCACGTCTGTCGGGCGATCATCACGGGCACCGTGATCTCCTCTTCTACGAACGTTCCGCGGACGACGCCCGAGAAGTAACAGTGCATCCGAATCGTGTTCTGGTCGATTTGCTCGGGTTCGACCTGCCACGACACGTCGCGGGCGTCCACGTGAATCGCGAGGGCATCGCTCACTTCCTCGATGGCAACGTCGGTGTAATCCTGTGCGCCGATGTCTACCCAGCGCCGCCCTCGGAAGACCGCACCGCACTGTGCGCAGACGCGAACTTCGATCCGTTCCGGTGCGTCCACGAGGTCGAAGCGGTCGAAGTAGCAGTCGTCACAGAGCTTTCTGTCTCGGCGAGACGCGGAGGCGGGGTAGTCCCGTTCCGTGACGTCCACCGAGATGGTGTCGCCACAGTTCGGACAAAATTCGCGGGACTCAGTCATTGCCGGTTCTATGTCGCTCTCACTTTTAAGCCTGTAGAAGAGTCACGCGAATATCGACACGTCCTCGTCCGCAGAATCGCGCCACGAATGGACGGGGTTCCAGCGCAGGAGCGACTGGGCTTTCGCGGTCGAAAGGGCGGAGTCGGTACCCGAGACCAGACACTTCTCGGGGGTGTTCCCGAAGAACTCGGTTATCGCGTCCTCGATGGGACGGTCGAGGTAGTTGTCCGCCGCGCTGACGAGAAACGGTTCGTGACCGCTGAAATCCGCCGTAATTCCGTTTTCGACGGCGGTCGAAACGTCTCGAACATCGACGTACGACCAGAAGTTTCCCGCCCCAGTTGCGAGGTCACTGCGGGCGTCGAGGCAGTCGTACTCTCCCGGAAACTGTATCCACGAGGCGCGAATCGACGCGACGGGAACGTCATACCGACGAGCGACCATGGCTCCGATTTGCTCGCCGACGACTTTCGACGTGCCGTAGGGGTCTTCCGGACGAAGCGGATGCTCCTCGTCCAGCGGGAGGTACTCCGGAAGCGACGGCGCGCCAGCGAGCGGAAAGCCGTAGGCGCTCTCGCCCGACGCCCACGCGATGCGAGCGCCCGCCCGCCCTGCGGCGGTCAACACGTTGTAGACGCTGATGACGTTGTTCTCGAAGATTCGCATTCCGGCGTGGCGTTCGGGCGACGGGCGGGCCGTCCAGTGGACGACCGCGTCCGGATTCTCGGTCGAAACGACTTCGGACGCTTCGACCTGGTCGGTCAAGTCCGCGGTTCGAAACGAAAGGCGGCGATATCCATCGAGATTCCACTCCGACCGCGAGAGGCCGACACAGGTGACGTTCCACCCCTGCTCGGCGAGATGAATAGCAAGATAGCGTCCGGTTCGGTCGAGACTGCCGGTCAAAAGCACCTGACCGGTCATCGAGATACCCTCGCCCGTTCAAACGAGAACATACGCTCCCTACCATCCGTCTGTGGGTAAGCGTTCTGGCTCTCCCGCTGGTTTATTCCATACTTTTTAATTTGAAATACCTGCGTGTTATCTCACGGCACGCTTGACGAATCTTTAAACGGTCGGAATCCCTAGACTGAGGCATGAAATGGAAGGCAGACTGGGGCCTTCGGGCCAGAATGGGACTGACGATGTTCCTGTTGTTTGCGTTGTATGCCGTGTTCGCTGTTGTGTTAATGTCCTATTTCGGTGGCGCAGAGCTGATGTTCCTTGGACTGATGATGAGTTTTTCCCTTGGAAGCTACTTCTTCAGCGACAAACTCACGCTGTGGAGCATGGGTGCGCACGAAGTGAGTGAAAGCGAATATCCGGAATTACACGGGATGGTAAGTCGCCTCTCACAGCAGGCCGACCTGCCGAAACCGAAGGTGGCAGTCAGCGACCAGCGAGTTCCGAACGCCTTTGCGACGGGGCGTTCCCAGAAGAAGGCCGCCGTCTGTGTGACGACCGGCCTGATGCAGACGCTCAACCAGGAGGAGTTGGAGGGCGTCATCGCGCACGAACTCGCCCACGTCAAGAACCGCGATATGATGGTGATGACCATCGCCTCGCTCCTCTCGACCATCGCGTTCATGGTCGTTCGCTGGGGCTGGCTGTTCGGCGGCGGCGACAACCGCAATCAGGCACCCGTCTGGGTCGCCATCCTCGCCTCGTTCGTCGTCTGGATTGTCAGCTACATCCTCATTCGGGCGCTCTCGCGCTACCGCGAGTACGCCGCAGACCGCGGTGGGGCGACCATTACCGGCAAGCCCTCGGCGCTGGCGTCGGCCCTGATGACCATCGACGGTCGGATGAGCAACGTGCCGAAAGAAGATCTGCGTGAAGAGGCGGAGATGAACGCCTTCTTCATCATCCCCATCCGGAGCGGTTTCATCGGAAAACTGTTCAGCACGCACCCGAGCACCGAGCGTCGGGTCGAGCGACTCCGCGAGATGGAGCGCGAAATGGAATCGTACTAAGGCGTCTTGATGTAGGCGTACTCCGATTTCGCCTGCAACTTCGTGAGTTCGCCGACGCCCGCCGGAACGGTTTCCACGCCCGCTATCAGTTCGCTTTTCGAGAAGTTGAACGCGTCCATGCTGTTCTGGCAGGCTTTGAACTTCACGCCCTGTTTCACCAGCGATTTTACTTTCTTCGAGACGGTGGACTCCTTCGTCACGAGTCGGATTCCCTGCCCGTTGGCGACCAGTTCGATGGTTTCGACCTCGGTCGAATCGTCGTTGACGAGGTTGGCGACGTTCGCCACGGCGTGTTTCTGGTGCGATTCGCCACTGCTGAAGTGGAATACCGTGCTCATGGTGATGTCCTCTGGTTCGCCGGTCGTCTGGTTCGCGTCCGTGGTTTCCTGACTGCCCGCCGTCTCTGTTCCGGCGTCCGTGCTGGTCGCGTCCGTCGTGGCCGCATTGCTCGGTTTGCCGGAACACCCGGCGAGTGCGACGGCGGTACCGGTGCCCGCCAGTTCGAGAAACCGACGTCTAGAGTGATTTCCCATAACGAGTTTCGATGCCCTCGCAGCCCTTTGTTAAGAATTACATAAGGGCCGTCTTCCGCTCATCAACTCCCTTTTTGCGCCTCCGATTCGTACACCCGCGCATGGGACTACTGGATGGAATCCGCGAAGTGCTCGGCATCCGGGCCGAAACCGACGCCGGGCGGGACGCCGACCCGGAAGACCTCTTCGGTATGAGCACGGCGTACGTCACGATGGAAGCCGACCTCGGCTACGAACCGGTCGGATTGGCCGCCCTCTGTTTTTCGGAAGTCGATAGCACCGACTTTCAGGACGCAGTTGACGACGTTCACGCCATCCTCGAAGCCGGAAAGGAAGAAACCGGGACGGAAGCGCGGGCGCACGTAGACAACCACGGCTACTCGTGGGTCGTCCTCGAAGACGACGACTTCGACGACCTCGTCACGAGCCTCCATTTCGCCGCGGACACGTTCGTCGAGCAAGGCTACGGGTCGCGCCTGTTGGCCGCCCTCTTCGCGTTCCAGCGCGACGGAAACAACGTCTACTGGGTGTACTCGTTCCGCAGAGGTGCGTACTACCCCTTCGCGCCGAAACGCGGCCACGAACGCGATTCGGCGGCC
>CAYNQM010000177.1:0-5880 GCA_964399275.1 uncultured Haladaptatus sp.
GTTGCAACTGGATTTCATCGCCGTTGACGAGTTCGACGACGGTCTCCGTGACGGCGTAGTTGCCATCTTCGACGGAAACAACTTCGCCACCCTCGTAGTCCGGCGGCACCATCACTTTGTGATCGATACTCTCAGTTTCGGGGACGATACCGACGACGTCGCCGGGTTCGACTTCGTCACCGACTGTGACTTCGGGGTTGAACTCCCACGTTTTCTCTTGGTCGATACCGGGTGCGTCAACACCACGGTCGAGGAACGCGCCCATCTTGTCTTCGAGCACGTCGAGCGGGCGCTGAACACCGTCATAGATGGAGTACAGCATGCCCGGCCCGAGGTCAACCGAGAGCGGTTCGCCCGTGTTCTCGACGGGTTCGCCGGGTGCGACGTTCGAGGTTTCTTCATACACCTGAATCGTCGTCTTGTTTCCTTCTATCTCGATAACCTCGCCCATGAGCCCTTCTTCACCGACGTACACAACGTCGTTCATCCGGGCACCGAGGTCCGTGGCGGTCACGACCGGACCACTCACGCTCTGAATGACGCCGTCCTCACGGACAACGTCGCTGTCTGTTGCCTGGCTCATTCGTTCTCACCTTGTTCGTCTTCGTCCATTAGGTCGATACCGATTGCGCGCTTGATTTTCTCGCGGAGTCCACCGCTTCCCGCGCCACCACCAAGCGTCACAAGGGTCGGTTCCACGCTCGTCTCCACGTCGCTTCTGACGTTTCGGGAGAGATGTGGAAGGTCGTCGTCGTGCATCACGATGATGCCTACGTCGTCGTCGGTCAGCATTCGAGAAACAGCGTCGTCCAGCTCCGCGTCCTTTTCGTCGTCCGGAATATTCTCGAACTTCCGAACACCTGCGAGCCGGAATCCGGTCGTGAAGTCCGGGCTTCCGATGACAGCGATTTCCTGGCTCATAGTACCACCAGTTCGTCTTCGATTTCGTCTTCGGACAGTCCTGCTTCGCGTCCCCGCGCGATGGCACGGATGTTGTCCACCTCACGCTGTTTTGCGAGCACGTAGGCGAGCACCGGACATACCGATAGCGGGAACACGTGCGAGAGATGGTCGGAGTATTCGAGCAGTGCCGCGTCAAGGGCGTGCTCGAATCCGATGAGACTGTCGGCTCGTTCCAGTTCGTCGAGCGCTTCGTCCAGGTCGCTTCCGTACGTGCTATCCCGAATTCGGGTGATTAGCTCGTCCGTACTTCCGGCGAGTTGTGACAGCTCCGCGGCCTTGAACAGTCGTCCGCCCGAAATGAAATATTCCGAGGAGTCGATGTCCGCGCCGCTTCGACTGATTCGAAGCGCGTTCCGGATGTTTCGGAAGTCGATTTCGGCTTGCAGAAACTCGACGTACAACTGATTTGCACGGTTTTCCGTCTCCGTGACGCCTTCCATCAGACCTTCGTAGTACGCACGGTCAACCGCATTTTCCAGCGGAATCAGCAGGCCGGTGGATTCGTAATCCTCATACGCGGCATCGAGATGACTGCCGAAAATGGTTCCGGACGTCATCTCGACAACGTCCTCGATCGCGCTCGCCTCGGCCAATCGGTCGAGGAACGACCGATCGAACTCACCCGCGTGAATCAGGTCGTCACGAACTGACTGGCTGTTGGCGTCCGCGTAGATGCCGCGAAGAATCGTCTTGATATTCCATGCGTCGAACTTTCGAAGGTACCGCGCGATGAGAGTGTACAACTTCCCGCCGGACCAGTCCAGCAGGTCGTCGAAGTTCTTCGCAAGGTTTTGGTTCAGTGCGTACTCCACGAGGTCAACGCCGTCGTAGCGCGCACCGAGTGCGTTAATTTCCGATTCGTACTCGGTCTCCTCCATGTAGCGGGCGATTTCGCCCGGTCCCATGCGGAGCAGCTTCCGATAATCTTCGTCGTCGAACAGCGCGGCTCGCCGTGCCCTCACGCGGGCGTTGACGTACTCGTAGTTCGATGTTCCGTCGGTCGTGTTCATTGCTCGAACAGCCGCGAACTGATTTCTTGGAGGTTGTCCTCCCACACGTCTTCGAGCACCGAATCGAACGTGTTGTTCACGCGAACGCGGGACGCCTCGCTCTCGGCGACGATGCCGCCGAGGCAATCGTACTCGCCCGCGTACTCGAAGCCATCGTAGTCCGCGACAACGTCGGTGAGCAGTTCTTCGTCGTCGGCCCGCCCGTAGATTCGGACGATGTTCCCCGACTCGAACTCCTCGGCCGCCGCGTCGAGCAGTGTGCGCGTCAGTTCCTCGCGGTCGTCGCCACCGAGGGTGGCGATTTCTTCTTCCACGTCGGAACGGACGTCCTGCAGAACGTCCCTGCGGGCTTCCAGTCGCTTCTGCTTGGCTTCGAGCTTCGCGCTGGAGAGCTTTTGCTCCCGCTCTCGCTCGATTTGGTTCTCGATTTCGCGCTCTTTCGCCGCGAGAATCTCCTCGGCGTCTGACTCGGCCGTCGCAACAATCTCGTCTGCGCGGGCGTCGCCGTCTGCGCGGATTTCTTCCGCGCGCTCGCGGGCCTCGTTTCGAATATCCTCAACTACCGTTTCCAAGCTCATTGATGAAGAGGGGATGGATTTGTTTTAAGGAACCACGAACACAACGACGAGCGCCAGAATGACAAGCGTTTCTGGCAGCACCGTCAGAATGAGTCCCGTACCGAACAGATCCTGGTCTTCCGTGACCGCACCGACTGCGGCGGCACCGATACCGCGCTCTGCGTATCCTGCGCCGAGTGCGGCGAAACCGACTGCGAGTGCTGCTGCGGCTTTTGCTGGGATAGCTGGCGAACTGCCACCTTGGGCGGCGCCCTCATTCTGTGCGAGCAGTACAGCTGCGTCGACGAACGCGAGTATGAATTCGAACATTGGTTTAGTCCTCTGTGGCTCTATGGCCTAACAGGTCGTATTTCGAGCCACTGGATTCTTAAAACTTCCCAAAGCGTTTCGTCGGATTCACTCGTATCGCGGGCTGTACCTGCTAAATCATGGTACCAAATACCAGTGTCGATGTATGACCGAGGCCGAGTCGATCATTAAAAATGGAAAACGGACTTCGGAGTTCTAATCCTGCGTCGTGTGCGTCCGCTCGTAGCCGAACGGTTCGTACTTTTCGCCGCCGCCTTCGTAGAACTTGCCGAAGAACTCGACGTACTCGAGACGCACCGCCTGCAATCCTGCGCTCGTAATACCGAGCGCCAGTACCAGCAGGTGACCGACGACGAGGATGAGCAGTCCGACTAGTACGCCAGCGACGCCGGAGTGCATCAGGCCGGGGAAGATAATGTCTGCTGCTTCTCCATAGTGGTTATTCACATAGGTAGGACCGTGCGAGAGCATGAAGTGCCATTCATCGTGGTGTTCGTAGGCACCGAAGAACAGCAGGTTGATGACGAACGCCATTCCCGCTTTCGCTAACAGCACTGCGGCGATACGTGTATAGGAGATGACGTCCGACAGCGATTTCAGGCTCTCCAGCGCGCCGATGAGTGCGCCGGGACCGCCCAAGTGGGAAACCTCACCGGCAATCATCAGCCCGAGGCCGACTGCGGCGACGGCGAGTGCAATCGGTCCAACGGATGCCGGGAAACCTGCGAATCCGAGTGCGAACGGTTTGCCGTTGAACACCGTGAATAGGAACTCCGGCTTTGGACCGAGCAACTGCTTGCTGAAAATCCAAACCCAGACACCGAGCATCAGGATAATCCACGACCCCTTGTGGAGGACGGCATCCTTGACGCCGTGTGAAAGCTCCTCGACGAACCCGAACAGGTACCCGAGCGTGAGATGTGCCAGTCCGATGAGCAGGCTCAGAACGAGCCATGTACTCGCATACTGTGCGTTAGCGGGCTGAAGCCCCTTCTTGATCGGTGGCCCCATTTCGCCGTAAATCGTCTCGCCGAGTATGTGCAACCCGAAGATCTCGCCGTACAGCACGCCGAAAATCGCGGTGAACAGACCCGACCACAGCGCGATGCCACCAAGGCTCTTCAATGCGAGACTGTCGCTCTTCGAATAGATTGCGTATCCGATTGCGAGGTACAACAATCCGTATCCGAGGTCACCGATCATGAACCCGAAGAATATCGGGAACGTGAGGAACAGGATGACCGACGGGTCGAATTCGAAGTACCGCGGCCGGTTAATCGTCTCGACCAAGAGTTCGAATGGTTTGACCGGGCCGGGGTTGTCCTGCACGACCGGCGGTTGTTCGTCATCCTCGACAACGTGGCCACCGTCGGTGGTGGCGACTTCCTCGGCCTCTTCAGTTAGGGTGTGTTCGTGACCCTCTTCGTAGTCGGCGCGCCGAAGTTCGTCAACTTCAGCGTGGTCACCGACCGTCGCGTTGAGGTTGCTTGCAAGCTGGTTGTACTGCTCCGTCGGGATCCACCCTTCGGCGATGA
The DNA here is from genome assembly GCA_964399275.1 of uncultured Haladaptatus sp. GTDB lineage: Archaea > Halobacteriota > Halobacteria > Halobacteriales > Haladaptataceae > Haladaptatus. Next base: position 4,396 of record CAYNQM010000177.1, read on the forward strand.
AGGCGTTTTCCGTCGTCGCGAACTGAAGCGGCGCTTCGGCCTTCTGAACCTCGATTGACAGCTTTTCTTCGGCCGCCAGCAGGAATCCGGCGGCGTCGAGTTTCACGTCGTGAAGTTCGTTTTCGACGCCTTCGAGCTTCGATTCGAGTTTTTGGCGCTCGTGTCGAAGCTCCTTGACGTACTCTTCGGGACTGCCGGAGGCGTCCGGTACTTCGAAGGACGCGAAATCGGCACCGACAAGCGCGTCGTCCAGCGCATCTTCGTCGGCGTCGGCCGCGGGATACGCGAAGATGGCGACGGTTTGTCCCTCGGTGAACAGTTCGAACTCCTCGATGTCGTCGGCATCGAGCAGTGCACCTTCGATCTCTTCTGGGTTTCCGTTACCGACCGCAACCTGAAGGGTGTCGTAGCCCGACAGCAGGTCTAGATCGATGCCGAGTTTCGCGAACGGCTTCATCGAGTCGATACGCTCTTCGACGCCGCGGAGTTCGTCTTCGAGGTCGTTCTGTCTGTCGTCGAGCGTGTTGACCTGCGCTCGGATGTCCTCCAGTTCGTCGTCCAGCGCCTCGTCGGTGACGATTCGCTGTGGTCCTGCGTCCTCGTCGTCTACGTCGAGAATGCTCTCGATGGAACGAACCGTGACGAGTTTGTCGGACGCTTCCTCAGCGCCCTCGATGGGATTTCCGTGGTCGAACCCTTTCCACGAGCCATCGTAGTCCGAGAGATGAACGAGGTTCAGTTCGTGGATCGTCTCGATGACATCGAGCATGACGGCCCGCGACCCAGTCACCGAAACCTTGCTCATTTGTTCAGGTCTGAGCATGCACCGCCTCCTTGAACCGGTCGAGGACGAACGTTATCGTCTCGTCAACGTTGTCTTCCGCGCGCGTTTCGAGCTTTTCGCGTTCTTGCTCACCTTCGGCGAGCAGTTTTTCACGCTCTGCTTCGATCTCCTCGCGCGCCTCCTCGAGTTGTTTTTGTTCCAACTCTGTGGCCTCCTCCTCGGCTTCCGCGCGGATTTCCTCCGCGGTCTCGCGGGCCTCCGAAATCCGCTGTTCGCGGTCTTCTTTGGCTTCCGCGACGATGTCGTCAGCCTCGTTTTCGGCCTCCTGAATTCGTTCGAGAACCTCTGGCCTCGGCATATGCTGTAATCACGCGAAAGGTTGCGCTAGCGGCTATAAACTACTTGCGGAACAACCACGACCTTTTACGACGGTCGAGAGGCGGAGCCAGCGCGAATTTCGCGGGCCCCCCCCCGCTCCCGGTAAAAGCACGAACCAAAACCCAAGGTGCGCCCCCTGGTGGCTCCTCGGCCCGCTCGCTCAGTCGCGTTGCTCCTTCGCTCGCGGAGAGTGTGCTAGCCTCCTAGCGGTTGACTAGCTTGCCGGAAAAATACTCTCCCCCGCAAGCGAACGACGAGTGAAACGAGTCGTGAGCGAAGGCTCGGAAGTCGCACGCCCGCGCAACGAAGTGAGCAGGAACGTC
>CAYNQM010000178.1:0-589 GCA_964399275.1 uncultured Haladaptatus sp.
GAGACGAAGGAACTCGACTCCAGCGACGAGTCGATGTTGCTCTACTCGTCGGGAACCACGGGCAAGCCCAAAGGCATCGTCCACACGCACGCCGGGCAGTTGATGCAGTGTGCGAAAGAAATCTACTTCGGCTTCGACCACAAGGATGCAGACCGATTCTTCTGGGTCTCCGACATCGGTTGGATGATGGGACCGTGGACGCTCATCGGCAACCACGCCTTCGGCGGCACCGTCTTCATGTACGAAGGCGCACCCGACTACCCCGATCCCGACCGGTTTTGGGAGATGATAGATCGCCACGGCCTGACGGTGTTCGGCATCTCGCCGACCGCGATTCGGGCGCTCCGACAGCACGGCGACGAGTGGTTGGAAAGTCACGACCTCTCGTCGCTCCGCCTGCTGGGTTCGACCGGTGAGCCGTGGGATCCCGAATCGTGGCTGTGGTTCTACGAAAACGTCGGCGGCGGCGAAGCCCCGATTATCAACATCTCCGGCGGCACGGAAATCTGCGGCTGTTTCCTCATGCCTATGCCCATCCAGTCGCTCAAACCCTGTACCCTCGGTGGGCCGGGTCTCGGCATGGACATCG
>CAYNQM010000178.1:599-5860 GCA_964399275.1 uncultured Haladaptatus sp.
GTCGGGGTGGGTCGTCGCGAGCGAGACGTCGGCCATCGACATCGTGAACGCGCAGGGCGAATCCATCCGGGAGACGCACGAGCGGGGCTACCTCGTCGCCCGCGATTCCTGTCCGAGCATGACCAAGTCGCTCTGGTCGGGCGACGAGCGGTATCTGGACACCTACTGGTCTACGTTCGATGACATGTGGAATCACGGCGACTGGGCGCAGAAGGACGAAGACGGCTTCTGGTTCCTCCACGGACGCTCCGACGACGCCATCAACGTGGCTGGCCGAAAAGTCGGCCCCGCCGAAGTCGAGGGCGCGCTCATCGACCATGGCGCGGTGAATCAGGCCGCCGCGGTCGGTGTGCCGGACGACACGACCGGACAGGCGGTCGTCGCCTACGTCATCCTCGAAGCGGGCGAAACCGCCAGCGACGACCTTCGGGACGACCTACGAGCGCAGGTCGGCGAAGAGTTGGGCAAACCGTTCCGCCCCCGCGAAGTCCTGTTCGTGGACGAGTTCCCGAAGACCCAGTCTGGCAAAATTATCCGCCGAGCCATCGAGGCGGCCTACACGGGCGAAGATTTGGGCGACATGAGCAGTATCGAGAATCCCAAATCGCTCGACAAACTCGAAGAAGCCAGCTAAAGCGGAACGTCCGCGACTCGCAGTATCGTCTTCTCCGGAATTTCGTCGCCATCATCACCGACGGCAAAATCGCCGACTCGGTCGGTGTCGAGGACTATTTCTCCCCCGGCAACCAGCGGAGCAACGATTCCGGCAGCGACCGCTCGCGAGTCGGAGAGAGGCGCGCGAACGACGACCGAATCGCCGGGTTCGAGATTCCACTGGTCTGCAACTCGTTCGCCCGCGCCGAGCAATTCCGCGTGAGTGATTTCGGTGTCGCCGGTTAGCGCGACCGTTTCGGACGAGACGGGCGTCTCGGGGAACGTCGGATTCTCGCTCCACACGTCCGTTTCAAAGTGCGAGACGGTCGGGTCGGCGGGGGAGTCGCCGTACGCGACGTACTGCCCGCCGGGCGGGAGTTCGTACTCGCCGACCTGTTCGGTGGGCGCGAGTAGAACCCGCGCGTCGATTTCCTTCGGCGGGTCGAAACGGACGCCAGCACCGAGCAGAGTCGCACCGAGAAAGCCGAGAATGGGATGGGCCGAGGGCACCGTGACGACGGCAACCGTGACGCCTTCTCTGACGCCGAGGTGTCGCAGAAAGTTTCCCGTCTTCCACGCAGTCGTGCAGAGCCGATGGTAGTCGTACCCCCGCGAGTCGGGGACTGTCAATGCCGGAGCGTCGCTCCGTCGGTCGCGGGCGACGAGGTCTCCCAGTGCGTCCATGTCGGTTCTCGACTTGGTGCGCGCAAAAGCCCGGCGATACGACCTTTTACGACGGTCGCAAGCAGGCGTGACGGCTGTCGTCGCGTCCCCGACTTGCGGTGGTGTGGAGACCATCGTCTACTCGTGAGAAATCCGGAGTGTCAGCGGTCAGTACATCACAGAAGCATCTTACGAATATTTATGTCTCCTTGCTAGACACACTCTGTCGGAACCATGGTAAACGTAATACGAAAGATGGCGGAAGGAAGCTCTCGAATCGTCGAACGCTATCTTCCGGACGCATTCTTGTTCGCAATCATTCTGACGGTCGTCGCCTACGGACTGGCATTCTTTGCTGTTGACCCACAGTCAGGTGCGTTCAAACACGCGGAGAACATCCTCGTCACAGGGTGGTACGGCGGATTCTGGGGCCTCCTCAGCTTCGCAATGCAGATGACACTCATCCTGATGACGGGCTATGGACTCGCCAAGACGGACTTGGTGGACGGCTTGCTCACGCGCGCCGCGGCAATCCCGTCGAGCGAGCGCAGTGCGGTCGCGTTCGTCCCCATCGTCGCCGCACTCGCATCGTTCGTCCACTGGGGTCTCGGCCTCGTCGTCGGTGGAATCTTCGCCCGAAAAGTCGCCGAAGAGATTCGAACCATCGACTTCCCGATAATCGTCGCCGGAGCCTACTCCGGATTCATCGTCTGGCACGGCGGTCTCGCCGGGTCGATTCCGCTGAGCCTCAATTCGAGTGGCAAGGACGGTAACTTCCTGCTCGCAAGCGGCGTCCTCGATACGACGATTGGCACCAGTCAAACCATCTTCACGGTCGCCAACCTCGCCCTGTTCGTCGTCGTCGGTCTCGTCTTCCTCCCGCTTCTCTTCGTGCTGATGTACCCCCAGAGCGACGAGAAAAAGCGCCCCATCGACCCCGGCGAAATCGAAACGGCGACGGACGGCGGTGAAACGGGGGCCGAGGCGACTGCTGTCGGTACGACCGCCGCAACCGCGACGTTCGCCGACAGAATCGAACATTCGCGCGCCATCGCATGGGGCATCGGTATCGGCGGTCTGCTGGCCGTGTTTGGCTACTTCGGCCGCGGAATCGTGAACGGAACCATGCCGTGGAACAACCTCGACCTGAACATCGTCAATTTCACCTTCCTCTTCCTCGGTCTGGTTCTCCACGGCACGCCTGCGGCCTACATCGACACGATGAAAGAAGCGGTCGAGAACGTCTGGGGCATCATCCTTCAGTTCCCCTTCTACGCGGGCATCATGGGAATCATGGGCTACGCGCCGGAGGGTTCGACCAGCCTCGCCACGCAAATCGCGCAGGGGATGGTGCAAGTTTCTCCCGACGGCACCCTCCCCGCAGTTGCGTTTCTCACGGCGGGCGTCGTCAACTTCTTCGTCCCCAGCGGCGGCGGTGAGTGGGCCGTCGTCGGCGAAACGCTCGTCACCGCCGCGAAAGCCAGCGGAACGAGCATCCCTCGCGTCGCCATGGCCGCCGCGTGGGGCGACGCGTGGACGAACATGATTCAACCGTTCTGGGCAATTCCACTGCTGGCAATCAGTGGCCTCTCGGTTCGGGACATCATGGGCTACTGCGTCCTCGTCCTCCTCGGAAGCGGCATTCTCATCGCGGTCGGGATAACGATTCTGCCGATGTAAAACGACCTTTTTCTGCGGTCGGGAGCCGAGACGAACGCCATGTGGCGTTCGTCTCGGCCTGCCTCCCTGGAAAAAGCTCGACCAAAAGCACGGCGCTCCTCCCTTCGGTCGTCACTTGGCCCGGAAAATCAGAGATTTTCCGGAGAGTGTGCTGGCCTCAGTTTGTGGCGGATGCTGTCCTGGCGGTTGTGTAGACTGCTGACCTTGGTTGTGTCACCTGCTGATTCCTGCGGCCTGTGAAAATTCGCGGAACTGGCGGTCGTGGCAGGTGGCTGATTTTGACTGGCTGCGTCATCTGCTGACTTCGGGTGATTGCGTCGTCTTCCTATCGCGCACTCCTGCCGTCGTGCGCTCGCCGACTCAGTCCTTTCGTCGGAGCAGGTAGCCGATTCCCACGATTCCGCCGAGCGCGGCGAGGAAGCCGAATCCGGGGAGACTGTCGCCGTCCGTCGTGGTGTCGGTCGTCGTGGTCGATTGCGTCGTCGCGGAGGTCGCAGTCGTCGTCACGGACGGCGTGGTCGTCGTTTCGGAAGTCGTGTTGTTCGTCGCGGTCGTCGTGTTGTTCGCGGTCGTCGCAGTCGTCGTCGGTTGCTTCACGACGATTTTCCCGCGCATCGTCTCCTTGTTGAGTTGCGAGAAGTAGGTTGCCATCTTCGGTTTCGCGGTGAATTCGAGCGTTTGCACCGCCCCCTTCTGGCTCACGACTCCGGTCTCTTTCATTACGTTCCCCTTCCCGTCCGCGATGGCGACGTTGTGCGGTTCGCCGTCCACGTTTTCCCACGAGATGACGTACTGCTTGCCAGCTGTCACCTGTATCGTCGGGTTCGTCTTCCCAGCAATCGGTTCCGGGGCGCGACCGACCCACCCCGACAACTGCCCCCCGAACTGGAACGTCGCGGCTTGTCCCCGCGTGATCCCAGCCAGTGCGCTCGCTCCGACGACCGATCGTACGAACTGTCTACGAGAGAGTTGAACCATCGAGCGTGTGTTACTATCTCTGGACGTGCATATGCTTAGCTTATTCGGCTAGAAGAAAGAAACTAGAAGCTGTTTTTGATTCGCTCGAAGAATCCTTTGCCGACGTTCACGCTCTCGCCACCTGCTTCGGCGAACGCCTCCAAGGCTTCCTTCTGCTCGTCGTTCAGCGATTCGGGCGTCACCACCTGCACCTTTACGTAGAGGTCGCCGTTCCCGCGACGACGGAGGTGCGGCATTCCTTTCCCACGCAGGCGGAACGTCTCGCCGCTCTGCGTGCCCGAGGGGACATCCATCTCGACCGACCCGTCGAACGTCGTAATCTCGATTTCGTCTCCGAAGACGGCCTGCGGGAACGAAATCGGTTTTCGGTAGTAGAGATCGGCACCCTCTCGCTCGAAGTCAGGATGATCGCGGATTCGAATCTCGATGAGCAGGTCGCCGTTCGGGCCGCCGTTCTCGCCCGGCGCACCCTCGCCCTCCATCTGAAGGGTCTGCCCGTCGGCGATGCCCGCCGGAATGTCTACCTGTAGTTTCGCCTGCCGGTGGACGACGCCGTCGCCGCCACAGTCGTCACACGTCTCTTCGTACAGTTGGCCCTCGCCCTCGCAACGCGGACAGGTGCGCGACTGCTGGACGCGACCGAACGGCGTCTGCTGAACCTGCGTCACCTGTCCCTGTCCCTGACATTCGGGGCAGGTTTGGACATCCGTTCCGGCGGGGTGGCCCTTGCCATCGCAGGTGCCACAGCGTTCCGGCCGCCGAACCGTCACTTGCTTCGTCACGCCGTCGAAGGCGTCTTCGAGGTCAATTTCGACGCCGGTTCGGAGGTTCGACCCCTGCCGCGGACGGTTGGGGTTGCGACCGCCGCCACCGCCGCCGCCGAAGAACTGTTCGAAGATGTCGCCCATGCCACCCATGCCGCCACCGCCGCCGAACGGGTTGCCGCCGCCAGCACTCGCCCGGTTGCCGTCGAAGCCGCCGCGCTTCTCGGCCTGCTCGAATCGGTCGTGGCCCATCTGGTCGTAGGCTCTGCGCTTCTCGTCGTCCGAGAGCACTTCCTTCGCCTTTTTCACCTTCTTGAACTTCTCGTCGGCGTCCGGGTCGTCGCTCACGTCCGGGTGATACTCGGCGGCCTTTTTTCGATACGCCTGCTTAATCTCGTCCTCGTCGGCGTCTCGACTCACACCGAGCACGTCGTTTAAGTCGTCGCTATTCAGTTTTTCTTATTAAATTGGGGGTGTACTTGAATCGTCCGTCTGTCCGCCGCCACGTCGTGATAGCACGTG
>CAYNQM010000179.1:0-5850 GCA_964399275.1 uncultured Haladaptatus sp.
ACATGTCGAGAGTAGGATTCGACGCGACGACCGCCGCGAAAGTGTTCACGTCGCTCCTCCTGTTGGTCACGCTCGTCTCCGCGGTCGGATTGATTTCCCAAGAGGGCGTCGGCGGATTGGTGCAGGCAATCCCCCTCCTCTACATCGCGGGTCTGCTCCTCGTCGGCGTGTTCCGTGACATGACACGGACGCGATGGTGGCGGGCGGCGTTTTTCGGTGGTGTAGTCATCTGGTCGTTGACGGATTACCTCCTCGGCGCTGGCGACCAGTTCTCCCTCCTCTTGGGACTGGCTGGCTCGGTCATGTTGGTGGCCGTCGGTTACGAGTATCTGCAAGCCCGCGAGTGAAAACGCGAGTAGGGCGAGCGAACCAGTGGCGGCGATTCGATGCATCGTCACGAACTGGCTTCGGTCTGACGTATGAATCTATGCTCACTGCCACGGACGCTCACCGAGGGGATGGAGCGTTTGGAAAGCGAAGTCCGGGGTCGGTTCCGGCGTAACCCCGGGATTCGCGGGCACCCACACGGCATCGAGTCCAGCGGCTTTCGCACCGGGAACGTCGGTGCTGAGCGAGTTTCCGACGTGAACTGCTCGTTCGGCCGTCGAGCCGAGTTCCGACAGGGCACACTCGAACGGTTCCGGATTCGGCTTGGCCGGTGCATCGTGCCCCGCGAAGACTACCGAATCGACGTACTGCTCGACCCCGAGTGCGGTAATTTTCGTCTTTTGCATCGTCGGCGACCCGTTAGTAACGATTCCAAGCGCATGGTCGCGCGCGAGTGTTTCGAGCGTTTTGGATGCGCCGGGAAGATAGCGCACCCGAGAGTGGTCGCGAATTTCGGCGAACGCCCGTGCGACTGCACGCCCCGTTTCCGGGTCGTATCCCGCGTCTTGCGCAATCGCGGAAAAGCAGTTCGCTCGCTGTTCGTCCACGCTCACTCCGCGTTCCAGAAACTCGTCGTATCGAGAGTGATAATCCGAAAGCTCGAAAAACGGCTGAACACCGGCTTCGTCGAACGACGATGAAAGTACCTCCTGAGAATTCTGTTCGTACTCCAGTAGCGTATCGTCCAAATCGAAGAGGACGGTGTCGATGGTCATCGCGTAACTGTAGCGCCCTCTCTGACAAAAAGTAGGGCGTCGGCGTAGATTTATATACTAAACCGGAACCAATCCAGTTCGATGGTCGAACCCCACTCCAATCGACTCACGTGCGCCGGTACCCTTCGCTCGTCCGCTCCGCCAACCCCAACAGCACCGCCCACTCAAGCATATTTCCGACGCGCTCGCGCCACACTTCTTCGACTCTGCTCGGGTTTTTGTGGCGCTCCCACGCCGGAATCTCCTCGCGGAACGCCTCGAATGCGGCTTCCTCGGAGAGGGTCCCGCGTTCTTCCAGCACGTCCAACACGGTCGAGACGCCGTACACCCGCGACTGGAACGCTTCGGCAACTTCGTCTCGGCTCGGTTCGCGACGAAGTCGGGCGAACCCCGACTGGGTTTCCTCCGCCAGTTCGAGCGCCCGGAGGAAGGTGAGCCACGTCCGGGCCACGTCGCGACCTGGGAAATCGAGTCGATTCGTCAGTCGGGCACAGCAGTCGTCTTCCGTGCCGGGCACCAGCGGGACGGCGCGCTGAGCCTCCGCCACGAAATCGAACTCGTCGGGCGCGTCGGGAACGAGTTTGAACTTCACAGGTCGAAACTGTCCGCCAGTAGGTCGTCGTTCGTCTCGCCGAGGACGTGGGTCGGGCCGTCCACTACGTCCACCGTCACCTGCGCCGGGGCGAAGACGCCCTCCGGAATCGCGTCGAAGTCCCAGTCGGCATCGTCGAAGAACGTCTGGAACGTCGTGCCGTACTCGTCGCCTGCGACGGACGGGAGTTCGTCGAATCGGTCGAACTCCTCGCGAACGGTGAGATGCACGCGACCGCCGTAGGCGAGCGCATCGTTCGTCCGTCCGATAGCGGTCGCTTCGTCGTGGCTCACCGGTGCGACCGGGGCCGCCCCCGTCACGGAGAGGACATCGAGCGGGTCGTAGCCGAGTTCGGAGAGTCGGAAGACGGCGAGTTCGGCGGCGCGCGACGCGACGCTGACGCTCCCCGTGATGCTCCCGGTGGCGAACGTCGGGAGGTACACCGCATTCGGTTCGACACCCGCGAGGTCGGCGACGTGCTCGGCGACCGCTTCGTCCGGGAACGTGTCGGATTCGACCGCGAGCACGGCGAACTCGAAGCTGTCCGCGTAGCCGACGCGCCGGTATTCGTCTTCCTCCGCGACCAGCGCGCGCGCAGGGCCACTTCCGAGCCCTTCGAACCCATCGACGGTGAGCTCCCAGCCTGCTTTCTGCGAGCAGAGCAGGGCGAGCGCAGGGTGGTCGGTTGAGAGTTCGACGTGCGGAATGGGTGCACCTGCAACCTCGCCCATCTGGCTTTGAACGGTAGCCAGTCCGGCGGTCTGAAGTTCCGCGAGGAGGAGTCCGGCCTCCGTTCCACCGTCCGACTCGATGCCGAAGTCGAGGACGGTCGCCTCGTTATCCAGTTCGTAGGCGGCGACGTTCAGTTCGTCCGCGAAGTCGATGGCCTCGTCTACGAGTTCGAGCGCCATCCGATTGAGACTCTCCATGTGTCGGAGTTGGGCGTCGTCCGGTAAACAGTTCCGGGTTCCTCACCGCTCGCGCTTCGCTTCCCGTCCGAGGACGTCTTCGACCGCATCGACCTTCTCGTGGGCGCGCTGGTCGCTCGCCCGTTTGTCGTCGATTTTGAGTACCGTGCTTACGCGGTCGCCATCGACCGCTTCGTGGGCGGCTTGCGCGGCGGCGAACAGTTCGTCTATCGAGTCGGCTTCGATGACGGTTCCCATCGGGTTCGTTTCGTAGGACACGTCGAACTCGTCCAGTGCCGCGACTGCCTTTGCGACTTCGCCCGCCATGCTGTCTTCGGTGACTGGTGCGACCGAGAGGAGTGCGATTGCGGTCATGGTCTAGCATGGAATTTCGTCCATTCGATTGTAGATGTTTTCCCACGCGAGCGACTGTTCGATCTCCTTGCTGTCGATTTTACCGTCGATAATCGCACCGTCGTTTGCGGCACGGTGGCTCCCGCAGTTGCGATGTCGCCCGTCACGAACGGCGAGGCGACTGCTTCGACTGCTTGTGATTGTGCCTACCGAGTCGGTGCCGTTCCCTGCTGGTATCGCCTCGGTCGTTCGGTTTGTCTCGTCTCCCGCTCGTCTTTCCGTCCCTGCTCTTCGACGGCCGATCGAATCGGTTCTCGTTGGAGATGCGCTTCGAGGAACCAGAGATACTTGTCCACCTCGCGCGAGAGTTCGGTCAGCAAGTCGGCGGTGTCTTGGTCGGCGTGCGTCTGCGCGGCTTCGATGCCTCCGCGGAGGTTCGTGGCGTGCACCGCGACGTTGTTCGCCAGTGCTTCGACGTACTGCTGGCCGGTGATGGCGTCGGTTCGAATCTCCGGAATCCGGGAGTTCGCGGACGCCATCCGAACCGTGCCCATCGCTTCGCCGCCGAGGGCGGTCGCGCGCTCGGCGATGGTGTCTCCGTGTTCGAACAACACCTCCGCAAAGTCGTCGAACAAGCGGTGCAGTTGATAGAACTGCATCCCCTTGACGTTCCAGTGTGCGTACTTCGTCTGGGTCAACAGGTCGGTCGTGTCCGCGAGTTCCTGATTCAGCAGTTCAATGAGTGCCCGTCGGTCGTGGTCTGCGATGTCGTTCTGTGTGAAAAACATTCGCGCTGTCGGTTCGCCCTGTTCGTTCTCGTGTCGGTTTTCCGGTCGGCTCATTCTCTCCACCTCACACTCTGGACGACGGATTCAGGCAAGAGGATTTCGGGCGAGATGATTCGAATTGGGACGTTCTCGCCGAACCCTCACTCGTCGGACTGCACTTCTTTCCGTCCGGCCAACTCGTCGGTGACGAGACGGAACTGCTGGAACGGAACGTCCCCCAGCGGTTGTTCGAAGATATCGACCACCGGAATCCGAACTCCCCACATTCGTTGGACTGCCGCCGAATCGTGTGGCAAATCCGCCACTGCTTCGAGGTGGCCGCTTGCGACGACGCTCCGATACCCCTCCGCCGTATCGTCGTACACGACGAACGAAACCGGGTCGTCGAGGAGGCTCTCTTTTCCACTTCCCTCGGGAAACGCGAGTCGGAAGTAGAAACTCTGTGTCTCTTCGTAGTAGCCATACGATACTGGCAGTGAGAACGGCGGGTCTACCGCGGGCGTCGAAAACGAGAGAATGCCCGTACCGCCATCTTCGAGAAATTCGTTCAGCTCTTCGTCCGTCATCTGCACCCACCGAAGCCCCTGCATGAGAGGGGATACGACGTGACGATAGAAAACCAATCGGTGCGTTTCAGCGATTGTTCTAACTGATGTTGCATATTTTCACCATGCCGAAAAACTGGATTCCTGCTCATTTCGTTGCGCGGGCTGTGATTTGCAGGATTCAAATCTCCGGGCGATTTCATCACTCGCGTTAGAGCGAGCATACGCTACGCGGTGCTCGCTGATTTGCTCGCGATAGAAATGCGCTGGCTGGGATTTGAACCCAGGTTGTGACCATGGCAAGGTCACGTGATACCACTACACTACCAGCGCGTTGCGTTCGTCGCGTCGTGCGACGGTATCATGTTGCCACGCGCTGGTATAAATGCGTTACGCAAGCGGGGTGTCGATTCGGTGGGTACCGCGGACGACCACAACGGTTAGTTCGATCGGTGTGGTAAATTGTACCATGAACGGGAGAGGAATAGCGGTGCGTGACCGCACGCAGATACTGTTCTTGTTGACCGCCGTGCTACTCGGTCTCGGATACGTCGCGATAAAAGTCGGACTGGGATTCATTCCACCACTGCTGTTCGCGGCGTTCAGAATCGACATCGCGGCGGTGTTACTGCTTGCATTCGTGATTCTCGGCCCGCACGACTGGCGGCCACGCACCCGACGAGATGCGCTTGGCGTCGCGGCGGGTGGCATCTTCTTCGTCTTCGGCATGCTGGCGTTGCTGTTCATCGGAATGCAACAGACGACCAGCGGGGTCGCGGCGATAATTTTCAGCTTCGATCCGGTTCTCACCGTCGCCTTGGCGGCCGTTCTTCTCACCGACGAACGCCTCTCTCGGCTTGGTCTCGTCGGCGTCGTCGTCGCGCTGGTCGGCGTCGGAATCGTCGTCCAACCCACCCCCGGCCACTTCTTCTCCGGAAATCTGCAAGGCGAAGAGTTCGTTCTGCTCGGCGTGACGAGCCTCGCGCTGGGGAGCGTCCTGATTCGTTGGTCGAACCACCAAATGAACGAAATCGCCCTGACCGCGTGGGCGATGGTGGTCGCCGCTCCCGCGATGCATCTCGTGAGTCTCGCTGTCGGCGAATCCGTCACCTCGGTCAATCCGACGCTGACCGCACTCGCCGCACTGCTGTACGTCGGCGTGTTCATGACCGCAATCGCCTATCCCATCTACTTCACGCTCATCGAGGAAATCGGTGCCGTTCGCGCCAGTTTCGTCCAGTACGTTGTTCCGATCGTCGCCTCGATTGCCGGGTGGCTGATACTGGCCGAGCAACTCCCGCGAGAAGCGTTTGTCGGCTTCCTCGTCATCTTCCTCGGATTCCTGCTGTTGACCTTCGAGGACGTGGAAAACGCCGTCGAACGACTCCGGCTGACCATCGCCGGGAAGGACGACGCAGACGAGGAACAGACGCCGGAGCCTCGTTGATTTCTATTCGTTTCCGGTTCCGACGAGTGACATCGCTCGTCGTTTTGAGTTCGAAAAATGCGCTGGCTGGGATTTGAACCCAGGTTGTGACCATGGCAAGGTCACGTGATACC
>CAYNQM010000180.1:0-1282 GCA_964399275.1 uncultured Haladaptatus sp.
TTTCTCCCGACGCGCGCCGGATTCACGAACAAGGCGATGGTCAACGTCCACGGCGGCGACATGACCGTCGTCGAGGGGCGAATCGGCGACGCTGGCGCGGCCTACGCCGACGCGATGGAAAATGAAGACTGGTACTCGGTCAAAACGTTCGTCACACCCTACCGCCACGAGGGGAAAAAGACGATGTTCTACGAAATCGCCGAGCAGATGGACTGGGAAGTCCCGGATGCCGTGGTCTACCCGACCGGCGGCGGCGTCGGACTGGTCGGCATGCACAAGGCCGCCAAGGAGTTTCAGGAGTTGGGCCTGACCGACGACCTCCCGGCGATGTACGCCGCCCAGTCTTCTGGCTGTGCCCCAATCGTCAAAGCGTGGGAGGAAGGTAACGACGTACACGAAGCGTGGGAAACCCCGGACACCATCTGCGGCGGCATCGAGATTCCCGACCCCGGCGCGAGTCCGATGATTTTGGACGCCCTGCGCGAGAGCGACGGCGGCGCGGTCGCGACCAGCGACGAGGACATCCTCGACTCCGCGGTCGCGGTCGCCCAGCAGGAAGGATTGGAGATGGGTGCGACCTGTGCCGCCGCCGCCAGTGGCGCGTGGGAACTCGCTCAGCAGGGAGAGTTCGATGAGGACGACACGGTCGTTCTGCTCAACACCGGTACGGGCAACAAGGACGACGACGTGCTCCGTAGTCACCTGATGGGAATGGGCGTCTAACGAGCATGGCGACGTCACCGCTCAAGCGCGCGCTCGTCGCGGGTCTCATCGGGTTCCTCACGGTGTTTCCCATCGCGCTTTTCGTGTTCGACTACGGTCTCCAGCAGAGCCTCGCGGCGTCGATCGGCCCGGCAGTCGGCGTCACCGTCGGCGTCTTCATCGCAAACTGGCTCATTCTACAGAACGACTGAGCGGAGATTTCTCGCCCGCGAAAGCACAATTATCCGTATCCTTGGACTTCTCCGTACGATTTCCGAACGCAACCCAGAGAGCATCCGCGAACTCGGCGAGTTCGCAGGACGCGATTACGGCGAAGTCCGACACGACATCGCCGAACTCCAAGCGTTAGGTGTGGTCGAATACGACAAGAATCGTCCCAGAGTTAGATTTGACGCGGTACGAATCGACATCCCCGTCTCGCGGGACGCCCGAAATGGCGGTTCAGTCGTCGTCTAACAAGAAAGGGTTCGGTCGTCCGCTCAGAGGAAGTCGTTCTCGACCAGTCGCTCGACCGCCTCCTCGATTCGGTCGATGTCCGCCGCGTAGGAGATTCGCGCGT
>CAYNQM010000180.1:1292-5834 GCA_964399275.1 uncultured Haladaptatus sp.
AGGCACTGCCGGGGACGGTGGCGACGTGTGCCTCCTCCAGCACGTCTTCGCACCACTGCTGGTCGTCCTCCGCGACAGGAAGCATCAGATAGAACGCTCCGTCGGGCGTCCGAGCGTCCACATCGTGCTGTTTCAGCAGGGCGACGAGTCGGTCGCGGCGTTCGTGGAACGCCTCGACCATCTCGCTGACTTCCTCGTCGGTGTTGCCGAGGGCTTCGACTCCGGCGCGCTGGACGAAGTTCGTCGCCGAGGAAACCGAGTGCGAGTGGAGTTTCGCGGCCTGCGAGACCAGTTCCTCGGGTGCCGCGAGATAGCCGAGTCGCCAGCCAGTCATCGAGTAGGCTTTCGAGAAGCCGTTTATCGTCACTGTACGCTCGTGCATTCCGTCGAGCGTGGCGAGGCTGGTCGGTTCGACGCCGTAGGTAATTTGCTCGTAAATCTCGTCGCTGATGACCGTGACGTCGTGCTCCACTGCCAAATCGCGGACGCCTTCGAGCGCGGCGTCGGAGTACACCGCTCCGGTCGGGTTCGACGGTGAGTTCACGACGAGCAGTTCGGTGTCGTCTGAAACTGCCTCGGCGAGGTCGTCCAGCGCGGGTTCGAGTTGGAAGTCGTGTGGCGCGAGGTCAACGCGAGTCAGGTCGCCGCCCGCGAGTTTCACCATCGCTTCGTAGGAGACCCACGCCGGGTCGAGGAGGACGACTTCGTCGCCGTCGTCCACGACGGTTTGCACCGTCTCGTAGAGCGCCTGCTTCGCGCCGGGCGTGACGATGACGTTGTCGGCTTCGTAGTCGAGACCGTCGTTTCGGAGTTTCTCGGCGATTGCCTCGCGGAGTTCCGGAACACCTTTCGACGGCGGGTAGCCGGTGTGGCCGTCTTCCATCGCCTGCTCGCAGGATTCGACGACGTTCTCGGGAGTCGGGAAGTCGGGTTCGCCGACGCTCAGGTCGATAACGTCCACGCCGTCGGCTTCGAGTTGTGAGGCGAGACTGCTGATGGCGAGGGTCGCGCTCGGTTCGACGCGCTGGATTCGGCCGGAAAACTGCATCGTCATTGGAGTTCCTCCACGAGGTCGATAGCTCCTTCGACCGCTCGCGCGCCAGCGTCGGTGCGTTCGCGGGCTTCCGCCCCCGACATACCGGGCCCGATGATACCGAGCGTGACGGGTTTGTCGCGTTCGAGGCTCACGTCGGTTAGTTTCTGCGTCGCGGCAGTAGCGATGACTTGGTCGTGGTCGGTGTCGCCGGTGACGACCGCACCGAGCACCGAGACGCCGTCGATGTCGTCCCGACGGGCGAGTCTGTCGGCGGCGAGGGGCGAATCGTAGGCCCCCGGAACGTGTAGCGTTTCGGCTATCTCCACACCGTGCTCGTCAGCGGCTTCGCGTGCTGACGCCTCCATTTGCTCCGTTACCGTCGCGTTGAATTCCGCGACGACGAGTCCGAGCGTTACCATGTTTGGCGGGAGGCCAGCGCAGTTGAAAGAACTACCGCTCTCCGCAACGCTTGTATCCCCACTCCGTCTTGAGAAAAAACATATGAGTTCAGGCGAACGCCCATCGTTCGAATGGGCGACCCGAAATCGCACTCTCGTCGGTATTCTCGGTCTCACGGTGCTGGCGCTTTCGCTCCGTCTCTTTCGTCTCGGCAGTCGAGTAGCCCACTGGGACGAGGCTCGCGTCGGCTACTGGATAGTTCGATATCAGAAAACCGGCGTGTGGGAGTATCACGCGGTCATTCACGGTCCGTTTTTCCCGCAGGTTAACAGCGTCCTCTTCCAGTTGTTCGGCGCGAGCGACTTCGTGGCACGACTGCCGATCGCGGTGATTACCGGACTCCTCCCGCTGGCGGCGTGGCTCTACCGCGACCACCTCCGCAAGTCCGAGATGGTCGCGCTCGCGTTCTTTTTCGCGGTGAATCCCATCCTGCTCTACTACTCGCGATTCATGCGCAACGACGTGCTCCTCGCAGCGTTCATGCTGTTCTCCCTCGGATTTTTCCTCCGTGCGCACGCGACGAGGAAGGCACGTTACATCTACGCCGGAACGGCGGCGTTGGCGCTCGGATTCACGACGAAAGAAAACGTCTTGCTCTACGTGCTCTCGTGGCTCGGCGCGCTCGTTCTCCTGCTCGACCATCGACTGTTCCTCGCGCGCAACCACGACAGAGGGTGGACTGGCGCGCTGGCCGAACAAGCGAAAGAGACCGGTCGGGGTCTCGTCGGGATCGCTCCGCACCTTCTACTCGCGCTCGTGGAGTTCTTCGTCATCATCGTCTACTTCTACGCGCCGCGAGCGCAGGGTACCAACGGGCCGGGGCTCTGGAAAGCGTTCAGTGAGCCCTCGATGTTCGGCGCGGTGATTTCGGAGGCCACGTTCGGGTCGTGGGACGAACTCACAAATCAGTGGGTCAAGAGCCAAGACCACGCCTACCTCCCGTACTTGGAGCACTTCGTGGACGTGCTCGAACAGGGCGCGCTCCCGCTGCTCGTCTTCGCGGTGCTCGGATTCCTCGCGGCCCGGTACGTGGACAACCGACCGCGCGACCTCGTCTCCTTCGCTTTCTACTGGGGTGCAGTCGGTATCCTCGGCTATCCGCTCGTCACCGACATCAAAGCGCCGTGGAACGCGGTACACGTCGTCGCTCCGCTCGCCATTCCGGCGGCGGTCGGCGTCGCCATCCTCTATCGGTGGGGCCGGGAGGCGTACGAGGACGGCGACAACACGGGAACCGCGGCCGCTGGACTCGTCGCTCTGCTCCTCGTCGCACAAGTCGTATTTCCGGCGATGAGCGTCGTCTATCTGCATCCACAGGATAGGCAGGTTCCGACCATGCTCGGCGGCCAGCAGGAGAATAAACTCGTGCAGTACGGGCAACCCGCCGACGGAATCGGCCCGTCACTGGAGAAAATGCAGGCCGTCTCGAAAGCCAACGAAAACGGAACCGACGTGCTGTACTACGGGTTCCTCAACGAGAACAGCGATTACATCTTCTACGTGCCCGACGAGAGCGACAACGAGTATTGGCCGCCCGCGAACAGTTGGTACAATCGGTTGCCACTTCCGTGGTACACCGAGTCATCGAACGCGAGCGTCGATAGCACGCTCCAGAACGAAACGCTCGAAAACCAGAAACCGCCGGTTGTCATCACCCGGTCGACAAAGAAATCGGACGTCGAAAGATACCTCGACGGATACGTGATCTACGACCACGAACTGACGCTGTACGGAAGCGAGACGACGATTTACATCAAGCGAAGTGCGCTCGAACGAGCGAACGAAACTGCATAATCGTGCATATTCTCGATTGTGGTTGGCAAATCTTATACACCCACAGCCACAATCCGCTGACGATATGGTTACGGCTTCACCGCCAATTCTCGGCGTCGTCGGTGGCGGACAGCTCGGCCGGATGCTGGCGGAGTCGGCGTCCCCGCTCGGCGTCGAACTGGTCGTGTTAGACCCGACGCCGGACTGTCCGGCGTCTCCGGTAGCCCGCGAACAACTCCTCGGCGACTTCGACGACGAGGACGCGATTCGGGAGCTCGCGGAGAAGGCTGACGCGCTCACGTTCGAAATCGAACTCGCCGACCCCGACGTGCTCGAAGCGGTCGAGACAGAGTACGACGTGCCGGTGCATCCCGACCCGGCCACACTCCGGATGATTCAGGACAAACTCGTTCAAAAGCGAACGCTGGCGGACGAAGGGATTCCGGTGCCCGACTTCCGACCCGTGGACGACCGAGACGACCTGCTCTCGGCGGGCGAGGAGTTCGGCTACCCGATGATGCTCAAAGCTCGCAAAGGCGGCTACGACGGACGAGGGAACGTCCCCGTCGAATCGCTAGACGGCGTGGATTCCGCGCTCGACGAGGTCTCTGGCGAGTTGATGGTCGAGGAGTTCGTCCCCTTCGAGCGCGAACTGTCGGTCATCGCGGTCAAAGGCGACGATGAGATAGCGACCTTCCCCGCAGGTGAGAACGTTCACGAGGACGAAATCCTGCGCGAAACGGTCGTACCTGCGCGCGCTTCGGACGCCGTCCGGGAGCGCGCACAGGAGGTCGCACGGGAGGTGCTTTCGGTGCTGTCCGGGCGCGGCGTCTACGGCATCGAACTGTTCGAGCACGCCGACGGCACGATTTCGGTGAACGAAATCGCGCCGCGACCGCACAACTCCGGTCACTACACCATCGAGGGCGCGCTGACATCGCAGTTCGAACAGCACGTCCGCGGCGTGATGGGCTACCCGCTGGGAGCCACCGACCTCCGAAGTCCGGTCGTGATGTCGAACATCCTCGGCGACGTGGCGGAGTCCCAACCAGCCGACCTCTCCGGCGTGGACGAGGTGCTCGCCACCCCCGGCGCGTCGTTCCACTGGTACGGTAAGCGCGAGGTTCGACCGCTTCGAAAAATGGGCCACGTCACGCTCGTCGGCGAGTCGTTCGGGAACGACACGCCGACCCGTACGGCGTCGGCCGGGAAACCCTCGTCCGACCGTTCGAATGACGAACTGCACCCGGACGCACCCACGCACACCGACACAC
>CAYNQM010000181.1:0-5813 GCA_964399275.1 uncultured Haladaptatus sp.
CTCCTCGAATCAGCAGGCGTTGACCCGGAAGGCAAGGACGTGGTCATCGTCGGTCGGTCGAACATCGTCGGCAAACCGTTGGCCAACCTTCTCGTCCAGAAGGCGGACGGCGGCAACGCGACCGTCACCGTCTGTCACTCGCGCACCGACGACCTCGCTGAGAAGACACGCAATGCGGACGTTGTCGTCGCGGCCTGTGGCGTTCCCGAACTCGTTGACGGGTCGATGCTCTCCGAAGGCGTCACCGTCATCGACGTGGGCGTCAATCGCGTAGACGCCGACACCGAGAAGGGGTACGAACTCGTCGGCGACGTGGACTTCGACAGCGCCAAGGAGAAGGCCGGCGCGATTACGCCGGTTCCCGGTGGCGTCGGCCCGATGACCCGCGCGATGTTGCTGTACAACACGGTGAAAGCCGCCGGACAGCAGAACGAAATCGAAGTCGAACTGTCGTAACCCGCCAACAGCCAACAGCAGACCGCAGACCTCCCTTTTCTGCGTCAATGCCGATACTGCCGGGTTCAGTCTTCGCCGCGATTACTCGATTCGGTCGAGCGTCGCCCGCACGCTGACCAGCGCGTCCTCGTCGTCCTCGCGAAAGTAGCGCGCGAGGTCGCGCGCCGACGAGACGAGGGCGCTCGCCGTCTCGATGTCGATAGCTCCTTCGAGCGCGCGGGCGCGCCGGACGTGTTCTCCGAGCGTTTCGAGCGTGTCTCGCCCCTCGCGGTTCACGTCGTGTTCGCGAACCCACTCGCCCATCTCCTTGT
Source organism: uncultured Haladaptatus sp. (assembly GCA_964399275.1). Taxonomy (GTDB): domain Archaea; phylum Halobacteriota; class Halobacteria; order Halobacteriales; family Haladaptataceae; genus Haladaptatus. Next base: position 768 of record CAYNQM010000181.1, read on the forward strand.
GATACTCGCGGAGCGATTCGGCGTCGGCGAGTCCTCGAACCTCGCGGAGCGACTTCGGAACGTCTGCGGGGGCCGGACGCTCGCCAACGTCTGCCCCGCGGAGCAGGGAGAAAAAGTACATCTCTTCGTCGTCCGTCGTCTTCAGCGCGCGGGAAAACTCGTCGGCGACGTGTCGGAGTTCCTGCGCCGAAAGATACGTGTCGTCCAGCGGTTGGAGTTCACCACCCTTGATGAACCCGCGCTTTTTGACGTAGTCGCGGCCCGAATTCGCCGCCATCGTTGCGACCTCGCGAACCGACTTCGAATCGACCGCCTCCCGCGCCTCGCCCAGTTCGAGCGTCGCGGGAGTGTCGGTGTGCTGAATCCGGTCGTCTTCGAGACCCACGCTCTGCATGCTCCCACAGGTCGGGCAGGAGACGCTTCCCGTCTCGTAGTACGACCACTGTGTCCCGCAGTTTTTGCACTCGCGGGTTCCGCGAACTTTCATGTTCACGCCTTGCACTTCCGAGGTGAAAACTCTCACGCGGTCGGGAGAATCGACAAAAGGTTGATCACATTATGTGATTTTGGTTATATATGGGCGAACACGAAGAACCTCTCCTGAAACTTCGTGCCCCGATGTCCACGACGGTCTGGCGCGATTACGTCGCCCCAATCGCACTGCTGGCCGGAATTCTTCTCGTGCTGATGCTGATCGTGGCGGGCCTCGAAGGACTCTCGGTCGTCGTAGCCTTCGTCGTCCTCTGTCTCGGCACGCTCGCCGCCGGATTGGCCGTGTACAACTTCCTGATGGTCGGCGTCGTCTGGTTCGCACGTCGGTAGCCCCGTAGATTTATCAGCTATCTCCCCCACTAGTCAACACGATGTCGAGTGATGCTCACTCGGAGGATAGAGTAAGTCGCCCCGGGGCGACTGGTCGAGAAATTCTCGACCACCAGTAGCACCGCTAGTTCTCTCGAAACCAGCACTTCCGACCAGACGGTAGTCTCCGCCGAGAGTACGGATTCTGGCGTCTCGGTAGCCGTGTCGGGCGAGACTCACGAACTGTCCAGACGCGAGGCCGACCGACTGCGCCGGGCGCTCGGACGAGCGCTGACCGAGCGCCGGGAGTTTTTCAACACGGTCGGCGAACACCGCGACGACGGGAGCTACGTGGTTTCTCGCAGAGGTGCCGACTCGTCGGGCCACCGAAAAGTGTTCGAGAGCTACAAAGAACTGACCGACCTGTACGACCGACTGCCAGCCGAATTCACCGCCGAGGACGCGGGCGAACGCGGCCTGACCGGCGGGCGACGACACATGCTCGTCCACCACTTCGCGGAACATCCCGGATTCGACTGCGAACTGGTTTCGCGCCAACCCCTTACGGCGCGGAAAGGCGGACGCGGTGCGGAGTGAGGTGAACGCTTTTCGCGGTCGCCTCCCTCGTCTCGCGTATGCCACGACCATCGACGTTCTCCATCGTCGCGCGAGACCCCGAACAGGACGCGGTCGGCGTCGCCGTCCAGTCGAAGTTCGTCGGCGTCGGGGCCGTCGTTCCCTTCGTCAGCGCCGACGCCGGAGCAATCGCCACGCAGAGCTACGCCAACGTCGCCTACGGGCCGGATGGCCTCGATCTACTTCGGTCGGGTAGACCCGCCGACGAGGTCGTGATGGAACTCACCGGTGCAGACCCGGAGTTCGAATCCCGGCAACTCGGCGTGGTCGGTCGGGACGGTTCGATTGCGGCGTTCACGGGCGACGACTGCTTCGACTACGCGGATGACGTGCAGGGCGAGAACTATACCGTACAGGGGAACATTCTGGAGAACGCAGAAACGCTCGACGCGATGGCCGAGACGTTCGAGGAAACCGAGGGCGGCCTTCCGGAGCGACTCATTGCGGCGCTCCAAGCAGGCAACGATGCGGGCGGCGACAAGCGCGGCGAGCAGAGCGCAGCCCTCTACGTAGCCAAACCCGAGGGCGGGTACGACGGGCGTAACGACCGCTGGGTGGACGTGCGCGTGGACGACCACGAAACACCCATCGACGAACTTGAGCGCGTGTTCAAAATCTACGACGTGACTCTGCTGGAGCGCGGGGAACCCGAAAATACGCGATCGCTGTCCGGCGAAACAGCAGAAGCGGTTGCCGGAACCCTCGCCGAGCTCGGCTTTTTCGATGACGAACCGAACGAGGAGTTCGGAGACGCGGCGCACGACGCCCTCGAAGATTTCCGCGGCATGAACAACTTCGAAAATCACTCGCTGGCCGTGTTGGAAGACGCCCTCGCTCGTGGTTGGGGCGAGGCTGAGGGGGAGGGCGAGGAGAAGATGGTCGATGCGATTTGGCACGGTCTGTCGCGTTTGGAACGGAAGTAGGGACGAAATCGGTACGGCGCGAGGTGAGTCGTTTCGAATGGGTTGCTCGCAGTTGCCGACTCCTATCATACCGCGGATCGCCACTGCACCGCGACAGCCACACTCTCCCTAACCGACTCCCTTCGGTCGTCCACCGTCAGAGGCACGCTCTGACGAGCTGGTTGCAAACGCGAAGCGTTTGCTCATCCCAAAAATCGGAGATTTTCGGAGACTTCGTTCGCTCCTGCGTCGCTCACGAAGATCTCGCACGCTGTCAGCACCGACCCACGGACGTAAAGTCCTCGGCCCGGTACCATCGCGCGCCACATGGAAGAATCGGATTACTCGAATTGTCACGAACTCCCTCGGCGCGCGGGAGTGAACGAAGTGAACGACTCGCGCGAGGGACGAGTGAGCGGTGTTCTCGTAAGCGACCAGCGGGAGCGAACGAGAACTCGGACGAGGTTCGCTCGTCCGAAGCGAAGGAGGAGGCTGGGGAGGACGAGGTGCGGTTGTGGTGTTTGGAGTCGGGAATAGCTAGCAACAAAGCGAACAAGCGGCGAGACCAGCGACGAGCAAATCAAAGTCCAAAAAACGACCAAGCACGGCTGGATGGGAGAAATGAACAGAAATCGAAATATTTCGTCTCGCCCGAACACTGAACCTGCTCGCCTCCCAATCTCCGGCAATGCTGGACGATGTGCGAAAGCCGGAGTACACCGGCGAGAATCGGTGTTGGCCCTGTACCGCGCTGAATCTCGGACTCTTATTTCTCGCGTGCGCGGGCGTCGCCCGACTGCTCCCGAAACGTGCGCGCCGCCTCGGCGTCACCGGGGTCGGACTCGCCGGAGGCGTCGCAATCGCACTCCGGGGGTACCTCGTTCCCGGAACGCCGCAGTTCGCGCCTCACCTCATCGACGCGCTCGGTGACGAGTCGCGCCAGCCGACCGAAGCCGGGTCGATCGCGGGCGAGATGGACGAGGACGCGGGGGAGCGCGCGCTGGACGAACTGCTCGGTCGGGAAATCGTCCACGCCGTCGGCGATTCGCTCCATCTGGACGAGCGGTTCAGAGCCGACTGGCGCGAGGAGATGAGCCACATCCGGGGGGACGACCTCGTACCAGCGGTGCGCGACGTTACGACCGACGCTCTCCACGTCGAACTCGTGGATGACGGCGACTGGGTCGTCGTCTCGGCGGGCGGGCCGGAGACCGAACGATGGCTTTCGCGTCCCGTCGCAATCGCCGAGGCGGCGGCGGTGCGAGCGCTCGGAAACTACGGCATCGACGACGTGGTTCGCGTGCAGTCGGCGTCAGCACTGCGAGCGTTCCTTCACGACTGTCCCGACTGTGACGTGGAACTGGAAGAGACGACCGCCAGTCGCTGTTGTGGCAGTGGCACGAGTCCGCTGTCGCCTCCGGACGAGGTGTTAGCCTGTCCGGCGTGCGACCAGCACGTGTTCAGGTTCTAGTTGGCGAGGCGCGAAAAACAGCGTTATCGTTCGTAGGCCGGTGGTTCGTCGGTTCCGATTCGGATTTCGTGGGCTTCGATGTCTTCGAGCGCGGCCACCTGCCCGCCGACCGTGACGACGCCGGTTTCGGTTTCGACCGACATTCCGGCCACGCGCTCGCCGCCTTCGAAGGAGAAGCCGACGACTTTTCCGCGGACGATGCGCTCGTTGCCGCTCTCGATGTCTCGGCCTTTGATGGTCGCGTAGAACTCGCCCTCTCGTCCCTGAATCTCTTTCACACAGCGCCGGATGGAGGCGTAGCGACGGGGGAAGGTTCGCCCGTCGGCGTCCGCCGAGAGGGTGCGTTCCGCGGTCGTCCAGAGGACGGTGCCGAAGAAGCCGGAGACGAGAAAGCCCAGCGCGGAGCGGTTGAAGATGACGCCATAGCGGTCGCGGTCGTCGCGCAGGGCGTCCTGCGTGGCGTACATGGAGTATTCGCCGTCGGCAACCGCGATGACGGGCGTCGTGATGCCACGTCGTGCGCGGGCGCTCGTGGCAACTGACTCGTAGTCGAACTCCTCGGGGTCGGGCGCTTCCGAGGCGGGCGTAACCAGCAGTTCGACGCTTACGCCCGAATCGATTGCCGCTGTGAGGTCGTCCTCGAATCGGACGAGCAGGTCGGGCGTGAGCGACAGCGCGAGTTCGTACTCCGCGGCCTCGATGACGTCTTCGAGGTAGCGCAGGATGGTCGAGCGCGATTTGACGAGCGAGACGGCTTCGGTGTCTCGCGTCGGCGCGGTGTAGCGCGCTTCGAGGTTGCTTATCATGTCGTCGAGCGACGACTGTACGTCCGAGAACGCCTCTTCGGGGTCGATTGCGATGACTTTCATCGGGCGCGACTCACGGAGTTCGACCAGTCCGCGGTCGCTCAGACTTCGAACCGTGTCGTACACCCGCGGTTGCGGGATGTCGGTGTTGTCCGCGATTTGGCTCGCAGTCAGTCGTCCGTGTTCGAGCACCGTCAGATAGGCGTCGATTTCGTACTCCCCGAGATTGAACCGTTCTCCGACCCGTTCGAGCGTCAGATAGAGGTCGTCGGAGGCCATTACCCAAAGCAAATCAACGGAGGCCTATAGTACCACCTTTTCGCCTCCACCTTTTACGACGGTCGCAGGCGGGATTGCCGACGACCACCGTCGGCAATCCCGCTGGCTCCCTGTAAAAGCTGGACCAAAAGCACTCCTCGCTCCCGATGGT
>CAYNQM010000182.1:0-2616 GCA_964399275.1 uncultured Haladaptatus sp.
TGTAGTGCATGATGTCGAAGCCCATGTCGCCGGGGCGAGCGCGCCCGAGCAGGGCGTTCAGGTTCGCGCCGTCGTAGTAGAGCAGGCCACCAGCGTCGTGAACGGTTTCGGCGATTTCCTCGATGTCGCGCTCGAACAGACCGAGCGTGTTCGGGTTGGTCAGCATGAACAGCGCGGTGCTGTCGCCGACGGCGGCGGAGAGGGCGTCCAAATCGACGCGCCCGTCCTCAGCGCTCGGCAGTTCGACCACGTCGTAGCCGCCGAGTGCGGCGCTGGCGGGGTTGGTTCCGTGGGCGCTGTCGGGGACGATGATCTCGGTTCGCTGGTCGCCCTCGCCGTTCGCCTCGTGGAACGCTTTGGCGACGAGGATGCCCGTGAACTCGCCTGCCGCACCTGCGGGGGGTTGGAGGCTCACGGCGTCCATCCCGCCGATTCTGGCAAGGTAGTCCTGCAAACCGTGCATCAGTTCGAGCGTTCCCTGCACGCTCTCCTCGGAGCGGTCGGGGTGGACGCTCGCGCCGGGGAGCGCGGCCACGTCCTCGGTGAACTTCGGATTGTACTTCATCGTACAGGACCCGAGCGGGTACGGGCCGCTGTCGATTCCGTAGTTCATCTGACTGAGTCGCGTGTAGTGACGGGCCAGTTCGGGTTCCGAGAGGTCGGGGAGTTCGAGCGAATCGCGGGTCAACTCGTCCGGCAGGGAGGAATCGACTTCGACAGCGTTGCCATCCTTTTCGGACAGCAGTGGTTCGTACCGGTCGTCGTCTCGTTCCCACTTCGCTTGGGAGTACTTCATCGGGCCACCTCCTCGAACATCGTCACCAACTCGTCCGACATGTGTTCGTTCATATCCGTCACGCAGACCTGTACCTCGTGTTCGCCGACTTTGTGCACGGCGAAGCCACGTTCTTCGAGGTCGGCGACGATTGGCGGTGCTGGCTGATCGGTACGCGCGACGAACTCCCGGAAGTGGTGGCGGTCGTGAACCGGAGCCTGCACGCCGCTGATGTCGTCCAATCGGTGGGCGAGGTCGTCGGCCAACGTGACGCACGTCTCGGCGAGTTCGACCAGTCCGGACGAACCGAGATAGGCGATGTGCATCGCGGTTCTCAGCGCGACCCAGGCCTGATTCGTACAGATATTCGAGGTCGCGCGCTCGCGGCGGATGTGCTGTTCGCGCGTCTGGAGCGTGAGCGTGAACGCGCGATTCTCGTCTTCGTCTTCGCTGACGCCGACCAACCTGCCGGGAACCTGTCGGACGAAGTCCTCGCGCGTGGCGAACAGACCGAGACCCATCCCGTAACTCGCGGGCAGACCGAGCGTCGCGGCGTCGCCGACGACAACGTCAGCACCCACGTCGGCGGGTTTCTGCAACAGTGCGAGCGCCACGGGGTCGGAACCGAGACAGAACAGCGCGTCGTGGTCGTGTGCGAGGTCGCCGATTGCGGAGAGGCCTTCCTCGATAGTGCCTCTCGTCGTCGGATTTTCGGCGTACACCATTACCACATCCTCGTCGATGGCGTCGGCGAGGGCGTCCACGTCCACGTTGCCGTCGTCGGTCGCGAACTCCTCGACTACGAGGCCCGGCCCATCGACGTAGTTTTCGAGGACGCTCTTCCGGTTGGAGAGCAGGTAGTCAGGAACCAGCACCGTGTTTCCGCTGGTCTGGCGCACCCGCGAGGCGAGCAGTGCGGACTCCGCCAGCGCCGTCGCATGATCGTACATCGAGGCGTTGGCGATTTCGAGGCCGGTCAACTCGACCAGCATCGACTGGTATTCGAACAACGCTTGCAGGAATCCCTGCGTGACTTCGGGTTGGTACTGGGTGTACGAGGTCAGAAACTCCGACCTGTCCGCGAGGTGGTCAACCAACGACGGAACGTAGTGGCTGTACTGTCCTCGTCCGAGGAACTCCGTCATCGTCCGATTCTTGTCGAGGGTTCGCTGTAGTTCCCGGCGAGTCGCCTGCTCGGAGCGTTTCTCGATACCGAACTCGCCGTCGAACCGAACCTGCTCGGGAATGTCGAAGATGGCTTCGACGTTCTCGACCCCGACCGCGTCGAGCATCGCCGCCGTCTCCCCGGCCGTGTGCGGTGCGTACGGGCTACCCGTACGCGCGTTGCCTCCGGTCATTGCTTCCGGCTAGGGAGTGCACCCTTTTAATATGGGAGGAAAGCGAACGCTCGCGGTGCACGTTCGTGTGCATCATTTGGGTAGTGGTGGTGAAAAAAGCCGAAAAGTATGCACGTCGGAGCGGATGATTTCGAAATTCGCTCGGCTGCGTAACGACCGAATTTCAATCATTTCCCGTCGTTAGCCGTCGCTGGTGCTCTCGGCCGTGCGAGAAACTGCAGAATGGGGTTACGCGATTTGGTCGCGGTACTCCTCTGCGGAGAGCAGGTCGTCGAGTTCGCTCTCGTCGGCAACTTCGACTTCCAGCATCCATCCGTTGCCGAACGGGTCTTCGTTGACCAGTTCGGGCGTGTTTTCGAGGTCGTCGTTAGTCGCGGTCACGGTGCCCGAGACGGGCGAGTAGAGGTCGGAGACTGCTTTGATGCTCTCGACCACGCCGAACCCGTCGCCTTGCGCGAGTTCGTCGCCCTCGCTCGGGAGTTC
>CAYNQM010000182.1:2626-5688 GCA_964399275.1 uncultured Haladaptatus sp.
ACGACGTCGCCCAGTTCGTCCTGCGCGAAGTCGGAGATACCGATTTTGGCGGTGCCGTCGGTCAATTCGACCCATTCGTGCGATTCCAGATACTTGCGGTCTTCGGGTACTTCGAAACTCATTATTTGTCCTTCAGGAAGGGTGTGCTCTCAATCTTTGCTTTTTTCGACTGGCCGCGCACCATCACACGGATGACGGTTCCGGGGTCTGCGTAGTCGGTCGGAACGTAGCCCAGACCGATGGGTTCGTTGAGCGTGGGACTCATCGTCCCACTCGTCACCGTTCCGATGATGGTGTCGTCCGTGTTGGTGATGTCGTAGCCGTGCCGGGGGACGCCTCGGTCGATAAGTCGGATGCCGACGAACGTCTCTTCGACGCCTTCCTCTTTCACTCGTTCGAGCGCGTCTCGTCCCACGAACTCCGTATCGAGTTTCACGGTGAAACTTACTTTGGCCTCGTAAGGGTTTCGCGGGTCGTCCTCGTAGTCGAAGTCCTGCCCGGACAGCAGGAATCCCATCTCGGTTCGAAGCGTGTCGCGCGAACCGAGTCCGCAGGGCTGACAGTCGAAGGCCTCCCAAACGGGTTCGGCGGCGTTCCACGGAACGATGAGTTCGTAGCCGTCCTCGCCCGTGTATCCCGTGCGTGCAATCCAGCACTGCACGCCCTCCACGGTGGCGTACGTCGCCTCGAACTTCGAGAGGTCAGTTACGGCGGCGTCCGCCGCCTCGTTCATGGCGTCGCTGGCGTCCGGTCCCTGCACTGCGTACATCGCGTAATCGTCGGTCGCGTTCCGAATTTCCGCGTCGAGTTCCCACTCGTTCCGGAACTGCTTCCAGCGGTCGTGCATCTGCTCGTCGTGGCCCGCGTTCGGGATGAACAGATAGTCGGCGTCGTCGTCCTCGGGCAGTCGGTAGACGACCGTGTCGTCGATGATGTTTCCGTCTTCGTCGGGAATCATCGAGTACTGGGAGTCGCCCGGCGACAGTTGGGTAACGTCGTTCGTCGTCAATCTCTGCATGAGTCGTTCGGCATCCGGCCCGCTGACTTCTATCTCTCCCATGTGGGAGACATCGAAGATGCCGACCTCGCTCCGAACGCTCTGGTGCTCTTCTTTTATCGAATCGAACTCGACGGGCATGTCCCAGCCACCGAACTCGGTAAACGTCGCGCCCCGCTCATCGTGATGGTCGCGCAACGGCGGTTTCCGAAGGGGCATACTGGAACCGTCGAAGCGAAGTAAGTAATGTTTTGTTTTCTCTGTCGCACGATGCCGGAACCCGACCCCTTTTTCACCGTCCGATTACGCCGGTTCGACGACTATCTTCCCGTCTTGCTTTTTGAACACGAGTCGGTCGCCCTCTTCTATCTCGACGCCAGCCTCTTCGAACTCCTCGCGGACGGCCTTGATGAGGCTGATGCGCCAGCGTTGAGTGACGGTCGTCGTGCCGAGGATTTGCTCGGAAGACATCTATCCACTGCAACGCAATCGGTACTGTTATGGATTTGTAGCTATCCCGACTAAATAGTCACAAATGACGATTTCGACGCCAGATTTTGCGCGACGACTGCACGACCGAGGTTCGAAGCGAATTCTCGTCCGCGGTCGGGCGGCACCGACGGACAAAGTGGGCAACGTCGTAACGTTCGATGTAGGAACCGTCGCAGTGTTTGGCGGCGACTACTGGCATCTCCCGCTGTACGTTACCACTGCAACCTCGAACGACGAGCAGTGGCGGCAGTTCGACACCACCACGTTCGGCGACGCCATCGAACACGCGGAGCAGATGCTCTCGGAACACGCACCCGATGGCGTGTGGCTGCGAAACCACGCACAACTCGTCGACTGTCTCAGTTCGCTCAGGGTGGGCACGCTCGAAGCGCGACTGGCGGACGCCGCGACTGCCGTCGATGCGACGTTCGTCACGTGGACGGGAGCCACGACACCGGCGAACGATTCGGTCTACGACTCAGTCGTCGAACCCTGAGCGCGTACGAGAAGGTCGGTCACATCGACGGCGACATCGGTGCTTTCACACGACGGACACTGGACGGTCAACGACCAATCCAGCGGCGTGAAGTCGCACGCGACGCGGGCGGCTACGTCGAACAACAAAACGAACGAGTCGGAGTGTCCACAGTTTCGGCAAGTCATGGGTGTTCAGGCCGACTGGTACGTTCACGTTGTCGGCCATTCCGGAGTGGTTCCGTTCCGGTATTTGAACGTTCGGTTCAGTCGTCGCCGATGGAGAGACCGTACTCGTCGGCCCGCGTCCGCCAGAACTCCTCGTATCCCTCCCGTTCGGGGTTTTCTCGAACCGTACTCTCGCCGCCGTCCACGCGGTCGAGTTTGAGGTCAACCTCCTCCAACAGTCGTTCGCCGACGTCGTCGCTGATGACGCCCGACCGCATCGCGTCCATGATGGCGCTCTTTTCCTGTTTTAGCACGCGGCGCTCGCCGACGAGCAACTCCTCCCTGCGGAGGGTCGAGTTGCCCCGAAGCAGTCGGGAGATGGCCGTGTTCAGGTCGTCCTTTTCCCGTTCGTACTCGCCGCGGAAGTCTTCGTACACGTCGCCGGGGAGGTCGCCCCTATTGTGCAGTCGTTCCGCGGCCTCCAGTGCGGAATCCACGGCGCGTGCGCGTCCGAGGAGGAGTTCGTACAGTTCCTCGGCCTCGCTTCGCGTGACGACACCCAATCTGTTCAGCAGATTCCCCATCGTCAACCCTTGGACGACGAGGCTGAACGCCGCCACGCCGAACACCATCGCCCGCAGTTGGTTCACTTGCGGGAAATCCGACGGTAGACCGAGCACCAGCGCGATGGGAATCGAGGCGTGAAGCCCGCCCCACACCATCACGTGCTGGTAGGAAAACGGCACCGTCCGGTTGCTGTACCGGTTGACGATGGCGGTGATGGGGTAGACGATGAGTGCGCGAACCGCCAGCGTCAGCACGATGGCGATGACGATTATCTGCCAGTTGTCGAGCATCTGCGCGATTGGCGTCTTCGCGCCGATGAGGACGAAGATGAGCGTGTTGACGAGGAAGGTGGCGGTCTCCCACG
>CAYNQM010000183.1:0-5661 GCA_964399275.1 uncultured Haladaptatus sp.
GACCTCGCTGAAGGCGGAACGACCGTCTTCCTGACGACGCACTACATGGCGGAAGCCGAGCGACTCGCCGACCGCGTCGGACTGCTGGCCGACGGCGAACTCGTCGCCGTCGGCACGCCGGATGCGCTCGTCGCCGACCACGGCGGGGAGAGCAGACTCGTCGTCGAAACCGACGCTCGGCGGACGACCGTCGAGACGCAGTTTACCGCCGAAGAAACCCAATCCGGACTCGTGTTCGACGGGGTGACGCCCGCGGACATCGGTGCGGTCGTCGGCGAATTGAACGACCGAGGCATCGAATACGAGGCGCTGACGTGGACGGAACCGGACTTGGTGGACGTGTATCTCCGACTGACGGGTGCATCGCTCGGCCCCGAAGCGACCAGAAAAGCCGACCAACCCGCGATTGCAAGTGCGGGTTCGGATTTAGGTGCAAATGCGGGAGGTGAACAATGAGTTCGCTCGGACGGGTTCGCGCGGAGGCCGGGTCAGCGTGGCGGTCGGTCGTCCGGCGGCGCACTGCGGTCTTCTTCACGTTCTTCTTCCCGGTCATCCTCATCCTCATCTTCGCGGTGCTGGTGCAGACGAACCCCGGCGAGGGCGGTTCCGGCGGCGGTCTCTTCGCCGAACCGCCAGCGTACTACCTGCCGGGGTATCTCGCCGTCGTCGTGCTGTTCACGCCCCTCTCGCGCGTCGGGAGTTCGGTGTCCCGCCACCGCGAGTCGAACCGGTACGAAAAGTTGGCGACCACGCCCTTGACGCGGGCGGAGTGGTTGTTGGCCCACACGCTCGTCAACGTCGTCATCATCGGATTGGCGGGCCTCATCATCCTCGCACTGATGGCGCTCGTGACGAACGCGGGCGTCTCATTAGCGGTACTACCGGCGGTGGCCGTCTTCGTCGCGCTCGCCGTCGCGCTGTTCTGTGGCGTCGGCGCGCTCCTCGGTAGTTTCGCCGGGTCGCAGGACGGGGTCATCGCGGCCAGCAACGCGATTGCGCTTCCGCTCCTGTTCCTCTCGAACACGTTCGTCACGCCGAGTCTCCTGCCGGGGTGGTTCCAACCCGTGATGAACCTCTCGCCGTTGACCTACTTCGCGCGCGGCGTCCGGGACTTGACTTACGACCCACCAACCATCACCGTCGTCGTCGGCGAACCGTCGCCGTTGGCCGGGTGGGAAGGAAATCTCGTCGTGCTCGCGGTGCTCGCGGTGGTCTTTTTCGTCGCCGGGGCGCGCGCGATTCCGCAGACGGACTGAACGCCGCGCGAATCTCGTTCTTAAAACCGTATCCAGAACGAATATTACCGTTTAGTGTTATTTGTATCTATGAACCGTCGCTCCTCCTCACGGTCGAACGTTCGTCGGTGGCACCGACTCGTCGAACGGTACACGCCGGATGGCGTCTTCGGGAGAATTCTACTCGGGGCGGTATCCGGGACGTTCGGCGGACTCCTTCTGACAGTGGCCATCATCGCCCTCTTTGCAACCAGTCCGCTCTGGTTCTTCGTCGTCCCAATCGCGGGCGGACTCGGTCTGGGTGCCTCCATTCTTACCATCGTCACGCTCTGGCCGGTGTATCTCTCCCTCATCGGAAATGTGGAATCGGCGAAAGCCTATCCACAGAAGTCGTCCGCGTATTCGTCGGCTGCACCCTCGCGTTCGGACAGTCCCGACGAGTCCGAGCCGATGGCGGTACTGAAACGCGAGTACGCCGCCGGAAACATCACCGAATCCGAGTTCGAGCGACGACTGGAAACTCTCCTCGACGTAGAAGACCAGTCGCAAAACGAGCGAACGAGCCACCGACAGAATGTCGAAGACGGCATCCGCGAAACGGAACCGAACTGAAATCGAGGTGATCACGCAATTCGGTTAGTTCGTTTCCGCTTCTATCTCGCGCTCTCGTTCTATTTCGCCGCGCAGATTCGACTTTTGTTCTCCGAGTTCCGCGATTCGAATCCCCTTCCAGCGAAGGAGTTCGATTGCACTGTCGGCGTCGGATTCGCTCGGGAACTCGATTTTTGCGCGCTCAACGTTCTCGGACTCGCCGTGGACGACCACGATTTTCGTCGGGTCGCTTTTGTGCTCGACTTCTCGAACGGTTTGGAGCGGAATCGAAATCCCCTCGCGGAGTCGCCCGTGTACCAGTTTGAGAAACCACAGCCCGACGTGAACGAGCAGAGCCGAGAGAACGAATCCGACCGTCAGCAGACCGCCGGAGAAGCCCAGCCACTCGCTGATGATTTTCCCGAGTGTTATCGTCGCAAAGATATTCGAGAAAATGAACCAACCCTTCTGGAGTCTATCTTTCCCGTTCCAGTTGTCGAGGTACTGGCTTCGGACGACTCCACGGGGTGTCGTTCGAACCCGAAGATTGCCGTTTTGGACGGTTAAACTCCCGTTCACCGTCAGCACGCTGTCGCGGGTCGTCATCCGTCGGCTTCCTTCTTTGCCTCGGCGTTAACTGATTCGGGCTGCTCCTGTCGCGGCGATTTGGAAACACGAATTCCTTTGTACCGGAGTTGTTCGACCGCTCGTTCGACGCTCGCTTCGGATCGAAACTCGATTTCGGTCGTTTCGGGGTCGTCGGATTCGGAATGAGAGATACGAAGCGTCAGACCGTCAGTGGGTTGCTCGACGCTTTCGACGGCAGACAGTGGAATCGTCAGATTTCGGTTCCGCACGTCGTTCGCGAACGCGAACGCCATGCATGCGAGTCCACCCGCGAGCAGCGCGTACGAGAACCAGTCGTCCGGCCCGCCGCTCATCGCGGTGCTCAGTAGGCCCTGAATCCCCCACGCCGTCGTACACACCGAGAGGAGAAACAGCCCGCGTCGTTTGACTCTCGCCCGCCACCACTTCTGGGATAGAATCCCCGAAAAGACGCTTCGCGGAGTCGTCCGAACGCGGAGCAGGCCGTCGCGCACCGAAAGCGCTCCCCGCTCGGTTCGAACGCTCCACTTGTCACGCATCGAGTGAGACGATGTCGTCGGTCGAGTTTAAAATTAGGGTTCGCCGCCGAGGAATCGAGCTACGCCGGAATCTCCCAGTGGTAGATGTGGTTGAGCATGACGTAGGTGACGACGCCGAGGACGAGCGAGACAATCCACGCCGAGGCCGCGATTCGGCCGACTTTCGCGTGCTTCGTGTTCCGGAGTTCGGCGGGCGTGTGGGTGAGACCCAAGACGAGCGCGAACAGCACGACGGGCACCGCGACCACCGAGAGAACGATGTGAATCGCGAGCATGATGAGGTAGGCGTAGTACGGTAGTCCATCCACGAGGATGTGTTTCTCCCCGCCCGCGCCGCCGACTTTCGTCAAGTAGAGCGCGAGGAAGACGAGGATGAGGCTGAAGGAGGTCAGCATCGCGGCGCGGTGTTTTGCGACTTCTCCCTTCCGGATCCAGTACCATCCCAGAACGAGAGAAATCGTCGCCACGCTGTTGACGACTGCGATGGCGTCCGAGAGCAGGTTCACCGTTTGGATATCGATTTCGGGATAGATTGGGAGGATGCCCGCAAACGTTCCGAGAACGAGAACGTACCCGACTACCGAGAGCACTGCCGTCACCTTCACCGGACTCTCCCGCGCGCGCTGTCGCACGTTCGCCGTGGCCATGCGCAGGGGTTGGGAACGACGGGGTAAGGTGGCTTCGCTTTTCCGACAGCACCGCAGAGATTATTAGCCATCCCGGAGTATCAATATATAGCAATGTTCTCGCTCGGTAAAATCACCTCCAATCGCGTGCTCGGGGGACTGTTCGCCCTGATGCTCCTGCTCGCAGGCGTCGTGTTTCTCACCGACAGCGACGTGGTCAGGGACTTGCTAAGGGTGTTGGTTCCGCTCTCGGGAATCGTGTTTGCCCTCGTCTCGCTGGGCGACGCGGAGTCTCGCATCCAGCGTGTCGCCGGGGTCGTCTTGGTAGTCGGCTGTTCCATTGGAATCTACCTCGAAACCGCGGGTGCTGGCGTGTTCTCCAATCCAATCGTGGATATCGCCATCATCGCCAGCGCGATGGTGTTGGGAGAGTCGATGGGGAACGATGGGCCGAGGTCGGGGCGCTCTTCATCCCGAAGAACGGACGGAGAACCACGATTTTGGAAGAATCCTCGGTCGGTACTCCCCAGTTCCGAGTCGATTCTTTCAGTGGCGCTCGTCCTCGGGTCGCTCTGGTTACTGCTCGACGTGATGGGAATCGACGTGCTGGCCAGCCTGAGCGCGACGGTCGATCTGAGTCTGCTTCTCTGGGTGATGGGCTTCGGGGTGTTGTCGAAAATAGTGGAGGTCGTTCGGCGGCGACTGGACGAATCGCTGCTGGAACGCGAGTAGACCGGAGCGATTTGTTTGCTTGCGGACTGTTGCTCGGTCGTGCAGGATTTGCTACCGAACATCTGGTTTGACAAGGGTGAATTGTCACGAACCATCCGGCGCGCGGGAGTGAACGGAGTGAACGACTCGTGCGAGGGACGAGTAAGCGACGTTCCCGTGAGCGACCAGCGGAGTGAACGGGAACCCGGACGAGGTTCGCTCGTCCGGAGCGAACGAGGAGGCTGGGGAGGAGGAGGACGAACCTCGGCGGATGAAGGGCGAGCGAACGAATGTGAGCGAGGGCTTCGTTTGTTGTCGTGATTTGCTCGCCACTTCTTGATTGTAATTTCGTCATTTCGTCGTTAGCAAATCACGACAACAAACCACCACTACCACCACCGCACCGCAGTAGCCACGCACCTCCCCCCAAGCGATTCCCTCGTCACTGCGTTCCTCAGTCATCCCTCGCACGCTGTCGGCACAGTCCTTCGAAGATGAACTTCTCAGGCCTGTGCCAGCGCGCGCCGTAATCGCTCGTTGAGTTTGTGTGCCACGGTTGATTGTCAAATTCGCTTCCATGGTGGTTTGTCCAATCGGCACGCGACCTACGTCCCAATCATTCACCCCAACCCTACTTGCCTTTAAACAACTCCGATTTCACACGTACTTCCGTTAAAGTGAAATCCGAACGCGGGGAAGGGGTGTGTATGAGCGCAGATCAGGAATCGCAGTCGATTCGCTGTCTCGTCGCAAAGGTCGGTCTCGACGGTCACGACCGCGGCGCACACGTCATCGCCCGCGCCTTTCGCGACGCCGGATTCGAAGTCGTCTACTCGGGACTCCACAACGCTCCGGACGAAATAGTACAGGCCGCCGTGCAGGAGGACGTGAACGTCCTCGGCATCTCCATTCTCTCGGGGGCGCACAACACGCTCGTCCCGAAAATCGTGGACGGTCTCAAGGAGTACGACGCGTTCGAAGACACCCTCATCCTCGTCGGCGGCGTCGTCCCCGACGACGACAAGGAGGAACTCAAGGAACTGGGCGTCGCGGAGGTGTTCGGTCCGGGCACGCCGATGGAAGAGACTATCCAGTTCGTCCGCGAAAACGCGCCCGAACGATGAGCGCACAGCACGCCGATTTGTTGGACGATCTCCTCGACGGAAAGCACCGAGCGTTGGCGCGCGTCATCACGAAAATCGAGAACCGCGACCCGGGCTACCGCGACCTCGTCTCGGCTCTCCACGACCACACGGGAACTGCCGACGTTATCGGCGTCACGGGGAGTCCCGGCGCGGGAAAATCGACCCTCGTGGACAAGGTGGCGAACTACTACCGCGAGCGCGGCGAGAC
>CAYNQM010000184.1:0-5659 GCA_964399275.1 uncultured Haladaptatus sp.
TTGCCGAGGACATCGTCCGCCAGTGGGACGACGACCTCGCCGAGTTCGCCGACGTACGGGCGAACTACCTCCGGTACTGAGCCATGGCCGCCGAAACTACACATCCGAGGCTGTCGTCGCTGTCGCTCGCCGAGAAGGTCGGCCAGTTGTTCGTTGCGGGATTCGACGGGACGACGCCGACGGAGACCATCGAGTGCCTCGTCTCCGAGCGACACCTCGGCGGCGTCATCTACTTCAGCCGAAACGTCGAGACGCCGAGGCAACTTCGGACGCTTTCGCGGACGCTTCAGGGGTTCGTCCCGGACGACTCGCCGCCACTGCTCGTGTCCATCGACCAAGAGGGGGGTCGAGTCGCCCGTCTCCCGTGGGACACCCAACTACCGAGTGCCATGGCGCTCGGCGCGACAGACGACCCCGCACTCGCCGCGCGTGGCGGCGAAGCGGTCGGCCGCGAACTGCGGTCGCTCGGCATCGACGTGAACCTCGCGCCCGTCCTCGACGTGAACAACAACCCCGACAACCCCGTCATCGGCGTTCGCTCGTTCGGCGAACATCCCGGACGCGTCGCCGAGTTGGGAGCCACGTTCGCAGGCGGACTTCAGCGAGCAGGCGTCGCGGCCTGTGGAAAGCACTTTCCGGGTCACGGCGACACCGCAGTCGATTCCCACGTTGACCTGCCGGTAATCGACCACGACCGAGACCGACTGGACGAGGTCGAACTCCGGCCCTTCAGGCGAGCCATCGACGCCGACATCGACGCCGTGATGACGACGCACGTCTCGTTCCCGACAATTACGTCGGACCCGGAGCGACCGGCGACGCTTTCGCGCCGAGTCATCACCGACCTCCTGTTAGAGGAGTTCGGATTCGACGGACTCGTCTTCACGGACTGCATGGAGATGGACGCCATCGCGGACGGCGTCGGAACCGTCGAGGGATGTGTGCGGGCGGTCGAGGCAGGCTGTCATCAAATCTGCGTTTCGCACACGCCGGAGCGACAGCACGCCGCAATCGACGCCGTCATCGACGCGGTCGAATCGGGACGCATCCCGGAGTCGCGCATCGACACGTTGGTACGTCGCGTACTGCGCGCCAAGAGCGCCTCCGAGGTCGGCCACGTCGGCGACGACGCCGAGTGGGACGCCGCCGCCGCCGACTGTCGATTCGTCGCCCGGACTATCGCAGAGCGCGGGGTCACGCTCGTCCGCGACGATACGGACTGCCTCCCGCTGTTCGACTTCCCGATTTCGGTGTACGAATTCGAGTCCGAGCGACGGTCGCTCGCCGAGGAAGCTCGCGACGGTCGCGGGTCGTTCGCTTCGGCACTCGACGCGGCGGGCGCGACGGTTGACGTTTCGGTTCTCACCGCCGCCGGTTCGCCGACGATGCGAGGCGAAGTGGACGCGGAGGCCGAAGCGAGCAGAACCGACGTACAGACGGTCGTCTGCACGTCGGACGCGGTTCGGAACGTTGACCAAGCCGAAGTCGTCCGCGAACTCGCCGAGGCGGGTGCGAATCCCGTCGTCGTTGCGACTCGAAACCCCTACGACCTCGCGGCGTTTCCCGAGGTCGGCACGTATCTGACGACCTACGACGACACCCAGCAGTCGCTCACCGCGGCGGCGGCGGTGCTCGTCGGCGACCGAAAACCGACCGGTCGCCTTCCGGTGACGATTCCGAACCTCGACGAGTGAAAATTCGTTGCAGACTACCGCGCTTGTTCTGAGACGTTCCGAAGCACGTCGGCCAGTTCGTCGCCCAGTCGGTCGAATAGTTCGGCTCCCTTCTCCGCAGTCGCCAGCGAGGGGTCGCCGATGGCTCCCGACTCCGAATACTCTTCGAACGGGCGGTACGTCGAGAGCGTCCCGCCGACCAGCAGGTCTTGGGTTCCGCGGTCGTAGGGTTCGTCCAGATATTCGGCGTCCGCGTCCTCCATCTTCACCAGTTCGGGGTGAAGATGCCGCATGAGCGAGGTTTCGAACTCGCCACCGTGGGCCATCCCGCCGACCTCGCTCTCCCGTATCTCGTCGACGAACGAATCGGCGAGTTGGAAGTACGTTAGCCCAGTCACCTCGACGTCGGGGTGTTCCGTCCCGACGACGCTCACGGCGTTGTCGATAGCCGACGCGTTGCCGCCGTGGCCGTTGACGAAGCAGATGCCGTCGAACCCGTTTTCGAGAGCGGTGTCGGCCACGTCGGCGAGCGCGTCGAGAAGGTCGTCCAGTTCAAGCGAGATGGTGCCGCCGAGCGAGAGATGATGGGGCGAGAATCCGGTCCACACTGGCGGCGTGACGAGAACGGGAACGCCGTCGGTGCCGTTGCCATCGTCGCCGGATTCTGCAGTGCCGTCACCTGCGCGTTCGGCACCGAGGTGGGCCACCGCGTCGGCCAACAGCGTGTCGGTGGCTACCGGAAGGTGGTGGCCGTGCTGTTCGATGCTACCGACCGGGACGACGACGACCGACCCCGAGGCGTTCCCGGCCGTCTGAATCTCCGTTCGCGTCTTCGCCGCCCATGCGACGGACGACAAGCGTACCGCTGACATGAAGTGTACTGCTCGAACTGCGCGGATAAATGTTCGGATTGCTACGAATGCGCCAGTTTTAGCTCGATGATGTTTTTCGCGCGGAGCAGTTCGTCGAGGAGGCGTTCGTCGGGGTCGGCGTCGATGCGACTCGCCGGGCCAGAGACGCTGATAGCGCCGATAACCTGCCCGTTTTCGTTCTTTATCGCGACGGCGACACAGCGGATGCCTCGAATTCGCTCCTCGTCATCAACCGCGAATCCGCGCTCCCGAATCGTCTCCAGTTCGGCGACGAGTTCGTCGCGGTCGGTTATCGTCTTCGACGTCTGGGCCGACAGCCCGCGTTGGTCGAATATCGCCTCGATTCTGCTGTTCGGGAGGTAGGCGAGGATGGCTTTTCCGAGGGCGGTCGCGTGGAGTGCGACGTGCTTTCCGGGATCGGTGTCGGCGGGGATGGCGTCGCCCGCCTGCGCGTCGTAGATGTACACCCCCCGTCCGTCCTCTTCGACCAACAGGCTCGCCGCCTCTCCGGTTTCGTCGGCCAATTTGTCGATTTCCGACTTGGCGTGCTCGTAAATCTTGCGTCGAGAGCGTGCGTACTCACCGAAGTCGAGGAATCGAAGGCTGACGCGGTAGATGTTGTCGTCTCTGACGACGTACCCGCGATGGACGAGCGTCCGAAGGTGGTTGTGAACCGTGCTGTCGGGAAGGTCGAGATGGGCGGAAATCTCAGTGAGACGGGCACCGTCGAGTTCGCGCAGGGTTTCGAGGATGTCGAACGACCGCGTGGTCGTTCTGACGGGAGTGTTCGATTCGCGGGTCATGCCCTCTACGTGTCTTTGTTTCCTGGAGGGGAGTTATATAATTTCCTTCGCGCGGGACGAGACTACCGTCCGGAAGTTCGTCCCGAACGAATCGAGTGACAATGAAACCCGCCGTTCATATTATTTTCTAATAACTAATATAGTAAAATTACTAATTTGGCTGGCGACCGGCGGCAGGGCGACAAACCTCGACCCGGCCTCCCGGTCAAAATTGGGCGGAGAAGGGAGTATAATCCACTCTAGTGGCTTCGAGTAGTCGGTAACTTCACGAGAGGGAAGATGAAAATTCGCTGGTTTGTTAATAAAACGACGAAGCGCCTCCTCGGTTCACGGTTCGACCAGCGAACCTGAATTCGGCGATATCTTCTCAATCTCGGATATAAGCACCGTGAACTTACGGATTTGTATTTTCTACCGACGATTGTGGCTCGTCACGCTGGTGCTCTCCTCAATCCGAATTTCGGCGCGGTCTAACGGTCGATATCGGATTATCGATGTCCGTGGTTGGTTCTCTCCTCCATCTCGTTGTATATCTGATGTTAATCATTATCAGAAATCCGGCTTCGTCGCTCACGCCGCTTCGACCGCGCTCACTGAAACTGCTCCAGTGCGACGGAAGCGTTGGTGATTGGGTGGTAGCCGGGTTCGACTTCGATTCCGCGATTCGGGTCGTCGCGGTCGTGTTCTCTGGTCAGTCGTTCGAACCAGTTTCCGAACTGGGGATTGACGAAGTGTGCTCGCGCGTGCTCCCACAGTCTATCGTACCAGTCGAGATACCGCGGTTCACGCTCGCCGAGAAGCGCCGACGCGCCGATTCCCTCCGCTATCGGCCAGCTGTACTTGTCGGCGGCGACCGGCGTCCCGTCCTCCTCGACCGTGTAGTAGAAGCCGCCGTTCTCGTCGTCCCATCCCAACTCGACGGCGGTATCGAACAGCGTTCGAGCGGCGGTCGCCACCCAGTCGTCGTCGCGGCGTCGGGCGAGCATGGACAGCAGTTTCGACCACTCCAGATGGTGTCCCGGCTGGTAGCCCCACGGCCTGAACTGGTGGCGCGGTTCGTCCTCGTTGTGTTCCATGTCCGGATTCCACTCCGAATCGTAATGCTCCCAGAGGCGACCGTTCCCCTCGACTACGTGGGTTTTGACGAGCCGGTCGGCAATCGAATACGCGCGGTCGAGATACCGCGTCTCGCCGGTCGCTTCGTGGGCCACGAGCATCGCCTCGCAGGCGTGCATGTTCGCGTTCTGTCCGCGATACGGGACGACCGTCTCCCAGCGGCCGTCAGCGCGGTCGGCGTACAGCCCGTGCTTGGGTTCCCAAAATCCATCGTCGATGGTCTCGACTGCTCGCCGGAGTTCCGCGTTCGCACCGGGTATTCCGGCTTCGAGCGCCCGCGCGCTGGCCAGCAGGACGAACGCGTGCCCGTAACTGTGTCGCGTGTCGTCAGCGGTGTCGGTTCCTTCGAGTAGCCAGTCGTACCCGCCGTGCTCGTCGTCCCAGTGATGGTTCGAGAGGAATCGAAGCCCGTGCTCTGCGGCGGTTCGACACCACACTGGGCCGTCGAGGAGCGCCCCGACGCTGAAGTTGTGAACCGCTCGGGCGGTGGCGACGAGGTGTTTCGTCTGCCCGTCGTAGACGAACCCGTCCTGTTCGTCCAGCTGGGCGACGTAGCCGCCGTACCGATTGTCGATACAGTCGGGATAGTAGAAGTTCAGCACGCGCAGTATTCGCTGACGAAGCACCCGCGGGTTGCGGTCGTTTGGAGTAGACATCTGTCTCGGAGATTGGTCGGAGCCCCCTTAGACACTGGCGACTCGCCGCTGGTGACGACCGTTCGGAAAAATCGGCGGTTGGCGCTTACTCGATGAAGTCGAGTTCGACCCGCTTCTGTTCGTACTCCTCGCCGATGTGGTCGCGGAAGTCGGCGAGGGAAACGTCTTTTTCCTCGCGCTCGTTGCGGTCTCGAACCGAGATGGTACCCGCGTCCTCTTCGTTGTCTCCGACGATTATCATGTACGGCACGCGGTCGTCGTGTGCCTGCTGAATCTTCCGTCCGACCGTCCACGAGCGGTCTTCGATTTCGACGCGGAAGTCGCCGAGTTCGTTTTTGATGCGGTGGGCGTAGCCGAGGTTGTCGTCGCTGACGGGGAGGATTCGAACCTGTTCGGGCGCGAGCCACAGTGGGAACTTCCCGTTGAAGTGCTCGATGATGACGCCCATGAACCGCTCGAAGGAGCCGAGCAGGGCGCGGTGAATCATCACCGGGCGGTGTTCCTCGTTGTCCTCGCCGATGTACGTCAGGTCGAGGCGC
>CAYNQM010000185.1:0-5544 GCA_964399275.1 uncultured Haladaptatus sp.
AACAGCACGTCGGCACCGAGTCCGACGGCGTCGCGCGTCCACTCGCGCATAAAGTCGCGGAAGTCAGGGTCGTTGAAACACGCGGCGGGCACGCGCTCGCCGGTGTTGAGCACCTGCCGGGAGTCGGGGTGGTGGGCGACGAACCGCGAAAATTCTTCGCCGCCGAAGACGCCACCGACCGCCCACGGGTTGACGTAGACCGAGAGCGACTGGTCGTGGCTCGCGGAAACGATGTCGGCCATCGTCTCGCGGTAGAACGCTCGGTCGCGCTCGCCGAACGTGTGGAGGACGGCGTCGAGACCGGCGTCCGAAAAGCGTTTCATGTCCCCTTCTGCGTGGTCGGGGTCTTGGACGCCGAAGTAGCTCGTTCCGGCTTCGATGTCGGGCATGATTCGTGCTATCAGTGTTCACTCTCAGGGCATGAACGTATCGGTGGCAGTTCGGCGGCACGTCGAATCTATTTTGGTTCCGGCCACGCGAGAAGAAGTATGCCACCCGAAACCATCTACGAGGAGTTGGGCGTCCCGCACGTCGTCAACGCGACCGGGACGAAGACGCGAATCGGCGGCAGTCGCATCCGCCCCGAGGCGGTCGAAGCCATGAGCCGCGCATCGGAGGCGTTCGTCCGCCTCTCCGACCTGCAAGCCAGAGCCAGCGAACTGATTTCTGATGTTACGGGTGCTGACGCGGGCTACGTCGCTTCCGGCGCGTCGAGCGCGCTCGCCCTCGGTGCGGCGGCCTGCATCGCGGGCGACGACCTCGGCGCGATGGCCCGGTTGCCCGACACCGAGGGCATCCCCGACGAAATCGTGATGCCGCGAACGCACCGTACGGGGTACGACCACGCGCTCCGCGCCGTGGGCGCGCGCGTGATCGATGTTGGAACCAACGACCGCCACCTCGGAACCGGTTCCCGGAACACCGAACCGTGGGAAATCGCCGACGCCATCGGCGAGGAGACGGCGGCAGTGGCCTACGTCGAGAAGTCCTACACCGAACCGCCGCTGGAGGAGGTCTGCGACATCGCACACGACCACGACGTTCCGGTCATCGTGGACGCCGCCGCCGAACTCCCGCCCGCGAGCAACCTCTCGGCATTCACCGAGGCGGGTGCAGACCTCGTCGCGTTCAGCGGCGGGAAGGCGATTCGCGGGCCGCAAACGACCGGAATTTTGGCCGGGAAGCAGTCGCTCATAGAATCGGTTGCGGCCCAGCATCTCGACATGCACGCCGCCGAGCAGGTGTGGGAACCGGCCCGCGACCTCGTGAATCCCGACGAATTGGGCGGGGTTCCCCGGCAGGGAATCGGTCGCCCGATGAAGGTCGGGAAGGAGGAACTCGTCGGCCTGATTCGCGCACTCGAATTGTTCGTCGAGGATGACCACGACGCCAAAATCGAGGAATGGCTCGACCGCTCTCGGAGAATCGCCGCCGACCTCGATTCGGTTTCAGGCTTCGAAACGTCGCTGACGGCGGACGACAAGACCGCGGTCGCCCCGGAGGTCGTCGTCTCGGTCGATGCCGAGACAGCAGGCGTCACCGCGACCGAGGTGGTCGGCGGGCTTCGCCGGGAGGAACCCCGGGTCTTCGTCGGTGCTGACGCACTTCCGGCGGGCGAGTTCACGGTCAATCCGATGTGTCTGACTGACGAGGAAGCTGAGTACGCGGTCGAACGAATCAAAGCGCAAGTTGAGGAGTAGCGAACTTTCGAACAGTCTGTGCGTTTTGCAGACGGCGCATCGGCTGTCGGCACTCTGCTGTCGGCGCGTGCGAGAAACGCGCGCGAGGGACGAGCGGAAATGAGCGACAGCGAATGGAGCGAGGAGGCTGGGGAGGTTCGAGGGCTGTGCGGTGCGGTTGCGGTATGTTTGTTGTCGGCGACTCTCGAAAACCCAATTGAGTAGTAACCTCCTCGCAAGCCAAACGAACAAATCCTCTCAAGAGACCAGCTATCCAGTAACTTCTCTCGCAAACCAGGACAACCAGCACGACCAACGAGAGACGAAACAACAACAAACGAAACAACAACAAAAACAGCAATCCCTACAGCGTGTCGAACTGGACGACGGTCTTGATCAAGTCGTCGCCGGTTTCGAACGCCTGCTCGACCGACTCCGGTTCGTAGACACCGGTAATCAGCGCGTCGGTAAACCAGTCCGGAAACTCAGCGAGCGACGTTTTCGCGGCCTCGTAGTGGCGAACGTTCGAGTTGACGCTTCCCAGCAATGCCTTATTTTGAAGCACCATGTCGCGGTGGAGGTCGCCGCCCTCAATTTCGAACGAGTGGTCGCCGGGAATCCCGAGCAGTGCACCGACGCCGTTAGGCGCGAGCGCCTCCAGCGTCTCGAAGGCGTGCGGGGCGTAACCGGTGGCCTCGTAGACGAAGTCCACTGATTCGTGCGCATCTGGAATGTCGGGGACGGGCGTCTCTCGTGAATCGACGTAGGTCGCGCCCAGTCGTTCGACGATGTCGATTGTCGGGTTGGGGCGGCCGCGCCGACCGAGGCAGTAGGTTCGCTCGAAGTCGTCGCTCCCGACGAGCATCGCGAGAGTCAGCAGGCCGAGACTCCCGTTGCCGAGGACGAGCGCGCTTTCGGGTTGCCAGTCGAACGCCAACCGCGACGCGCGGGCGTGTTCGACGGCCTTCTCGGAGTTGCTTATCGGTTCGACGAGGAAGCCGTCGTCCGCGAACTCGTCGGGGACGCCGACGAGGAACTGTTCGGGACTGGTGAAGAACTCGGCCATGTAGCCGTGTGCGCCGACGATACCGCGCTCGAAGTAGGTTCCGTCGGGGGCCATGTCGGGTTCGCCGCGCTGGAAGTACCCGTTTGGTTCGCCCGCCGGTCGCCGAACCGTCGGGACGACGAGGTCGCCCGCCTCGAATCGCGTCCCGTTCGGCTCTTCCACCACGCCGACCGCTTCGTGGCCGAGGATTTGGTAGTCTTCGCCCTCGGGAAAGCCGCCGTGGTTGCCCTCGATGACTTCGTGGTCGGTACCGTCGATGCCGACCCGGAGAGTTCGAATCAGGGCCGCTCCGGGTTCGGGAGTCGGTTTCGGAACGTCCACGACTTGGGGCCCCGATTCGCCGCGACTGACTGCGATAGCTCGCACGTTATAACTCCTCGCGGGCGCTCGCCACGACCTCGATTTCGACGCCGATGTCGATGGGGAGATCTGCCACCTCGACCGCGCTCCGGGCCGGATATGGTGAGGAAACGTACTCGGCGTACACTTCGTTTATCGCGTCGTAGTCAGCCATGTCCTGCACGAAGACGGTCGCTTTGACCACGTCGTCCAGCGACCGCCCCGTCGCTTCGAGGACGGCTGAAACGTTTTCGAGCGTCCGCGCGGTCTGTTCCTCGATAGAGTCACCCACGATGTCGCCCGAATCGGGGTCAACCGGCCCCTGTCCGGAGACATAGATTCGGTTGCCGTCGCGGACGCCTTGCGAGAAAGGGCCGATGCTGGGCGGTGCGTCGTCGGTGCTGATTTCTTCCATGGTTATCGACCCCCAGCGACGGACGGCGCTGTTCGTGCGGTACTCGGTAGTCGGATACTTCTTAATGTCTGGCTGAGCCTCATCGAACTGTGGAATCGAACCGTGGAATCATAAAACCTGCCGGACGTGTCGTCACTGCCTGCCGGACGTGTCGTCACTGTCAGACGATTTGTCATCGTTCGACGAATTGTCACCGTCCAATGGCATGTCGCCGTTCGAGGATGAGTCACCGTCCGAAGAGACGCCGTCGTCCGAATCACTACCACAAAAATTATCAGGTGTAGTGATGACGTGTGTCGTAGAGTTACTTCCTTGTGGAGCAATACTGTTATCTGGTATTTTTACATTTTGTTTTGTGCCCCGGTTTTGTTTTGGTTTTGGACTTTAAGCAGGAGGAGTTCTAAGACAGAGAACAATAAGACTAGTAGATTCTGAGATTGGTGAGTTCTGGGACAGTTGAGTCTTGAGATTGGTGAACTCTGAGATTGGTGAATTCGGAGTTTTGGCTGGGGCGTTCCTGCGAGGGTTCACTCCAAGCTGTCGAATCGGCTATCCCTGAGCACGGATTTGAGCACGACGCTGGTGTCCTGTACCAGTCGGTGTTCGAGATAACTTCCTTGGCCACGACCGCCGCCGGTTCGCGTCGATTCGACCACGCCGAGAAACGCCTGCTCTTTCAGCAGTTCGTAGACGCGATGTTCGCTGAGGACGTTCGCGTTCAGGTCGTCGCACACCGTCGCGTACTGCTTGTAAATTCGGCTCGTAGAGAACTCGCCCTCGCGGTTTTCTCGGGTGAGCACCGCGAGCGAGTAGAGAATGAATTTCACCTGCGTCGTCGAACCGCGAAGGAGTTCCTCGAACCTATCCACCTCCGCCCACTCTTGCGCGTCTCGGACGTGGTCGTCGGTGATACGCCCGTCACCCTGCCGTTCAGCGAGTTCGCCGGCGTGACGAAGGATTTCGATGGCTTTGCGAGCGTCGCCGTGCTCCTGCGCCGCAAAGGCCGCAGTGAGTGGTATCACGTCGTCCGTGAGCACGTCGTCAACGAATGCGTCCCGACGATGCTCCATGATTTCCCGAAGCTGATTCGCGTCGTAGGGCTGGAACACGAACTCCTCCTCCCGAAGACTGCTCTTTACTCGTTCGTTCAGACTGTCTCGATACTCGATTTTGTTGCTGATGGCGACGATGCCGAGATGGCAATCCGCCTTCCCAGACTCCCGTGCGCGCGACAGTTGCATCAGCACGTCGTCGGTTTCGAGGCGGTCAACCTCGTCCAAGATGACCAGCACCGAATCGAAACTCACGTCGAGGATTTCCCAGAGGTAGTCGTAATACTCCCCACTACCGATACCCGTGCGTGGAATCGAGAGACCTGTCGTCGCCTCGTCGTTCAGCGTTCGCGTTATCGTGCGAGCGACGCGGGTGTGCGTGTCGTGCTGAGCACAATCGACGTAAACGGTGCCGACCGTGAGACCCTGCGCGGCGGCGGCTTGCCTCGCCCGCTCGGTGACGTGCCGAGTGACGAGTGATTTACCCGTTCCCGTCTTCCCGTATATCATGACGTTGTTCGGTGGTTCCGACTGAACGATGGGTCGGAGTTCCGCGGCGACGGACTCGATTTCCGTATCCCGACCCACGATTCGCGTGCTCTCTGGAACGTGCCCGACTTTCAGGAGCTCTTTCCGCTCGAAAATCTGGAAAGAAGAGTCCTCGTCGTCAACAGCGAAAAGCGGGTCGTCGGCGGGGTCTTCGAAATCAGTTATCCGAGTCGGTTCGTCAGTCATACTACAGTCAGTGTCCGCCCGGTATAAATAAGTATTCCCAGCGCACCAAGAGTGTAATTCTGCAAATTATGGACGATAGAGAGCTATATGGACAAACGTCCGGAATACAGTATAGAACCATGGACAGAGTGTAACCCGGAAGGGAGTGGTGAATCAGTTGGAGAAGGCACTAAAGGCTAAACTCGGGTGAACACGTTTCGGATTGACCTCGATGGAGACACCCCTCGTCCAGAGTGTATCCGACGCCGAGAGTCGCTG
>CAYNQM010000186.1:0-5530 GCA_964399275.1 uncultured Haladaptatus sp.
CGACGCGGCATTCGCGGCGAGGCCATCACGGAATCGATGGCCGAACTCGGCACCTCCACGAGCAACGTCGATTTGGCCATGAGCACCATCTACGCGAAAAACCGCGAGTTGGTGGACGACGAGGCACCCCGGTTCTTCTTCGTCCGGGATGGAGTCGAATACCCCCTCATCGGCGAGCATCCCGAAGTCGCGGAACCGCCGGTTCACCCCGACCACGAGGACAGGGGCACGCGCACTATCCCCGCCGGAGACGCGGTTCTCATCGAACCGGGCGACATCCCAGACCACGGCGACCGAATCTGGTTGAAGGGACTGGGCTGCTTCCAGCACACCCGCGACGCCCTCCAGTACACCGGCGACGACATCAGCGCAGTCCGCGACGAGGGCGTGGACGTGATTCACTGGGTGCCCGCCGAGGAGAACGTCCCCGTCCGAATGCGAACCATGGACGGCGACGTGGAAGGCCGCGCAGAACCCGACTTCGCCGAGACTGACGTGGACGACGTGGTGCAGTTCGAGCGTGTTGGGTTTGTGCGAGTCGATAGACACGACGATTCGGACGGAACCGTGACCTACTTCGCCCACGAGTAGAAGAACAACGATTCCATTTTCTCGAATTTCAACCAACCAAGCGGCCACGAGGACGGGACGAACCAGTTCGGTGAGTCCCGTCCTCGCGGGGAAGGGCAGGCGCGGTTGTGGTGGCAGTTCCTGGTGGATGAAGGGCGAAGGAGTGAGACGAGCGTAGCGAGTCGAACGACTGAGGGCTTCGTTTGGAGTCGGCATCAGCTAGCGTCTCGGCGGTTGTGGTCGTGATTCCGGTTGCACCAAAAACACTGATTCATCCGAGACGACTGCAATTGCCGACTCCAAACGAAGCCCTCGCTCACATTCGTTCGCTCGCCCTTCATCCGCCGAGGAACCGCCACCACAACCGCGCCTGCCCTTCCCCGCCGACCGCGGAACTCGCCGAAGTGGCTCGTTCCGCGCTCGTGGCCGTGTGGGAAGTCGGGTGGCTGTGTGGAAAATCGGGCGGCGAAACGATTCGAAAACCCGTGTTCGCTACTGCCAGTCAACGTCCTCCAGAGGCTCAGCAACCACACCATCTTGCCGACCCAAAACCCTCGCGTGGCCGGTACACACGAGTCGGTTTTCGGCCCACGGGATGTGCAGGCGCACCGCCGCCTCGTTCTCGCAGTCGTCCTCGGTACACTCCATTGCCGGAACAGAGGGAGTCGTCCCTAATCGGTGTATCGCCCAGCTTCCTCCCGCGCGGCCGCAGTACCGTATCGTTCCACCAGCGGCTGGAACGACGCGCCGAGCGCTCGCATGGCCTCGCCTGCCGAGTGGTAACCGAGTTCGGCCGCGACTTGCGGCCACCTGCGGGCCTGCAACACCTTCCGAACCAGCAGTCGTTCTTGGCGGGGCGAGAGCGCACTGGCGTCTCCTGATTCGGCGGGGTCAGCGAGATGCTTCACCACGATTCGGCGGAACGGTTCGGGACCGTGGTCGAACTGCCCCGGCCCGAAGGCGCTGGCGGCGACCAGTCGCCACTCCCACTCCGAGAGGGTGAGCGAGACGGCGGCGTCCGTCGCCCGGAGTGCTTCGCGCACTACGTCGGGTTCCATGTCGGCGAGGGCGTCCGAGAGCACCGACGCGATTCGCCCCGCGAACTGCTCGGCGTGGCGGTCGTAGAGGTCGCGTCCCGCGTCCGAAATGGGATCTAGCATCAGCGCGGAGTACTCCCCGCTGGCGTCGTTTCGGGTGGTCGAAAGCTGAACCGTCGAATAGCCGTTCTCGCGCCAGAACTGGATCAGTTCGGGGGTCGCGCCGAATCCCGTCCCGAGCCAGTCGAGGTGGGAGAACTCTCGCCGAATCTCGCCGAGTAAGCGTGACCCGAGACCCGAGGAGCGTACCACGTGGTGGGTGGCGATTCGCATGACTCGAAGCCCTTCCGGAATCGCAGCCTCGAAGTCCCGAAGTTGCGTCGTCAGCACGTCGGGGAGCATGTTGCCCTTCACTCGCCCACCGTCGTACATGTGCCCGCGCACGTCCGCAGGGAGGTTGCCTTCCCGCGCCAGCAGGGCGACGCTGACGACGTGGCCATCTCGACAGAGCGCCCGCACCGCGACGTTTGGCGCGTCGAGCAGTCGCGCGAGGTCTGCCGGTTCGGTTCGGTAGTGCGCGAGGACGAGCAAGCCGAACGCTTCCCGAAGGAGATTCTCGTCGGCCAGCAAGTCGCTCGGTTCGAAGAGGCGATAGTCGGTTTTCTCGGGCGTCGCGTCCGCTACGAGCGGTTCGACCGCGGGGCGAGCGTCGAGCGCGAGCGTGCGGAACGCCCAGACTTCGACGGGGTCGCCCGGCGCGTACCGAATCGGTTCGACCATGCTCACGTCCGAGACCGTGTGGTCGCTCTCGGCGAGTCGGTCGCGGAACCGCACCGAGAACCCTCGTCCGGCACCTTCGTAGCCGTGAATCGTCGTCGTGAACGCGACGCGCGAAAAGTCCAGAAATCGCTCCAACAAGTTCACGGAGAGCGCCGCGGCCTCATCCACGAGCACCACGTCGGCGTCTTCCTCGACTGCGTCGGTCGGCTTTTCGAACCGGACGACGCCGCCCGCAGTGGATTCGATTCGGGACGGCGGGTCGTGGTCGGTGTCCGCGAGGTCGCCCAGTTCGGCGAGGACGGCTTTCGCCCGGACGAACACCTCGCGGGCGCTCCGATAGCTTCGGGCAGTCACCAGCACGTCGTCGCCCTCGCTGGCGAGACAGCCGACGGCGATACCGCCCGCACTCGATTTCCCGCGTCCGCGGTCTGCCTCCACGACGACCGCGCGATTCGGTTCGCGGAGGGATTCGAGCGCGTTCAGCGCGGACTGCTGGTCGTCGGTGAGACACGATTCGTAGGCGATTTTCGGAAAGCTGGCTTCTGAGAAATCGCGGTCGGAGGTCGAGCGCGCTTGGTTCCGAATTCTCGGTGCGGGGTGTGTCAGTCCGTCGTTTTCGACTCGCTCTGCATCCACGTCAACGATAGCGATTCCGGGATGAGCGCGGAGCGTGGCGACGAATCGCTGACGGAAATTGCCGGTCACGTCTTCAACGCCGAACGGTTCGACCGCCAGCGACTCGTCGAACTCGTCCCGCAGAGTCGGCCACGAATCGAGGGGTGGCGTGAGCAGGACGAACAGGCCGCCGCCATCGACTGCGCCGACAACTCGACCCAGTGCGTTCGGATTGAGTTCGTCGTGGGCGTCGAACACGACGGCGTCGTGGGTCGTCCCGAGCAGATTTCCGGCCCGGTTCTGGCCGAGCTGCTCGCAGTCGAGTTCCTGCCGAGGGCCGACCTGCACCGTCTTTCGTCGCGGTATCTCCGCCCCGTCGAGCGCGTCGCGGGCCGCGGCGTAGCCGGTATCGCGGTCGCCAGCGAGGACGAGTAGCCGTCGCTCGTTCGACTGTCGGGTCTCGTCGCGAAGTGCCGTCGCCACCGACGAAACGTCCATACTCGCCTTTGTCTCGACCACTGCAAGGATGTTTCTCTTCGGTCGTTTCGGAAGGTCAGGAGCAATGGCGAGGTTGGGTTAGGTGATGGCGCCAACCCGCTCGCATTGATGCGGGGACCTCGCCACCTACGAAAACCAAATATTTAGATAAATGCTTTGTGGTGGCTTCGAAAATTGCGAGACCTATCCGGCGAGCGTTGCCCCCGCGTAGATGGAGACGACGAGGAAAATCCAGACGGCGTCCACGAAGTGCCAGTACATCGACACCGTGCTGATGGACGTGTCTCGGTCAGGGCTGTACTGGCCGATGAGGGCCCGTCCGAGCAGGATGGCCATCAGGACGATTCCGAGCGAGACGTGTAAGCCGTGCAGTCCCGTCAGGCCGAAGAAGGCACTGCCGAAGACGCCCGAGGTGAGCGTAAACCCTTCGTGGGTAATGAACTCGTAGTATTCGTACGCTTGTCCGCCCAAGAACACGACCGACAGCGCGACGGTCAGCGCGAGGAGGCCGACGAACTGCCGTCGCTTTCCTCGGTGGAGCGCGACGTGCGAGAAGTGAAGAGTGACGCTACTGGTCACGAGCAGAAGCGTGTTGATGAGCACGAGCGAGTTCACCAGCGGCGGAATAGTCTGGCCCGTCGGGGGCCACGTTCCGGCACGGATGAAGAAGTAGTAGACGAACCCCGCGCCGAACGTCGCAATCTCGGTGACGAGAAACAGCACCATCGCCCACCGAAGTTTCGTCGTCCCGGAACCCTCCTGACTCCAGTAGTGGGTGACGAATCCGTGATACAGCCAGCCGTACAGTCCGACGAGGAATACCATCGTCCCGGCGACGAAGACGGCAGCACTCGACAGCGGCGAGACGTAGTCGTTTCCGCCGTGACTCAGGACGTACAGCCCTGCGCCGACGTACAGCCCCGCGACGCCGAACGCCGAAACGAACGGCCACCACGACGCTTCGCCAAATCCTCGCGGCCAGTCGTCGGGTGCCGGATGGTGGTGATGCTCTCGCTCCTCGCCCACGTTTCCCCCATTCATGGTTCAGTGCCAATACGTGCCGAATCCTCAAAACCCTCATTCGGATTCGTCGGAGACGTTTTGCGTCGGAATTTGTTTGAGAACGGAGTGAAACGCTTTTGTCACCGCTTTGTTTCGTTGTCAGTATGCCAGGCCCCGTCTTTTCTTCCGGCGACCGAGTCGAACTGCGAACGACCGAGCGAGAGGACATCGATCTCCTCCAGCAGGCGCGAAGCGAAACGAACCTTCGTACGTCGCTCGGCTTCCTACAACCGTACTCCCGTGAGCAGGTCGAGGAGTTCTACGAGAACACCGTCACCGCCGACAACGGGGATGCGAACTTCGTCGTCTGCGTCGATGGGGAGCCAATCGGCGAGGCGAGCCTGTTCGACGTCGAACGCGATCACGGCGAGATCGCCTACTGGATAGACTCCGACTGGCGAGGGGAGGGATACGCCACCGAAGCGGTCTCGCTCCTGCTCGGGACGCTTTCGACACCAGGGGTCTGCACCGCGTGGTCGCAAAAGTCGGCGATTTCAACGACGCCTCGCAAGGGCTCGTGGAGCGACTAGGGTTCACGCGAGAAGGCCGACTGCGTGACCATCTCTTCTCGCGGGGCGACTACCGAGACGTATTCTTCTACGGCCTGCTCCAAAGCGAGTGGGCAGCAACTTCCGGCAAGGAGTAATCCGCCGAAATCACCCGTTACGAGCGCATGCGTCAGCGTGCCACTCCGTCATTCATTTGAAAGCGTTTTTATGGGGGCATAATCAACTCAAGGATACAACCTACGCGGGGTTGATGATGCTCCTAGCCGTACAGGACTCATCCGGCAGGGGAGCCTGAGCCAGCGCGTAGGAGAGGTGAACAACCTATGCCAGTATATGTCAACTACGACGTCCCAGCCGACCTTCAAGACCGAGCGCTCGACGCGCTCGAAGTCGCACGGGACACCGGAAGCGTAAAGAAAGGAACGAACGAGACGACCAAGGCTGTCGAGCGCGGCAACG
>CAYNQM010000187.1:0-5471 GCA_964399275.1 uncultured Haladaptatus sp.
CGCCACCGACCCGATTTTCGTCATGCCCTCGCTGGGCTTCGAACGCGCGGCGTCGTTCTCCTACCACATCGTGATGAGCGACGTGGCGGTGAGCGGGTTGCCCCCAACCCATCTCGCGGTGGATTTCAACCTCCCGCCCGAAATCACGGACGAGCAGTTCGAGACGATTTGGACGACGTTCGACCGCGAAGCCAAAGAGTTGGGCGTCAGCGTCGTCACGGGCCACACCGCGCGATACGCGGGATGTAACTACCCGATGGTCGGCGGCGCGACCGCGATGGCGGTCGGCGACCCGAACGACATCGTTCGACCGGACGGCGCGCGTCCCGGCGACCGCGTCGTTCTCACGAAGGGGCCTGCGGTCGAAGCGACCGGCTTGCTTTCCATTCAGTTCGAGGAACTAATGGAGGGTGAACTCCCCGACGAAACGGTCGAAGACGCGAAAGACCGCTTCTACGACATGAGTCCAGTGGAGGACGCGCTGGTCGCGGCGAAAGCGGGGAACGTCACCGCGATGCACGACGCGACCGAGGGCGGCGTTCACGGCGCGCTGGTCGAGATGGCCCGCGCTGGCGGGGTGCACCTCGACGTGTCCCACGACCCGATTCCCGTCCTGCCGGGCGTGATGGCGGCCTGCGACTTCTTCGACATCGACCCGTGGTCGTCTATCAGCGAGGGAACGCTCCTCCTGTCAGTTGCGCCCGAGGACGTCGAAACCGTCCTCGCGGCGCTTTCCGACGCCGACATTCCTGCCGAAGACATCGGGGAAGTACGCGAGGGCGACGGCGTCACGGTCGATGGAGAGCGAATCGAGCATCCGGAAATCGACCCCTTCTGGGGTGCCTTCGAGGAGTTCATGGAGCGATTAGAATGACCCGAACGTCAGCACCGGTCGAATCGCCGGTCGCGCTGACAATCGCCGGAAGCGACTCCGGCGGCGGCGCGGGGATTCAGGCCGACCTGAAGACGATGGAGGCCCACGGCGTCTTCGGAACCAGCGCCATCACGAGCGTCACGTCACAGAACACGCAGGGCGTCGAAGGAACGTTCACGCTCCCGGTCGAGGAAATCGAGGCGCAGTGTTCTGCCGTCCTCTCGGACTTCGACGTTCGAGCTGTGAAAACCGGGATGCTGGCGGAAGCCTCCGTCGTGCGGAGCGTGACGGAACAGGTCGCGGAGGTGGACGTCCCGGTCGTCATCGACCCCGTGATGGTGGCGGCCTCGGGCGACCGACTGCTGGATTCCGACGGCGAAGAGGCGTACGAAGAACTCGTCGAGCAGGCGACGCTCGTCACGCCGAACGCCGACGAGGCCGAGGTTCTGACCGGTGTGAAACCGACGGACGACCAGAGTGCGACGTCGGCGGGCGAGAAACTGCGCGAGATGGGTGCCGACGCTGCGCTCGTAAAAGGCGGGCACGTGCCGGGCGAACGGGTTCGGGACGTGCTGGTGAGCGAGGACGGCGTCGAAATCTTCGCCCACGACCGAATCGAGACCGACGCGACCCACGGGTCGGGATGCACCCTCGCCAGCGCAATCACGGCGCGACTGGCGCAGGGCGACGACCTCCGGGAGTCGGTTGCTGGCGCGACGACGTTCATGGAGCGCGCGGTGCGCTACCACCTGAACGTCGGCGAGGGGCCGGGGTCGGTTCACCACCTCGTCGCGCTTCGAAACGAAGCGGAGCGCGATTCGACTGCGGAAGCAATCGAGGGCGTCGTCCAGTCGTTCGTCGAGCGCGACGTGAGCGCCCTCGTCCCGGAAGTCGGGATGAACGTCGTCGGTGCGACGCCCTACGCCGAAACGGTCGGCGAAACCGCCGCCGTCGAGGGACGAATCACGCGAACCATGTCCGGCGTGATGCCGAATCGCGGCGTACGATTCGGCGCGTCGAGCCACGTCGCCCGGTTCCTGCTCTCGGCGCGCGAGTTCGACCCCGACCTGCGATTTTCCGTCAACTGCCGATTCGACGCGGACGTGGAGCGCGCGCTCTCGACGCTCGACGGCGAGGTCGCCGAGTTCGACCGCGAAGCGGAGCCCGAAGACGTGAAATCTCAAGAAGGAAGCACGATGCAGTGGGGCGCGAGACGGGCGTTCGAGTCGGCAGACGAGACGCCCGTCGCAATCATCGACCGCGGCGAAGTCGGGAAGGAAGCCATCGTGAAACTGCTAGCGACGGACGCAGAGACACTTCAACGGCGGACGTTGGCCGTGCTGTCTGCACTCGAAAGCTAACGCAAAAATCACGCGCCAGCGTCGGATTTCCCCTCAGTCCTCGCCCATCCAGTTGTAACACCGGAACGTCTCGCGGTCGGTCGTCAGCATCTCGATGGGGATGAACCCCGTTCCACCGCGCGCACCGGCTTTCGGTTGGTCGGGGTCGTCCGCGACGAACATCGGTTTCGCTCGCAGTTTAAACGTCACTTCGAGGTCGCCGACACCGTCCGCTTCGGGGTCGAACGTCATCTCGACGCCGCTGGCACCGACGCCGAACGTAACGTAGCCGTCCGGCGATTCGACCGCAACGTCGTGGCTGGCCATCCCGCCAGCGAGGTCGGAGAGCCAGTCGGCCATCGCCTCGCGGTCGAGGTCGGTTTCGAGGTCGAACGCGCCGTCCTCGGCGATTTCCCCGTCTTCGAAGACGAACTCCGGGTACTGGAGGTCTTCGGGCGAGAGCGCGTGGTCGTCCCCTTCTGCGTGGTCGTCTGCGTCGGCGTCCTCGGCGCACGCCTCGCACTCGTCGGTCATCGTTCGAAAACGAGTCCTCTCCCACATGACTGTTGCGAGAAGTGACCGGAAAATCGCTATTTCGTCGGCCGCGAGACGACCCGCGCTTACGACGCAATCATGGAGCGACAGCTTTCGGCGCACTCTTCCAGCACGTCGGCGCAGACCTGACAGTGGTCGTGGTCGTGGCGGGAGCATTCCTCGGCGCACTCCTCGCACGCCCCGGCGCAGGCTTCCGCGAGTTGCTCGCTGTAGTTGGAGTTGCGCGCCATGAACCGAGCGTGCTGGCTGGCGATGTCGGCCACGTCGCGACAGAGTCGGATGCACCGCGCCATGTCACCGTCCTCGCCCGCACACTCGTCGGCGCACCACTCGCAGGCTTGGGTGGCCTCGAAACAGTTGTCGATGCAGTCGCGTTGCTCCTCGCTCAAGTGATCGATTTCGCTGAGTGCCATGGAAGGAAAATGGGGAGTAACCACTGAACGACCTGTGGTTGCTCACGCAACCGATTTTTCATCCCGGACGAACAGCCAGCCCCCCACGAGGAACAGGAGAATCGCCACGGAACCGACCGCGAGGTGCCACCCCGCCAGCCAGTACGGAAGCGCGACGACGTGGCGAGCGCTGTCGAGCAGATAGCCGAAGACGGGGAGTTTCGTGGTACGCTCGCCGACTTCGCCCGACGAGTCAGTTGGGTCTCCGGCGGGGTACTCGCCGGGAGCGCGGTCTGCTTCGTAGGGCACCGTCGGAACACCCGCGCTCCAGACCATTTCCCCGGAGTCGTTCAGTTCCACGACGCGGTTGTTTCGGCTGTCCGTGATGAGCGTGTTCCCGTTCGGCAGGCGGTCGGCGTCCCGCGGCCAGTCGAATCCGAGTCCGCCCGCACCGTGGGCCTGCCACGCGACCGTCCACTCCCCGCTGGCGTTTCGGTGGAGTTCGACCACGCGGTCGTTTTCGGAATCCGCGACGAGAATCGCGTTATCGGAGAGCCACTGGGGATTGTGCTGTCTGTTCAGCACGCTCGGATCGCGGTCTTCGTTGATGACTTCGACCACGCCAGTCCCGCGCTCGACGACGAGCAGTTGGTTCGCGTTCCGAACCGAGACGAGGTATCTGTCGTCGCCGATCCGGTCTACGTCGTTGATGTGGAGCCAGTCGGTTTTCGTCGGGTCGGGCGGTGCGTCGTAGTATTGGCTCGCGTTCCACTGCCACGTTATCGTCCCGTTCGGCGCGAGCGTGAACACTCGTTCCCTGTCCATGTCCGCGACCACCAGTTCGCCCGACGGGAGCATCTCCGCGTCGTGAACCTCGCTGTTGCGGCCTGTTCGAACCGGAAACGACCACTCGAAGACGACGTGCGGTTCGGGGTCGGGGTCGATGATTCTGACTCCCGTCTGCGCGCAGGGTGAATCGTAGGGGGCACAGTCGTCGCTCTCCGTCACGAACGCCGCGAGAACCGAGCCGTTGGGGAGGCGAGACACGTCGTGGTAACTCGTCGCCCGTCCGAACTCCCAGACCTGCTCGCCGCTCGCGTCGAGGACGGCGACCCGGCCCTCGGTGGTGGTTGATTGCACGCCGACGACGGTCTGCCCCGACCCGTCGCTGAGTGACTTCGAAATCGGCGGCGCGACGGCGGCGCTGACGACGAGGACGAGGGCGAATCCGACGACGGAGACGGCCATCAGTCCGGCACCGAGTCGGCGGCCCGACCGGGGAACCATTGGGATTCTCTGCGATGCCGTCAAGCGATAAAATCGTGCTGGCCGTGAATCGCGGTGACCGCCAGCGTGGAATCGACCACGAGTCGCGGTCGTCGGGTTGGAGAAGTATCGATGACACAGTAACTCACAGTATCGCTGCAAAGCAACGTTTTAACAGGTGTGTACCCCTTCAAACGGCAGTGCTTGAACCCCTGGATGAAGAAATCGAACTCGTCGCGCGAACCGTCGAAACTCTCCAGTTCGTCCGCGAGGAGGAACCGGTCGGTCTCAAACACGCCGCCGCGGAGCTAAGCGTGCCCGAACACCGAATCAGAACGTCGTTTCGAATCCTCGAAGAGTCGGGCGTGATACGGGCGACCGACGACGGGGCGGTCACGACTGAACTAACCGAGGACTACCTCGCCGCGTTCGATGCAGAAATCGAGTCGGTGCGGGCGGACGTGGCGGAACTCGGCGACGCGATGACCGACTGATCTGGTCACATCCGATGCGTTCGGATGCGAGTCTGCCGACGAATCCACACCGTTTTATTCGCGCTCGAACTTCCTCCGTACATGATTTCGACTGCCCGTCTCCGGAGGTGTCCGCCGTGAGCGAGGGCGGCATCGTCGGGGAGTTTTTCTCGCTGAAAGAGGAGTCCGACGCGGACGTGTTGACGATGCAGGTCGGCGACTTCTACGAGTTCTTCGCCGACGACGCGGAACTGGTGGGCGACGTGCTGGATTTGAGCGTCTCCCAGAAGTCGAGTCACGGAAGCAGTTATCCAATGGCTGGCGTCCCCCTCTCGGAGTTGACTCCCTATCTGAAACAGTTGGTCGAACGCGGCTACCGCGTAGCCGTGGCCGACCAGTACGAGACGGAGAACGGCCACGCTCGCGAGATTTCTCGGGTCGTGACGCCCGGCACCCTGCTCGAAACCAGTTCGGCCGACGCCCAGTACCTCGCCGGAGTCGTTCGCGTCGATCGTGTTCGTGACGTCGGTATCCGCCGGTCCTCCGTGCGGGGGGTTGTACTTGAACCCGC
>CAYNQM010000188.1:0-2003 GCA_964399275.1 uncultured Haladaptatus sp.
AGGGTGACGCCATCTCGACGGTCCTCCGCGCGAAGTCCGCCGAGTCGATGGGCGAACGCGCCATCATCGAGAAGGGAATGGAGACGCTCGAAAGCATCGGACAGGGCGAATCCACGACGTTCGTCCTCCCGCAGGAACTGTCCTCGCTGGTCGGTCGCTACGGCAAGCACCTGACCGGAAGCGACGTGAAAGAGGACGGCCAGCAGTTGGACAGTCTCGACTTCGACATGGAGACCCGCGAACTGCTCGGATTGGACGACATCGACGAAATCCTCGGTCAAATCGACGAGGAAGCCGAGATGGACGTGGAAGCGATGGAGAAAGAAGCACAGGCAATCAAAGAAGGCGAAGACAGAGCCGAAATCAAGAGCGCCGACGAAGTCATCGAGGAGATGGACGAGAAGGAAATCGACGGCGAGATGGAAACCGAAGTCGAATAACGCTGCCCTCGTTTTCTTGTTTGTAACTGTCTGCCAAGCGAAGCTATTTTACGTTCCCCTCGCTTAGGGATGTGTAGATGGTTCAGCCCGGGAACGTGGATGAAAATAAGCGTGCGACCCTCCGTAGGTTTGCGGTTTTGGGGGCCGCCACGCCGCTGACGAAACTCGCAGACGCCGATAAAACTGGCGAGCGAAGCGAGGCCCGCGATGCGATTGCCGGATACGTCACCACCACGCCGGGCGCACACTTTTCGAAGATACGCGACGACCTGCAACTCGGAACCGGTGAGACCCAACACCACCTCCGAAACCTCGTCGAGATTGGCGTCGTCGAGAGCCACCGGGACGGCGACTATCGCCGATTCTTCCCCGCTAGCCAGTTCTCCGCGTTCGAACAGGTCGCGCTCAGCTACCTCCGCCGGGAGACGCCGCGCGGTATGGTCATCGAACTGCTCCGAACTCCGGACGCGACGGGAAGCGACCTCGCGGACGCACTCGACGTTTCCCGTCCAACGGTGAGCAAGTACGCCGCTGACCTGGACGAGAAAGGACTGCTGTCCCGCGACGACGGCTATGCGGTCAGACACCCCGAGACGCTCATCACTCTACTCGTTCGCTACGCCGATTCGTTCGACGCGAACGCCGAACAGTTCGCAGGCGAGGCGGCCAGCCTAATTTCGTTCGACCCCTGAGTGGTGCGGTCGGGTAACTCGGATTTCTCACGCGGTTTGTTCGCTCAGCGATGGCACTCGCGACGAGTCGATTGGAGGGAAACGACGGGAACGGTTTCGATTCGAACCACTCACGCGCTGACCTTCCACGTGGTCGAAGAGGAGTAACCCCACTTCTCGACTTCCACGTCGAAGTCGCCGTCCGCGATGGCGGTCATGTTCGTCCCGACTTCTTTCGCGGTGAGGCCGAGTTCGCTTCCGATGAGCCGAGATTTGAAGTAGGTCTTGGTATCGCCGTTCTCACGGAGGTAGCGGAGAATGCGCTGTTGTTTGTCGGTGAGGGTGGTCGTGCCAGCAGTCGTGGTGCTCATATCGGTAGAGACTACCGAAACGACCTTAGTGGGTTTGGTACGAGTGGTTAACGCCACGCCCGCTTGTGATTTCTACTCAATTTTGGGTGAATATAACCACCCCCGCGGGGTGGGTTGGTACGGTTGGTTAACGGCGCCTTTCGTGACAACCGTGGCCCAGAAGCTACTTACGGCGAGAGGATGATTTGACTGAGTAATGAGCGGTGGTTCCGTAGAGGTGAGTGTCGTCCTTCCAGCGTATAACGAGGAGGCGACCATCGAGAACACCGTCGAGACGACCCTCGACACGCTTGCATCGTTTTTACCCTCCGATAGCTTCGAGGTCATCGTCGCGGAAGACGGCTGTGACGACCGAACGCCGGAAATCGCAGACAGCATGGCAGAACAAGATAGCCGCGTCCGTCACTTCCACAGCGACGAACGACTGGGGCGGGGAGGAGCATTAAATCACGCATTTAAAGCCGCACATGGCGAGACGCTGGTCTACTTCGACACGGACCTGGCGACCGACATGAACCATC
>CAYNQM010000188.1:2013-5417 GCA_964399275.1 uncultured Haladaptatus sp.
AGCGTTCGCTCCGGTGAATACGACTTCGCCACCGGCTCCCGATGGATGCCCGACAACGTCGCCGACCGACCAGCGAAACGCGACGTTGCTAGCCGTGGTTTCAACGGACTGACGCGCTTCTTTCTCCGTTCCGATCTGCGCGACCATCAGTGCGGGTTCAAGGCGTTCGACCGCGACGCACTGTTCGACGTGCTGTCGAACGTCGAGGACAACCACTGGTTCTGGGACACCGAGGTGCTCGTACGCGCACAGCGCAAAGGCTACCGAATCAAGGAGTTCTCGGTGGATTGGACGCCGAAGGGGGACACGAAAGTTGACCTCGTGCGCGACGTGTTTGGCATGGGGAGCCAAATCGGACGCTGCTGGTGGGAGTTCACCGTCGAACCGCGGATCACCCGCCGGGTGTCGATGGCCGTCGGCGTTCTGCTGACCGTCGTCGCCATCCTACTGATGGGCATGTATCTCCCGATGCAGAGCGTTCTGAAACAGATGAGCGAGGCGAATCCCGCTCTCGTCGCCGTCGCAGCGCTCGTTTACATCGTCTCGTGGCCGCTTCGCGGGGTGCGCTACAAGGATATCCTCGAAGAACTCGGCTTCACAGAGCACGTCGGCTTCCTCACCGGCGCGATATTTATCAGCCAGACCGGGAACCTCGTGTTCCCCGCCCGACTCGGTGACGGCGTTCGCGCCTACGTCGTGAAGGCACGCCGGAACATTCCGTACCCCTCTGGCTTCGCTTCGCTCGCCGTCGAGCGCGTCTTCGACCTGCTCACCATCACGGTGATGGCGGGGACGGTTCTGCTTGGACTCACCGTCACGGGTCAGGCCGCGGACATCGTCCAAGCGATTACCGGTGCCAAAGAACAACAGGCCGCCAAGACGGCGGTGTACGTGGCTGGCGGCGTCGGTGGTGTCGCAATCGCGGCAGTCGGCGTCATCGTCGCCAGCGCCCGCTCGGACAGCAATCTCGTCCGTGCGGCGATTACGAAGGTCAGTTCCGACTCCTACGCCGAGCACGTCGCGGGTATCGTCGAGCGATTCACGGGCGATGTGCAGACCGTGGCGAGCGACCGGGCCGCCTTCGTCCGCGTCGGTGCGAGCAGTCTCGCGATCTGGACGCTCGACGTGCTGACCGCCATCCTCGTGCTGATGGCGTTCCCCGGCGTCTCGCTCAACCCCGTGACGCTGATTGCCGTCGGCTTCTTCGCGGTCAGCGTCGGCAACCTCGCGAAAGTGCTCCCGCTCTCGCCCGGCGGTGTCGGCCTGTACGAAGCCGCGTTCACCGTCTTCGTCGCCGGTCTGACGCCCGTCGCGTGGCCGGTCGCGCTCGGTGCGGCCATTTTAGATCACGCAGTGAAGAACATCGTCACGCTCGTCGGCGGCGTCGCGTCGATGTTTACCCTCAACGTTTCGCTCACGCAGGCGGTCGAAGAAGGCCGCGAGATGTCGGTCGAGTCCGAACCCGCATCGCTCGACGACTGAACTTAGTAAAAATCGGTGACGAACGGGGCCAGCGCCCCGGCGACTGCGTGTTCTAACGCTTCTCGACGGTCGATGATTCCACCCGTGAGCGCCCCCGCCGCGCCCTGTTTTTTCGCCACGTCGTCTTCGCCGAGGAGGTCGTCCATCACCGGACCGAGTTCCTCGCCGTCCCGAATCCGTCGAGCGACCGAATTGGGGAGTTGCAGGCGCGGTCCTGCTCCACGGCCAACCGTTTCGCCGTCGGTGACGGCGGCCCACATGATGAGGTAGAGGTGGTCTGTGCCGGGCACCTCCGCGACGCCGCCTTCCAGTCCGACGCCGAGGTCGCATTTCGATAGCTCACGCCGTGCACGTCGAGCGCGGTTTTCCGCGCCCTCGGCGGTTTCCGCTTCGCCGAACGGCTGTTCCGGGACGCCGGATTCGACGGCGACGGACTCTACGACTGCTCTCTGGCCGAGACCGTCGAACGCGGTTTCGACGGCCGCGATTTTCACGGGATTTCGACTGCCAACGCCGACTCGCATATCTCGCTTCTGCCGCCGATTGGATTTGGAGGTTTCTACTCTATCGCGTCGGGATGCATCTTCACTGCCATCTCCTCGATGCCGTCTATCAACCGGGGACTCGGCTGGTTCAGCAAGGAATCGTCGAGCACGTGAACCGCGCCGCGCTCTATCGCCGGAATCGACCACTCCCGTTTCAGCACGGTTTTGGGTTTGATTCGCTCGCCGTGGCCGCAGACGTGGAGGAAGACGTGTTCCGGTTCGGCCTCCTCGACTTGCGAGCGTTTGACTTCCTGCGAACGCTCGCCCGGCGACGAGAAGGGGTAGCGACCACCTGCGGCGCGAACCGCGTCCGGAACCCAGTTTCCGGCGGCGGTCGGTGGGTCTGACCACTCCTCGCAGTAGACGACCGGTCGGGGTCGCTCCTCGACCAGTCGGCGCACGCGCTCGATTCGGCTTCGCGCTCGCCACGCGAGGTCGATGCCCACTCTCGGTTTTCCCACTGCTCGACCGAGCGTCGCAAACGATTCTATCACGTCCCCGAGCGTCCGCGGTTCGACGTGGACGACTCGATGCCCGCGCTCGCGGAGTTCGTTGCGAACGTTGGCTTGCAATGGGTCGGCAGTGAGAACGATGTCCGGGTCGCAGGCTTTCACGGCGTCGAAGTCGGGATTCAGCCAGCCACCAACTGCCGGGACGTCGAGCGAACAGTGGTGCGTGACTCCGACAAGTTGTCTGGTCGCGTCGAGTTCGCGGAGCGTCTCCGTTGCACTCGGTGCGAGCGAAACGATGCGGTCTTCTGCCATCGATTCCATATTTATTCGAAAGGGAGTAAATGTTCCCTTACCGCTCGGAAACGGGGTCTTAAACATTTCTATCGTCTGACGCTGGATGGCGATTTCACGGCGTTTGTGACTGGTTCACGAACAAGCAACGTCTCTAAAACGAATTCTTTAAGTATCTTTCGCCATAACGGCACGTTAAGAGTAGCGGCATCCGGGTTTTTTAGGTTTTTCCCTGCCCGGTAGCCGACGCGCCCTCTCCTCTGAGGGGTGTTTCACATGCCAAAAACGTCAATCCGAACAAGAACCGACGAATCCGAAGCAGAATCGCAACGAAACGAAGACCAGAGCTGTCCCGAGTGTGGCGGCAAACTCGTCGCCGATTCCGGCCACGGCGAAACCCTGTGTGAAGACTGCGGACTGGTTGTCGACGAGGACAATGTTGACCGCGGTCCGGAATGGCGTGCTTTCGACGCCAAAGAGAAAAACGAGAAGTCCCGCGTCGGTGCGCCGACGACGAATACGATGCACGACAAGGGACTCTCGACCAACATCGACTGGCGGAACAAGGACGCTTACGGTAACTCGCTCGGGTCGCGCCAGCGCGAGAAGATGCAGCGACTCCGCAAGTGGAACG
>CAYNQM010000189.1:0-5397 GCA_964399275.1 uncultured Haladaptatus sp.
TGGGTCACGTCGGCGATGTGGACCCAGAGGACGTACTCGTCGTCGCGCTCCTCGATAGAAATCGCGTCGTCGAAGTCCTGCGCGTCGATGGGGTCGGTCGTCCACGTCGTCATGTCGCGCAGGTCTTCGCGCTCGTCCACCTCGTCTTGAATCTCCTGCTGAATGTTCTCGGTTCGTTTCTCGGCCTCGGTCATCACGGCCTGCGGAAACTCGTCCCGAATCTCGAACTTCTCGAACAGCTCTTCGCGTTTTGATTCGAGTCGTTCGGCGATCTCCGGCGAAATCTCGACCGGACCTTGCCCTTCCGCGGTTCCGGCCTCGGCCTGCGCATCGCTCGTCATGCCCCTTCGTAGGAGAGTCGGGAAGTTAGGCGTATCGACTGCTCAGCCTTCCCGCTCTTCCAATGGGCCGTAGCGGTCGCGGACGGCAGTTTCGTACCGGGTGAAAAATTCGTCTTGCTCGATAGTTCCGGCATCGATTTCCACGAGGAGGATTTCTAACTCGTCTCGCGGTTGATGACACAGATCGCGGTGACACGCTTTACAGAGGTGCTCGAACGACTTTCCGTTTCGTTCCCAGCGGTTCCCTTCTTTGTCGTATTCACGGGCCGCTGAACGAAGGACGGCGTCGCCACACGCGATGCAGACGACCGACTTTTTCTCCTGGTTCCGCCGGGAACCCCACATACCTACCCCTACGTCACCCTCCCACTTCGCACTTT
Organism: uncultured Haladaptatus sp.; assembly: GCA_964399275.1. GTDB lineage: Archaea > Halobacteriota > Halobacteria > Halobacteriales > Haladaptataceae > Haladaptatus. The sequence goes on from CAYNQM010000189.1 coordinate 722, forward strand.
TGATAGATTCTAGATGGTAAACTCGAACAGGTCGTCACCGACGTGGTGAACCGACTCGACCACCTTGCCGGAGTCGCCGACCATGTCGTCGCCGCTCGTCTTCGCGCGCCCGATGGCGAGCACTTTTCCGTGCGTCTCTTCCACGATGGCGACGAGGTTGCCCGCCTCGATGTCGTTGTCCGCCTCCACGATACCGGGGCGCATCACGTCCGCACCGTCGCTGACGAACGAGACCGCGCCCGCGTCTACCGTGACGACCTGCTCCGTCGGTGGATACGTATTGGCACCGCGAACCGTCAAGAACGGCTCGTCGCCGACGTAGACGACGGTCGGGTCGCCATCGACGAGGACGAGGTCGAACTCCGTCTCCTCCAACTCCACGAGTTCGAACGTGTCCGCGTCCAGCTCGACGCCGACCGTGTTTGCGAGCGCATCTCGAATTTCTCTGACCTCGTCGCTTCGAAGATGATGACGAGATTTGACTTGCATACCCGCAGGTGCGTCGCTTTCGTCCATAAACCCATCCGTTTGTCCCGACGCGTTCGCTTCGACGTACCGAATGTCGGGTCGGCGCTGTAACGCCTCGGCGGCCTTCTTCGGGAGTTCGAGCGTCAGTACACCGAAGCTGAACTCCCGATGAACCGTCTCTGCGATGCCTTTTGCGACTGCTTTTCCGGCCTCGTTCTCGAAGCCGACATTCACCCCCACGCGGTCTTCAGGACTCGCGCTGGCGAGTCCGGTTCCCGGCAGGGTGAGGGATCGGCGGTCGCTCGGAGTGCTGTTCGGCGCGAGACGGTTTTGAGAACCACCGATCAAATTATCAACCAAATGTCATCAGGTATATTTGTGGAGACGATATCCGCCGGTACATGCAACAGACCAGAATTTATATTAAAATAATTTGCAACCTGTCCATACCTTTGCTCCGATTCGATACGTTCAGACGACTTCCCAATCATACGATTCGTCGCTCAGACTGCTGACGTTTGGAACTGCTTCCGATATCTCTGCCGTAATCGAGAGACGCGGTTGGGATGTCTGCGAGTCACGAATCGGATTCCAGACGACCGAAAAATGTGCGGCGGTTTCGTGGTCAGAGGCTGAACTGCCGTGCCGGTGCTTCCGTCTTGCCGTAATCGTTGGTGACGACAGCGCGGTACTCGTAGGTGACTCCGCTCTCTTCGCCCACTGGGTGTCCGGTGAACGTTTCGTAGGAACCCACTCGCCGGAGTTCCGTGTCGTAGGGGAATCCAGCGCCGACTTCGCCCCACTCGAACCACGCGTCGCCACCGTCGCCGTTCGTCCACCCACTCAGTTCGACGTCGCCGTTGCTGACGGTGTAGTGACCCGTTCGCGGTGCCGCCGGGGGGCTTCCCGTGCCGCCACCGCCGCCGCCACCGCCGCCGCCACCGTCGTCGCATTCGCAGGGGACGTTTGCAGTAGCCGTCCCGCCGAGGGACAGACCGCTCACCGTTGCGAGACTGATACCGGACAGTTTGAGTACGTCACGCCGTGACGCACGTTTGTTTTTCTCTGTCATACATTATGTTAGATTTCCTCCAATACTATATAATTTTCTATAGTTATGAAAGTGGACTCATCAAATGACTTCGGCTCGAAGTGCACGCTTTCGTCACCCTGACGACTTTATCCGGCAGAATACGGTCTCATAAAATCCTCGTCATATCTGGTATGACTGGTTTCGCAGTCGAACTGCTCGCCGAATCGCCGCGGAGCAGGCCGCTTTCTCCCGACGAGTCCGACGAACCGTTTCCCTCGGTGAAAAATCGTCGTCGTTGGCACGGGTTTCGCGGCGTCTGACGTAAGAACTATACTCGTTCGCTTGCCCCATCATGCTATGGGATTCATGAGTAAAATTCTCGGCGAGGGCCCATCCGGTAGCGTCGGGAATTACGTCGAACTCGACTTGGACGACTTCGAAGATGTGCCGGACGAGACGGAAGCGAGCATTCACATCGCGGAAATCGGCGGCCAACAGGACGTTATCGCCATCAAAGACGCGGTGTACGACGGTGACATCGTCGTCGCTGACATCACCCGCCTTCGAACACAAGACACCACCGTCGAGCGAATCACGGACGAACTCCAGCAGGTCGCCCGCGAAGTTAACGGCGACATCGTACAGAAGGGAGACGACCAGCTTATCGTCACACCGACGGGCGTCAATATCAGTCGCAAGAAACTCGGGCGTAGTTAGACGTTGTCCGGCGTATCCGTTTTGTCCTCGACAGCGCGCTTCAACGAGTCACGACGCGCTTTTGCGTCGCGGCCGGTCGCTTTGAGGAGGAACTCGTTCTTCTTGCTCACCGCGTCCGCCGCAGCGTCAGCGTTTCCTTCCGCGATAACGTCCTCGGCAGGACGCTCTTCGAAGTGAACTGCGAGTTTGTCTTTTTTCCCGCTGTACGAGGCCGCACCTGCGATGATGCGTTTGAACACTGGATTGTCCGGCTCGCCAACCACGTAGAGTTCGTGCCCGTTGTGCTCTTCGGTTTCCGTGATCGGGCCGAAGTAGTCTTCGATGCTCGCTTTGAGATCGGGCATTCTATCTTCGAGGTGCTCACCGCGTCGCATTTTGTATTCTTTCATGGGTTGCCCCCAGATTGGAGGGGTGGCTGTTTACTCTTTTCGCGTCGTCTTTACTCTTGTTCGCTGATGTATCCCTTTCGACAGTTGGGACAGATGTCTCCTGCGCGAAGTGACGACCCGGTTGCCGACCCTCCGACTTCGCCGCATTCGGGACAGATGAGGTCGGCGTTAGGGTTCGAGTCGGAGGCTTGGTCGGGGTTCGGTGCCTCGCGTACTCGGGTGAATCCGGTGTCGGTCTGTGGTTCGGGTCGCGTCGTCCTGACGAAGCCCCCTTCGTCGCGCGGCTCGGCTTCGACGACTTCCGCATCGTCGTCGGTCTCCGGCGCGCTCTCGGGCGTCAATCCGCCGCCGAAGTTCACGTCTGCACGACTGCCGTCGTCGACTTCCGCATCGAACCCTTCGTCTTCCATTCCCGTTTCCGGCCACTCGGTCGCGCCGGAACCGGCTGAATCGACGTTCGTGTCTTCCGGGTCGGGCCACTCGCCGTGCCCGCGTCCGGCGTCTTCGTCGTCATCGCCCTCGTCGTCGAGGATAACGCCGTCGTCTTCTTCCGCGGTCTCCGGGGGTTCGAAGTCGTCGTCGTTGAACCCGACCGGTTCGGGCGTTGATTGCGGTTCGGGCGTTGATTGTACACCTCCGGTCTGTTCCGTTCCACCAGCGTGTTCGGTTCCGCTGGTCTGTTCGGCTCCACCAGCGTGCTCCGGTTCGACTGATACCGACGTGGAAACCGTGTCGGTGCCTGCCGACTCGTGTACTTCCCGGCTGGCTATCGGTTCGGGCGACGGCTCCGGTTCCTCGATAGCTGTCACCTCCTTGTTTTCGCTGACGACCTGCTGGTCGCCACACCGTGCACATTCCTGAAACTCTTGCACCGTCACTATCACTTCGTTGCCTTGTTCTTCTCGCTCGCGCTCGATTTCGGACTCGCCGTAATCGTGCCCCAGCAGCGAACACCTGAGACCCATTGGTGTGGGTTATTTTCACGATGTAATAAAAGGGTACTGCTTTCTCCGGTGTCAGCCGAAATTTTCGCTCTTCGCGTCCGCCGCGTCGTGACCTGTCTTCGCGAGTGCGTCGTCGGCCTCCTCGATGAAATCGGCGAACCCGTAGACGAATACCTGCCCCTTAGCCGCCGAGAGCGCGTCCAGCACACTGTCGTCGTCGGTCAGCGGTTCGTCGGTGACGACGACCGTCGCGCCCGCTGCACCGAGTTCCCGCAGTCGCTCCCCGTGGGCCGGGAAGTCGTCCTGATAGACGACGACTGCCTCGCCCCCGTCCGCCATCGCGCGCTCCGCAATGGCGACCGCCGGGCCGATTCCCGGCCCGCCCGCGAGCACGACGACAGCGGATTCGCCCTCGTAGTACGACCGACCGAACGGTCCCGCCACTTCGACCGCGTCGCCTGCCTCCAGTTCCGCGAGCCGCGGACTCAAATCGCCGTCGGGGTCGATGCCGACCGTTATCTCGAACGTCCCCTCGGCGTCGGGCGACGAGAGGGTGTAGTGGCGCGTGACTTCCTCGCCCGCGACTTTGTCACGAACCTGTACGAACTGTCCCGGTTGGGCGTCGAACTCCGGCGGCGATTCCAGTTCGAGCGCAATTGTGTCCTCGCCGACAGTTCGTACCGACCGCACCGCGATTTCGGTGCTTTCCATACGAGGACATTTGGCGCTTGCGGCAAAATCCTTCCCGTCTCGCTGGCTCTTCTTCAGAAGGCTTTTGATTTGCCACCGGGTAGCCTACCAGTGATGCAAGACCTGAACTGGGCCATCGGCGGGGAAGCCGGCGATGGAATCGACTCGACCGGGAAGATCTTTGCCCAGGCACTCTCTCGGGCTGGACGACACGTCTTCACCTCGAAGGACTTCGCGTCGCGTATCCGCGGCGGGTACACGGCGTACAAGGTCCGGACCGCTATCGATCCCGTCGAGAGCGTCGTCGACCGGCTCGACGTGCTCATCGCGCTGACCCAGCGCACCGTCGACGAGAACCTCGACGAGCTCCACGAGGGCTCTGTCATCATCTACGACGGCGAGCGTACCTCGATGCAGGACCTCGAGATACCCGAG
>CAYNQM010000190.1:0-5388 GCA_964399275.1 uncultured Haladaptatus sp.
CGTCATCAACGGGAAAAAGCAGTGGATAACGAACGGCAAGCGCGCCGACGTTATCGTCCTGTTCGCCAAGACCGACCGCGACGACCCGCGAAGCGTCACGCAGTTCGTGGTGCCGAAAGACGCGGGCGTCGAAGTCGGCAAGAAGGAGGACAAACTCGGACTGCGCGCCAGCGACACGACCAGCCTCATCTTCGACGACGTTCGGGTTCCTGCCGAGAATCGACTCACCGAGGTAGGTCGTGGCCTCTCGGCGGCGTTCCACATCCTGACCGGCGGTCGAATCGGCATCGCCAGCCAGGCGGTTGGGCTCTCGCAAGCCGCGCTCGACCAAGCAATCGACTACGCCGAGGAGCGCGAGCAGTTCGGCAAACCAATCGCAGACATACAAACAATCCGACACAAGTTCGCGGACATGCAGACGAAACTGCAAGCCGGACGCCTGCTGACCCGGAACTCCGCCCGTCTGGCCGACGCTGGCGAAGAGCACGCGATGGCCGCGAGCATGGCGAAGTACTTCGCCAGCGAGTCCGCCGTCGATATCACGAACGAGGCGGTGCAGATTCACGGTGGCTACGGCTACACCACCGACTTCGACGTGGAGCGACTGTACCGCGATTCGAAGATTACGACCATCTACGAGGGCACCTCCGAGATTCAGAAGAAAGTCATCGCCCGCAACCTCCTCGACTGACCCCAGTAGGTTTATATCATTTCAGCGGGACGAATGATTCAATGACCGTCTCGAACTCCTCGTCGCTCGTTTCGTTCGACGCCGACGCGGCAGTTACCGCACTCTGCGACGTAGCTGGCGACTCGGTTCATCTCTGCGTTGAGTACGACACCGAGGAGTTCAACACGCTCTACGCTGACGAAATGACGCTCTCTCTCTACAGCAGCGAGCGCGAGATGGTAGACCACTTCGAGGAAGTGCTCTCGTACGTCCACGTCGATTTCATGGAGAAAGGACTCTTCGAGGACGTGTTTCGCGCCGCCGGAACCGTGCGGTCGTTCGCCACGTACATGGACTACGTCGCGCTCGTCCGCGTACTCGTGGGACGCGAGGGGCTCTTTTTCACGGTCGAACCGGACGCAGACGTGACGACACTCATCGAGGCGGCCGAAGACGCAATCGAGCCGTGAGACCGAAGCTCATTTGCGCGCGTCTTTCCTACGAACGGCCGTGACTGACGACGTTTCCGCGGTCGTGTACGATTTGGACGGGACGCTGGTACAACTCATCGTGAACTGGAAGACGGTGGCCCAAGACGTGGCGTCCGTGCTGTCGAACCACGGCGTCGATGCGACGAACGCCGACCTCTGGCAAATGCTCGACTTAGCCGACGAGGCGAACGTCCGCGACGCGGTCGAGGACGTCATCGCGGAACACGAACGTGCGGGGGCGCTTCGTTCGACGCGTCTGCCGCACGCGGACGAACTCGTGACGCACGAGGTGCCAGTGGGCGTTTGCTCGCTGAACTGCGAGGCGGCCTGCCACGTCAGCCTCGAAACGCACGACCTCACGGAATACGTCGATGCGGTCGTCGGCCGAGATTCGGTTTCGACGCGGAAACCGCATCCGGAACCCCTTCGCGCCACTCTGCGAGCGTTGGGCGTCGATGGTAGTGCGGTGTTCGTCGGCGACTCGCGCCGGGACGAACTGACCGCGGAACGCGCCGATGTTCAGTTCGAGTACGTATAGGACGGCTCAGTGATCGACGACCAGCGTGTTTTTCACGAGGTTCGCGTGGCCGCGCCGCAATCGCTCCGAGAGCGACTGGTGGGTCACACCGATTTCCTCGGCGAGATTCGTCGCCGAGGTTCGCCGCGGAACCGAGTAGTAGCCCCGGTCGTACGCGAGACGGAGCGTATGCTGTTGATTTTGGGTGAGTCCGAATCGCCCCGACCGACTGTCGGGGAACGTGCGAACGTTCTCTATTTCGAGGTCGATTCCCCGTTTCTGACAGTGTTCGTTGGTACGGACGACTGCATCGTGGTTTCCGAACAGGAGTTGGAGTCGCCACCTGTTCTCTTTCCCCGCGGCGGTGAGAATCGTCCCTTGCTCTTCGACGAGGATGTCGATGAGTTCCTTGGTTTCCGCGTCCCACTGTAGCTGATAGAGACATTCGGTGTTGAACGCCGCAATCTGCCGAAAGTCCCGCACGGTGTCGTCCTCGGCGAACGCCGATTCGAGGGCTTCGTGATTGCTCGTTCCTGCCCAGACGAATGGCATCAGCCAGTCGGTGTTGTAGGCGACGACTTGCTCGATGTCGAACCGAACTGTATCGAGCATTTGGAACGTCTGTTTCAGGGCGAACTCGTCGGCGGGAAACGTCACCTCTGCAATCGTCCCCGTCATAACCCTTCTTGCATAGTTCTTGCACATACCGTTATTGGCCGAGCCGAAACAGATTTGCTAACCGACTGGAGTTTCAACCGGATTATTACGTCTTCACGGCGGGCGAGAATGACGGTAACAGCGCCTTCTTCGAATCGGTATTTCTTAACTATCGTCGCGCTGGGGTGTTTGCTCTCCCTGCCGACTGCGCGCGTAGAAGTACACGCCGAGTGCGGTGACGAACCAGACGACCGCACCGACGCGAACCGCAAACGAGACCCGGGACGCCCACGTCGGCAAGGAGATTCCGGTGACGAGTGCGAGGAGCGCGACGATTGGTGCGCCGACGAGGATGGTCGTGACGAACGTCATCTGCATCACCCATCCGTAATCGACGCCGTCGGGATCGGAGGTTTCGACTGGTTCGGGCACGAATAAACGCGAGCACCGGGCAGGCTTAAGAGTTGTCAGGTTCGATTCCGGAGAAACCGTCACCGACCGGGGAGATTAAGCCCTCCGGACGAAGAGGGAAACGTATGCCAACGGTGAGGGATATCCGCGCCAAGGCGGGCGAAGAGTCGATAACGATGCTGACGGCGTACGACGCGCCGACCGCGGAAATCGTAGACGACGCCGGAATCGACGTGATTCTGGTGGGCGACAGCATGGGGAACGCCGTGCTGGGCTACGACTCCACGCTTCCCGTCACAGTAGACGAGGTGGCCAGCCGAACTGGCGCGGTCGTCCGGAGCGTCGAGGACGCCCTCGTCATCGCGGATTTGCCGTTTCTCAGCTTCGGATACGACGAGAAGAGCGCCGTCGAGAACGCGGGTCGGATGGTGAAAGAAGAGGGCGCGAACGCAGTCAAAATCGAGAGCGGACCGCACACGGTCGAACTGACCGAAACGCTCTCGCAAATCGGCATTCCGGTGATGGCGCACCTCGGACTGACGCCACAGCGCGTCAACCAACTGGGCTACGCTCGGCAAGGGACTAGCGAAGAGGAGGCCGACGAGATGCTTCACCTCGCACGCGAACACGAAAAAGCGGGGGCATTCTCGCTCGTCCTCGAACACGTTCCGGCCAACGTCGCGGAGACCATCACCGAGGAACTCGACATTCCGACCATCGGAATCGGTGCCGGGCCGAACACGGACGGACAGGTGCTCGTCATCAACGACGTGATGGGTCTGGGCGAGTGGAGTCCAAGCTTCTCGAAGCAGTTCGGCGACGTTCGAGGAGAGATGCAACGTGCGGTTTCCGCGTTCCGGGACGAAGTCGAATCGGGCGAGTTCCCGGCGGACGAACACTCGCACGTCGAGAAGAATCTGGACGGAATCTACTGATTATCGGACGTCGTCCAAGAACCGGGACAGCGTTTCGTTGAACGCTCCGGGCGTTTCGAGCATGGCGAGGTGTGCCGCGCCTTCGATTTCTGCGTATTGTCCTTCGAGCACGTTGTCGGCCAGATACTCGTGATACCGTGGCGGGGTGAGCATGTCGTATTCGCCGACGACGGCCAGCGTGGGGGCGACCATTTCCTCCAATTGGTCGCGCACGTCGAAGGTGTGACAGGAGTGAAAATCGCGACTCGTCACCTGCTGGCCGACTTCGTACATCGCTTCCTTCGAGAGTTCGACGTAGCGGTCGTCGGGGTCGTGAAAGAGTCGGTCGCCCTCGTGGAGGAACTCGACTGCACGGTCGAAGTCGTCGTCCAACCAGACGAGCAAGTCGTCCAGCACGGAGAGTTTCGCGCCGGTTCCGACGAGTGCGAGGGCGTCGGGGTCGAAGTCGCGTTCGAGGACGAGATGCATGACGACTGCGCCGCCGAGCGAGTTGCCGACGAGGGTTCGGGCGTCGGTTTCCTCGGCGACTGCCAGTACGTCGTCGGCGTAAGCCGAGAGGGTGCTCCAACCCGCGTCGGCGTCTACGTCCTCGGATTCGCCGTGGCCGCTCAAATCGACCGCGGCGACGGGGAACGACGACGAAAGTCGGGCGAGTTGCGCCTTCCAGAGTTCGTGGGTGCCACCGCTTCCGTGGACGAACAGCACGGGTGCACCATCGCCACCACGGTCTGCGAGGCGATAGGCTGTCGTTCTGTCGTGGTGTACGACCGTCTTCATGTGTACTGCTGTTCACACGCACGGAGCATAAAGTTCCGGACGACAGTCGATGGGAACCGCATTTCTACCGGTGATTCGAAAACCGCTGTACGGTGGCTCCTCTAGTGCAGAAAGATTTAAATACTTTCGACACTAACCAAAGGTTAGCTACAAGATGACTCTCGAACGAATCTCAGAACAGAGTGGAGCTATCGCCCGTCGTTACAGCTACGACGACGAGGAGGTCATCGTCGCCGACTTCGGCGGTGACGACGTTTCCGTGGACGTGCTCGGAGACGTGGCAATCGTCGTCGCGGAGGGTGACGACGAGCAGTTTCAAACCGAAGTCGAATTGCCCGACGGAGAGGCGCAAGCGTTTATCAACAATGGCGTCCTCAGTATCGAGGTGAAACGATGAAACTCACTGTCAAGCCATTAAAACAGAAGGACGCGGGTCGTGGACTCGCGGCGGTGGATAGGCGTTCCATGGACGAACTGGACGTCGAGAACGGCGACTACATCGTTATCGAGGGACGCGGTCAGGGGCGTGCCGTCGCGCGCGTCTGGCCCGGTTATCCCGAAGATGAAGGTCGCGGAATCATCCGTATCGACGGGAAACTCCGCCAGGAGGCCGGCGTCGGCATCGACGACAAGGTCAGCATCGAGAAAGCCGACGTGAACCCCGCCAACAGGGTGACGATTGCACTGCCGCAGAATCTCCAGATTCGCGGCAACATCGCGCCCCATATCCGCGACAAGTTGAGCGGACAGGCCATCACGCAGGGCCAGGCGATTCCCTTCGGATTCGGTTTGATGGGGATGGGTTCCGGCCAGTCCATTCCGCTCAAGGTCGCCGAAACCGACCCGAGCGGGACGGTCGTCGTCACCGACTCTACCGAAATCCAGATTAGCGAACGCCCCGCCGAAGTAATCGCGGCAGGCGCGAGTGGC
>CAYNQM010000191.1:0-5326 GCA_964399275.1 uncultured Haladaptatus sp.
ACTACGAGTTCCGGGGCACCTACTGGGTGGTCGCGCACTTCCACTACGTGATGGTTGGCGGCGTGACGGCGCTCGTCGGGGGACTGTACTACTGGTTCCCGAAAATGAGTGGAAAACAGTACGACGAGTTCCTCGGCAAGGTTCACTTCGCGATGTACTTCGTCGGCTTCAACCTCCTCTACTTCCCGATGTTCCTCGCGTGGGAGACACCCCGCCGCGACTTCGTCTACGACCCGGCGTTCATCCCGTGGCACCAACTCTCCACCGTCGGCGCGTTCATCCTCGGCACGTCGTTCCTCGTGATGTTCTACAACCTCTCGAAGAGCCTCATCGTCGGCGAACCGGCGGACGACAACCCGTGGTCGTACTCCACCACGACCGAGTGGGCGATACCGTCGCCGCCGCCCCTCGAAAACTTCCCCGGGGTTCCGAGTTTCGTGGACGGGACGCTCAGATTCAAGCGGCCAGCACGCGCGCTGGAGGGAAAGACAGCCGACAGCGCAATGGCGGCCGACAGCGCGACAGACGGCGGAATGGTTTCCCACGAAGCGATGGAAACGCACGACAACGACGTAGACCACGCGAGCATCTGGCCCTTCGTCGTCGGTCTCGGAGCTTTCTTCACCCTCCTCGGACTGTCGGGCTTCGACCAAGGCCAACTCGCTAGCGGGATGGCGGGCACCGCCTATCTCCTCGTGCTGGGCGGTGGATTCGCTCTCGTTGGCTTTGCCCTCGTCTCGATGGCCAGCGAACAGTTCAACGGGCCGGAAGGACCCTTCGGCGAAAGTTGGCCCTTCGCGGGCGTGGAGAACACGAAAGTCGGGATGTGGATTTTCCTTGCCAGCGACGTGGTGCTGTTCGGCGCGTTTATCGGTTCCTACGTCTTCATCCGGGTCGCCAGCGGCTGGGTCGAGTGGCATCCGGTTCCCCACGATCCACTGCCCGGATTGGTGAACACCTACTTCCTGCTCACGAGCAGTTTCAGCGTCGTGCTGGCGCTCGTGGCCGCGGAGCGAAACAGCAAGCGCGGACTCGTAGCGAGTCTGCTCGTCACGTTCGCTCTCGGCGTCGCCTTCCTCGTGAACAAGGCGCTCGAATGGCAGGAGTTGTTCCACGAAGGGCTGACGTTTTCCAGCGGCGTTCGAACATCGACGTTCTACCTGACGACGGGGCTGCACGCCGCACACGTCATCGTCGGCCTGCTCGTCGTGCTCTACCTCGTCGCTCGCGCGTGGCGCGGGGCGTATCTGGACGACGAGCGACCGGTCGAGTACTTCGGGCTCTACTGGCACTTCGTGGACATCGTCTGGCTGTTCCTCTTCCCGCTGTTCTACATCTTGTGACCACCCAACAACCACCAATCGACTCCCAACGACCATGACCAACGCAAAACTGTACACCGCGATTTACGTCCTGCTGTTCGTGATGGCGACCGCACAGGTGCTCGTGGAGTTTGCGGGACTCGCGTACTGGACGGCTTTCGCGGGAATCATCGCGCTGTCGTTCGTGAAAGCACTGTTCGTCGCGGGCTACTATCAGCATCTGCGATACGAACCACGGTCGATTTCGTTCATCATGCTGATTGGCCTGCTCGCGGCGCTGGCGCTGACGCTCGCGGCGTCGTACTCGATTCTCTGAAATAGTGAGATTCGAATAGGTGTGACCACATTCGTCCGTATGACATATGCGAGCACGGTCGTGGTGAGCGTCGTTTCTGTCGCCACGTCTCAGACCGTCTTCCCGTACTCACCATCCTCGCCTCAGAAACGAGTGAAATCGCGCTACGCCAACACGAGTTTCAGAACCACGGCGATGACGAACAGCGTTCCCCAGACCCAGAGTGCCGCGAGGGTCGCCTGCGCGCTGTCCAGCCCTCGATAGCGCGACGACTGGTAGGTTCCCCAGAAGATGTATCCGCCGATGAGCGCGACCGAGAGGCCGACGATTGCCAACCACGCACCCCGTCGCATGGACGCCGGGACTGCCGTCCCGCTGACGAACAGCACCGCACCTGCGCCGATTCCGAGGGTCCCGACGAGGAAGGACACCACCCAGACGGTCGGATTCGTGGCAACGTTCCGGAGCAGTTCGAACTCGGCCTCGCCGTCCGACCAGTTCGCCCCTGCCTCTTGCGGCGTGGCGTACCGACGCCAATCCCGCGAACGGACGAGCGCGACCGTGAGCGCGACCAGCGCGAACCCCATTACGAGCGCACTTGCGACGTAGCCGGACGATGCCATGTGATACCGAATATCATTCGGTTCCCATCGACATAAACGTTCGTCCGCAGGTTACTCCGCCAACTCCGCCCTGAGCGCCGGAAGCAGTTCGGTGACGTCGACGCGCACGTCGAAGTCGGCGACTGGAGAAAAGGGCGTTTCGTCGAAGTTGACGACGGCGGTCGTCGCCCCTTCTCGGTCGGCGATTCGCGGAAGCGAGGCGGCGGGTTCGACGGTCAGCGACGACCCGATTGCGAGGAATACGTCCGCCCGTCTCGACAGTTCACGGGCGCGCTGGAGGTCTCGCTCGTTCAACTGCTCGCCGAAGAGCACCACGTCGGGTTTCAGCACGCCGCCGCAGTCCGCACAGCGCGGCGGTCGCTCGCCCGACTCGACGCGCTCTCGAACCGGGTCAGCCTCGGTTCGGCGACCGCAGGACTCACAGACGACGCGGTGGGCGTTGCCGTGCAGTTCGACGAGTTCCACCAGTTCGGCGGGCGTTGCGTCGGCGTGCAGTCCATCGGTGTTTTGCGTGATGACGGCGTGGAGGTCCCCCGCCTCGGCGAGTTCGGCGAGCGCGTCGTGGGCGGGATTCGGTTCGATGTCCTCGCCGAACATCGTCTCGTGGAGGGAGAGACGATCAATCCAGAACTCTGCAGGGTCGTCGCAGAACCGCCGGTAGTGGAAGTCCTCGGGGTCGAACCGATTCCAGATACCCGAGTCGCTCCGGAAGTCGGGTACCCCCGATGCGGTGCTGATGCCTGCCCCGGTGAACGCGACCACGGTATCTGCGTCTCGGATCCGCTCAGCGAGCGCGACGACTTCTTCCATACGTTGCCGTGCGTGCTCGGGACTCAGGAGGGTTGCGAAAACCGTCTCAGAAATGTATTTATTTCGTCGCTTTAATCGAAACCCGGTGGCTTCCGATTCACTGTCGAGACGCCGACTTCTCCGGACTGGTCTCGTGGGTACCACGACCATCTCGCTGGCGGGGTGCAGTGGACTGCTGAAAGAACTCCGGTTCGCCGAGCGGTGGGAGATGGACTTACACAGACCGCTCGTCGAGGGTGGCCCGACGCCGTGGAACGGCCCACCCCTCTACGCGACGCTCGTCCAAAGTTCCGCGGAGGCGCGGCGGGCGTTCAATCAGCGCGCGCTGGACGAGTACGGATCGGACGAATGGCTGACCCTCGATTACTCGAATTCGTTCGTCGCGGTGCTGGTTTCGAGACTGCAACTGACGAAACCGGGGACGAGCAAAGGATGGTGTCCGCGGACGAAAATCGACGGGGACTCCTTCGTGTTCGACCTGACCTTCGAGTCGTGGCCGAACGACTACCGACTAGGTGAAGTGTTTGCGACGGTCGAACACTGGCAACTTCGCGGGAACGACCCGCCGAAGCGCGCGACGGTGGACGTGACGCTCGCTCCCGGCGCGAAAAAGTCCTGTCGAGATTGACAGTACGTTGCCGATGCCATCCGGTTTATAATCTCCCCTGTTCTCTCTCCGCACATGGCCTACATCGTCGCCGGAACCGACAGCGTGGAGACGAGCGAGCGACTGTGTGACTACCTTTTGCCACGACTCGACGCGGACGACGTGGTGTTCGCCCTCAACTCGCTCCACGGTGGAAACGACGAGGAGATGGTCGAACAAGGACGGAATGCGCTGGCCATCTTCGAGGAGCGACTCGCAGAGGTTGCGATGGTGGAGACGGAACTGAACACTGACGCCAGCGACCCGGCACACGACATCCTCACGCTCGCGGACGAGCACGACGCCGACGAAATCGCCATCGGTCTCAGCCAGAAGCGAAGTCCGGCCCAGAAGGTGCTGTTCGGGAGCATCACCCAGTCGGTGCTCACGCAGACGAGTCACCCTGTGGTCGGTGTCCCGCTTCGGAATCGCGCCTAGTTGGCCGTTTTCACTCGATGAGAATGGCCCCGAGCATTAAGAGTGGTCCGTTCTAACGTCGGGACGAGACTCGCATCGCCCGTTGACCATCGCCAGCACTAACGATATCATCCCTACTTGACCACAATGAATCTCCTCGGTGAGGCTGCTACTGGTGCAGGATTTGGAATCGCGCTCGTAGCGCTCGCACTCTGGCTCGCTCGCTCGATAGACGACACGACACCGACCGCCAAAGCCGACGGGGGCTATGCGACTGGCTTCCAATCCGGCTACGGCAAACCCAGCGGCCTCGTTCGCTGGGTGACGACGGTAGATCACAAGGACATCGGCGCGCTCTACCTGTTACTGGGTGCGCTGGCGTTCTTTTGGGGTGGTACCGACGCCATGATGATTCGGACAGAACTGTTCTCGTCGCAGGTGGACGTGTGGAACGCCCAGACGTACAACGGTCTGTTCACGATGCACGGCGTTACGATGCTGTTTTTCTTCGCAACGCCCGTCCTCTTCGGCTTCGCGAACTACTTCCTCCCCCTGCTCCTCGGAGCCGACGACATGGCGTTCCCGCGACTGAACGCCATCGGATTCTGGCTCCTTCCACCAGCCCTGCTGTTGGTTCGGTTCGGCCTCATCTCCGACATCGGCGGCCACATCATCCAACCGGTTCTGGGCCAGGCGGCCGCACAGCCGTTTTTCGATCTCAGACCGCCGGAAACGGGATGGACGATTTACACCCCGCTTTCGCGGCAACAGCCGAATCCGACCATCAATCTGATGCTGCTCGGACTGCATCTTTCGGGGGTTAGCACCACCATCGGAGCCATCAACATCATCGCCACGACGTTCACGCAGAAGGAAGTTTCGTGGTCGGAGATGGACATCCTCTCGTGGACGTTCCTCACGCAGGCAGGTCTCATCCTGTTCGCGTTCCCGCTCCTCGGCAGTGCCCTCGTCATGCTCCTGTTAGACCGGAACTTTGGCACCACCTTCTTCGCGCTCGACGGCGGGGGGCCGATTCTGTGGCAACACCTGTTCTGGTTCTTCGGCCACCCCGAGGTGTACATCCTCGTCCTGCCACCGATGGGGCTGGTTAGCCTCATCATCCCGCGATTCGCCAGCAGACGACTGTTCGGCTTCAAGTTCGTCGTCTACTCGACGCTCGCCATCGGTGTGCTTTCGTTCGGCGTCTGGGCGC